>JAFGIJ010000168.1 GCA_016929655.1 Clostridia bacterium
TGTATAGTTATCAATAGGAAACAAGATAAGATAAACATCAGATCCAACTGACAGGTTTATTTCCGTTTTTGAATATTATTCGATGAAATGTGTATATATTATTCAAGGAGAGTTATGAAAACAAAAAACACCATAGGAGAGGAAATAATTTTCAAAAGACGTGACGGAGGTGAAGTCAGTGTTCTGTTTTATCCCTCACGAAAACCAGACTCTCCGCTGTTGGTTGATATCCATGGTGGTGGATTTGTCAGCGGACATCATTATTCCGACGACAAGCTCTGCTCATTTTTAAACAATCGGTTGGACATCAATGTTGCTTCAATAGAATACAGGTATGCTCCGAAGGTTTCATATCCGGAATCAACATATGATTGTCTTGATGCCGTGCAGGGACTCATTGATGATACTGAAATTAATTTCAACAGAAACAGAATCTTTCTGATGGGGCATAGTGCGGGTGCAAACATTGCTGCCGGGTTGTCAATACTTTTGGGAAAAAGCATGGATATACGCGGACAAATATTGAATTATCCTTTCCTTGATGCATATATTGACCCTGAGACCAGGCCACACCATCGCTATTCCATACCTTCTTTCAATATGAAACTTCTTAATATGAAGTACTATCCAAATAAAAATTCCAGGAAAGAACCACTGGCAAGTCCGATTTATATGACGAAGGATCAAGCCGGAAGCATTCCTGATTCAATTGTCATAAGCTGTTCCATGGACAGTCTGCGTCAGGATGCAGCAAGGTATGTCAGTGTGTTGAAAGAAGCAGGGGTATTTGTAGAACACATAGAGTATGAAGATGCTGTTCACGGATTTATAGAAATGGTTGCTGCAAAAAAAATAAATAGAGTGTGGTGGGTGGGAAAAACACTGGTCACTAAACAAAGCGATTTATATTCCAAGGCAATCGACAAAATCTGTGATTTCATAACGGAAAGACTATAACCATCCGAATATGCCGGTATAATGCATATTAAGCAGTTGTCTTGAATTTCATTGCCTTCAAATGAACCTTTTACGGATTTTGTATAATCCGACAAGCAATTTTGGATTATACAAGGTTGATATTATGTTTCAATGAGTATTGAAGTTCCCATTCCTCCTCCTATGCAAAGACCCGCAAGACCTTTATGGGCATTCTGCTTTTTCATTTCATGTAGAAGGGTGACAAGTATTCTTGCTCCGGAGCAACCAATTGGATGTCCGAGGGCAATTGCACCACCATTTACATTGACAATAGCAGGATCTATTTCAAGTTCCCTCATAACAGCTATTGATTGTGCGGCAAAAGCTTCATTCAATTCCGCCAATTCAAGCTCTTCAATTGTCCAGTTTGCTTTTTCAAGGGCTTTTTTGGTTGAACCAATTGGTCCCGTTCCCATGATCTTAGGGTCAACCCCGTCAGAAGCATAAGATATTATTGTAGCCATTGGATCAACTCCCAGCGCCTGAGCTTTTTCCTCGCTCATCAGAACAAGCATTGCCGCTCCATCATTGATTCCTGAGGAATTTGCAGCAGTAACAGTTCCGTCTTCCTTTGCAAATGCAGGTTTCAATGCTGAAGCCTTCTCTATGGTAGCTCCATATCTTATATATTCATCCTTTTTAAAAGTAATTGGGTTGCCTTTTCTTTGTGGAATTAACACAGGGACAATTTCGTCTTCAAAACGACCGCTTTCAGTGGCCTTTTCTGCTTTATTCTGACTGTTGATGGCGAACTCATCCTGTTCAGACCTGGTGATATTCCACTGTTTTGCTATGTTTTCTGCAGTAACTCCCATATGGTAGTCATTGAAGACATCCCAAAGGCCGTCATTTACCATATAATCGGTTATTTCAGCATTGCCCATACGTGTTCCCCAACGTGCAGACTGCATCAGATAGGGAGCCTGGGACATATTTTCCGTCCCCCCGGCCAGTATTATATCAGCATCGCCCAGGGCAATGATCTGTGCTGCCATTGTAACGGCCCTGAGACCAGATCCACAGACCTTGTTGATGGTCATTGCGGGAACTTCAAAACCGGCTCCTGCTGCTACGGAAATCTGCCTTGCTATGTTCTGGCCAAGTCCGGCTCCCAGAACATTCCCAATGATGACTTCGTCAATTTGAGTAGGATCTATTTTTGCTCTCTTGATTGCTTCAACAGCTGCTGTTTCTCCAAGTTTCACGGCAGAAACATCTTTCAGTGCTCCGCCGAATGAGCCTATTGCCGTTCTTATGGCAGATACTATTACTACTTTTCTCATATTTCCTCCACTAATCTGACAGTGAAATCTGCCGGTGTAACTTCCTTAACATCAGAAAGACTGAAACCGGGACTCAGCTCCGTCAGCGTCAGAACACCATCAATGAATTCAAAGACACACATTTCCGTTACAATCATGTCAACTACTCCTGGTGCTGTCAGAGGAAGGGTACACTCTTTCAGTATCTTTGGTTCGCCTTTACTGGTATGAAGCATGGCTATTATTACTTTTTTTGCCCCTGTGACCAGATCCATTGCGCCACCCATTCCTGGTACCATTTTTCCAGGTATCATCCAGTTGGCGAGATTTGCCCGTTCATCTACCTGCAGGGCACCAAGAACCGTTGCATCGACGTGTCCTCCCCGTATAAGCGAAAAGGAATATGCTGAATCAAAATACATTCCACCGGCAACCATTGTTACGGGCTGTCCGCCGGCATTTGAAATATCTCTGTCGATTTTATCATCGTCTGGTTTTGGACCAAGCCCAAGAAGACCGTTTTCGGATTGGAATGTTACATTTGTTTCAACATAGTCAGCAACCATAGTGGGCAAACCAATTCCAAGGTTTACCATGTATCCATCCTTAAGCTCCTTTGCCACTCTTTTTGCAATTGTTATCTTAGGATCGGCAGTATTCATGAAACACCTCCAAATACGATATAATCCACAAGGGTTGCAGGGGTCATGACCAGGTGGGGGTCGATTTCACCTGTTTTCACTAATTCCTCAGCCTCGACAATGACAAGGTCTGCTGCCATTGCCATCAATGGATTGAAGTTCCTTGTGGTCTTTGCGTGGAATACATTTCCGGATTCATCAACCTTTGTACCTGCAATCAAAGCAATATCAGCCCTCAAGGGCAGTTCAATCAAATACTTTGTTCCATCGATCTCAATTATTTGTTTTCCTTCCTCAACCACTGTACCAACGCCGGTCGGAGTCAATATACCACCAAGTCCTGCACCTCCGGCCCGGATTCTTTCAGCCAAAGTACCCTGAGGAACCAGCTCAAACTCAGTTTCATTTGCAGTCAGCTGTCGACCGGATTCTCTGTTAAGTCCGATATGAGAGGCAATTACTCTCCTGAACTGCCGATTGACAACCATTTTTCCTACTCCATAGTCCTCCATGGATGTGTCATTGCAAATCAGGGTAAGCTTGTTAGTTCCTGCTTCAAACAGGGCATCAATTATTCTGTGTGGAGAGCCTACACCCATGAATCCCCCCACCATAATGACCGAACCCGGTTCAATCAACTTAATACATTCATCAATTGATATGATTTTGCCCATCTTATTCCCCCTTGCTCCTGATCGGATAATTTTCCATCACATATCCAAGTGCTTCATCAATGGACTTGAGTGCATAATTCATGTCTTCTTCAGTGTGCCTGAAGCAAATGTACCAGTGGTGATATGGCTGTATGAACAGACCCCGTCTTATTGTCTGTGTATAGAATTCCTTTCTCCTTGCCTTGTATAATTCATCAACCTTGTCAAAGGTGATGAACGGCATGGGAGGGATGCCTGAAACAGTAATGGGAGCATTATATTTTTTCTTGATTTGTTCAAGAGAAGTAAGAAAACGCCTTCCCTTGTTCCATATGTTTTCAATTACATTGTCTCTTTCAAGAATTTCAATGCACTTCAGTGCTGCAGCCATTTCAAGGCTGTTCGGGAAAAAGGTGGAACTGATGAAAACGTCCTTTTCCATTACTTTCATGACATCTCTTTTCCCTACAAGGGCACTGATGGGATATCCGTTTGCCATGGCTTTTCCAAAACAGGCAAGATCAGGAATAACTCCATATAACTGTCCGGCGCCACCCATGGAAGCCCTGAAACCTGTCCTGATTTCATCAAAGACAAGTACAGCACCATATTCATCGGCAAGTGCGCGGACTCCATTTAGATAACCGTCAGGAGGTATTGCAACATCCTTTGCCAGAGGGTGTCCGACAGGAGTTATGATGATGCAGGCAACCTGGTCTTTGTTGGCGTCCAGTTTGCTTTTAAGGTCATCAAGATCTGCATATTCAAACTCAATGGTCAGCTCAGTGATTGATTCGGGAACCCCGTTATGGTTTTCAACACACCAGTCATGCCATCCGTGGTAACCACAGCGCAGAATTTTGTTTTTTCCGGTAAATCCACGGGCAACCCTGACTGCCATTGTTGTAACATCTGAACCGGTTTTTGCGATGACAGCCATTTCAGCACAGGGAATCAGCTCAATCAATTTTGCTTCGAGTCGATTTTGAATTTCCTGGACCAGGGAAAAACAAAAACCTTTGTCCATCTGTGCCTTCACTGCATCATTGATTTCTTCTTCAATATGTCCGAGAACTATAGGACCGTAGGAGCAAAGCATGTCTATATAGTCGTTTCCATCTACATCAACAATATGACCGGCGTATCCTTTTTCTATAAAAACAGGGTATTCGCCTTCAATGAAGTTATATGGGCGCCTTATTCCAAGCATGCCACCGGGTGTAAGCTCCAGCGATTCTTTCAATAGTTCCATGGATTTATCCAGAGTCAGCTTCCTAAAACTATTCATTTTAATTCCTCCTCAGATCTTTTCTATATGTAAGTTCTTTTGCAATATAGGTTGCAACATCATCTGCAAATTTTCCGCTTCCAAATCCGGCATCATATCCCAGTTCTTTTGCAAGTCTGTTGGAAATCCGGGCACCGCCGCATATAAGCAGTACTTTTTCCCGTATTCCTTCGGCTTCTACCATTTCCACAAGCTGTGTAAGGTTCTTTATGTGTACATCCTTTTGTGTGACTGTCTGTGAAACAAGAAGTACGTCTGCTTTTTTTGAAACTGCGAAGCGAACCAGGTCGATGTTAGGCACCTGCGCACCAAGGTTGTGGGCGTCAAGCATTTCGTAGCGTTCGAGGCCATAATGACCGGCATAGCCCTTCATGTTCATTATTGCATCAATTCCGACCGTATGTGCATCAGTGCCGGTTGAAGCACCGACAACAACAATTTTTCTTCCGATTCCTTCTTTTATATAGGCATCGGTTTTAGGCATGTCCATTGCTTCATCTTCTTTTTCCGGAGCATCGATCTCCTCATAATTTATACTGCCTGTGAAAGTGCCATAAAGGATATACATGGTGAAATGTTCATCGAGTGGTTTGATGCTTGCCACAACAATATCGGAAAGCCCCATCTTAACAGCGGTTTCCTTTGCTGCTTCGGTGGATTTTTCGCAGTTTCCGACTGGAAGGGTGAAACTGAGCTGAACCCTTCCATCGTTCATTGTATCTCCATAGGGTCTGAGTGACTTTAAATCGAGTTTGTGATTAAAATCCCTTTTTTCAGTTGAATATCCGCTCATGACTGCTCCTTTAGTTCACTGACCATTTCGTCCATGAATGGGTTTTGGTAGTCCTTTGATTTAACAAAAACTCCCTCAAGACCCCTTCCTTCGTCTTCACCTCTGCGAATATCAGCAAAGACACCTTCACCTAAAGAAGGGAAAAGCCCTTTTTCTGCTATTTCCCGGATCAGTGAATCTGCTTTGTTCAGAACTTCATTGGCACGTACTGACATAATTCCATCCTTCTTATATGAAATTTCAGCACCAAGATCCTTCATTGCAGTAAAAATGTATCCGGCATTTTCAAGTGAAATGGCACGGTCCGACATAAAAGGGGTATGGATGGCTTCTGTAGGCATTCCAAGCAGATGTATTTTCTGGCCTGTGAGTATGGTCACCATATTGAAGAGGGCATCCTGCACATTGGCCATGAATATATCACCTGTCTTATGTTTTGTCGGGGGCATGTATTTTAGAGGGGCCTCAGGGAATATTTCGCGTATCATCTGTGCCTGGGCCAGTTCATATACAAAACTGTTTTCAAGGGATGGAGATATCTCGAATGCATGGCCAAGTCCAATCTGTTCTTTTGGCAAACAGGCCAAAAGAGCGAACTGCTCATTGATGAACTGGGAGGCGAGAACCGTATGTGCCTCTTTGTATGCATCAGAGGTTGTCAGATAGTTGTCTTCACCGGTGTTGATTATGATTCCCGCGAATGCATTGATCACCCTTGAGAAATATTGGTCAACCAGGGTTCTTTTCATATTGATATTGCGGAAAAGTATGCCGTACAATGCATCATTGAGCATCATGTCAAGTCGTTCAACTGCACCCATTGCGGCAATTTCAGGCATACACAGACCTGAACAATAATTGCACAGCCTTATATATTTACCAAGCTTTTCACCTGCTGCATCAAGGGCTGACCTCATAATTTTGAAGTTTTCCTGGGTTGCATATGTTCCACCGAAACCTTCGTGGGTTTCGCCGTAAGGAACATAATCCAGCAGACTTTGACCCGTTGTACGTATGACGGCTATGACGTCGGCGCCCTGGTTTGCTGCAGCAACAGCCTGTGTTACATCTTCCCGGATGTCTCCTGTAGCAACAATGACATATAGAAGAGGACCTTGCTTGTCACCATATTTTTCAAGAAAAAGATTCCTTTGTTTTTTCTGCACTCTTATACCGGCAAGGGCGGATTCTGCCTGTTGAGCCAGATAGGGTGCCTTTTCCCGGGCAGTAAACATAGGAAGGGACTCAAAATCAAAACGGTAGGTTGAAATAAGCTTTGCGGTTTCCATGGCTGAAATGCCCTTATGCAGATAGGCTCTTGTAAAAAAGTCTGCTGCTCCATTTTCCAGGATTCCATATTCAGCCAGGGCATCAACAACAATGTTAGGGTAGGGAACTTCTATATCGTCCACACCATCCACACCAAATAGTCTGCATACCGTGCGCTCAACGGCAACGGTAGAGTGCAGTGAAATATATTTTTGTATATTCTTAGCGATTTTACCTGCATTTTTTCTGCAGGAAGCAACAGTTTTTTTGTCAATTTCCAGTTTGTTGTGCATAATCTATACCTTTACTTCCAAAATGTTGAATACCGGTATGCCCAGGCATTCTGTCATTTCCCTGAGGAACAATTCCTTGTCAAACCAGCTTCCATATGGTGACATTGGGTTGATTGTTACGGCTGCAAGGTTTATTTTCTTTCTTACGCAAATCAGTCCTTCGCTGGCAATGAAGCTTCTGAAGGTCTTTTGTGTAATAAAGATTGAAGCAGCATCATTGACTATGGCTCTCTTTCTGATGCCTTTGTGTTTCTTCATTATGTCCAGCAAATCCTCATCAACCAAAGGACCGCGGAATATTAAAATCGCTTCATCGGGTTTTACGATGGTTTCATAGGGCCGATTTTCATTAAATCGACACCCGGGAATATCCGAACAGAGGGGAATTGCATAAAGTGAGCATTGATATTCAGTCATTCTTATAACTTTGTTCATATCCGGGGAAACCGCAGCTCCTGAGGCAAGTATCGTGCAGTCCATACTTGAAGCAAAGGACTGGCGTTCGGCAGATCCGTCGACTATGATTTTTCCACATCCAAGATCATTGAAAATATTACATACATCAATCAGCTGTGCAACCATTGAAGGACCTGAAATTTCCATGATTCCGAGGGACATTATCTCTACGACCAGTATTTCCCCGAGAACGGTAAGAATACCCGTTTTCATGATTGTTTTATAACCAGCCGTTGAGATATCAAGGCAGCTTTTGCAGGTTGCAACCAGCATTCCGGGGAATACATCGACCCGCGGTTTTTCAAGCATGGTGATTTCATCGGTTTCTTCGCCATCATATCCGATTGAAGTAAGGGCAAGCTTATGCTGTTCATGCAGATTCTTTATAAGGTAATTGACTGTGGTTGTCTTACCCGCATTCTTGCACATGCCTGTAACGGCGATTGTCCTGTAATCCATGATGCAGTAAACCAATTCACTCATTGTGCTATCTGCCCTCTCCATTGTGCCTTTTCAAATCCCTGGGTTCAATGGTTATTTTCTGTCCGTTGAGTAATCCTGCAATACCTTCAAGATGAACATCCTTTTCGTCGTGGGTTCTGTTGAATGTATAATTCTCCGGCTCACTGTAGGTTGTGATCATTCCCTCGAAATTCCTAAGAATCATTCTTTCATAGCCCTGTGAAATAATGTAATTGGGCATGACAGGAATCTTCCCACCACCACCCGGGGCATCGACAACAAAGGTAGGAACACAGAAACCTGAAGTGTGTCCCCTGAGACCCTCAATTATTTCAATGCCGACGGCAACCGGTGTCCTGAAATGACCTATTCCGCTGGACAAATCACACTGATAGAGATAATATGGCCGGACTCTCATCTTAACGAGCTCGTGGACCAGTTTCTTCATTATGGATATCTTGTCATTTATACCGGCAAGAAGTACAGACTGGTTGCCAAGGGGGATCCCGGCATCCGCAAGAAGCATACAGGCTTTCCTTGATTCATCTGTTATTTCATCGGGATGACTGAAATGTACATTGACCCACAGAGGGTGATATTTTGAAAGCATTTTTACGAGTTCCGGGGTGATTCTCTGAGGCATGACAACGGGTGTCCTGGTGCCTATCCTGATGATTTCAACGTGCGGAATATCCCGAAGCTTGGAAATTATATCCTCAAGCCGGCTGTCTGATAATGTAAATGGATCCCCTCCGGAAATGAGGACATCCCTGATGGCCGGGGTTTTTCTGATGTAATCGATTGCTGTGTCAATTGCAGGTTTTGAAAGCGGACAGTCATAGTGTCCGGCAAACCGCCTTCTTGTACAATATCTGCAGTACATGGAACACTGATCAGTGACAAGCAAAAGAACCCTGTCAGGATAACGATGGGTAAGCCCGGGGACAGGGGAATCGGAATCCTCGTGAAGGGGGTCTTCAATGTCATCTTCTCCCTTAATCAGCTCCCTAAGTGTGGGGACCGCCTGCTTTCTCAGCGCATCATCAGGATTATCCGGATCCATAAGGGAAAGGTAATAGGGTGTTATGGCCATTCGAAGCTCTTCAAGGCACCTGGTTATTGCTTCTTCCTCTCCAAGGGATATTGGGATTTTTTTCCTCAGGTCTCCAATGGTGGTAATGCGATTTTTTATCTGCCAGTGCCAGCTGTTCCAGTCTTCCATGGAAACTTCGGGATAAAATACATCTTTTCTTGAATAATTCATGGTTCCTCCCGGTCTAACAATAGATTTTCTCGAATAAATCCCTGATTTTTTTGTTTTCTCTTAATTCTTCCAGGGTTATTTCAGCATGGTCCTTTGTATAACCATTACCGATTATCATATTAAGGTCCTTGCCAACTCCTTCTGCTCCAAGGGCTGCTTTCGTAAAACTTGTTGCCATGGAAAAGAAATATACTGTTCCGTTGTCCCTGACCGGCAATATACTGGCCATTTCTGTATCGGGTATATTTACACAGTTGATACAGATGTCATATTCTTTGCCGTTGTTTGCTTCAAGGGCTTTTTCATATACGTCCATGACCTGTGTTGCGTCAGCAATGAATTGTCTGTGACTTACACCAAGGTCCTCAAGCTGCTTACGGGAACTTTCCCTGCTTGCCACTCCAACGACATTACCTGTAGGCCCAACTCTCTTCATTGCTTCATAGCAGCAAAGAATTCCTGATTTTCCACTTGCGCCAAGAATCAGTACGCTGTCACCCGGTCTTACAAGCTTTGCTGCCTGTGCCGGAGCTCCGGCAACATCAAGGGCTGCAAGGGCCAGATTTTCATTCATATCACCAGGCATCTTTGCATAAATTCCGCTTTCAAACAGAATAGCCTGACCTTTTATTTCAACCTTGTCAATATCCATATGGATTTTCCCTATTTTTTCAATTTTGAGAGGAGTAAGGGAAAGTGAAACCAGTGTAACAACATCATCTCCGACCTTCAGTGGGGTCTTGCCTTCGAGGGCCGGACCGATCTTTGCAACCCTGCCCATCAGCACACCGCCTGAACCCGTTACAGGATTTTGCATCTTGCCACGCTCATTGACAATTTCCATGATATTCCGGGCAATTGACTCCGGATCCTTATTGTTTGCATTCTTCAGTTGTGTAAAACTTGCGGAATCAATGTTCAGGGCTTTAACATCTATCAATATCTCATTGTCATAGATGTTCATGTCATTGTCGATTTTCCTTGCGGGCTGAGGCAGAACCCCCCTGGGTTCAATGACTCTGTGTGTTCCATACTTACAACCTTTTTTCATTTTGCACCTCTTCTGATTTTTAATATATTACGGGCTTCATCAGGTGTTGCAGGGATTCTTCCAAGCTCTCCAGCAATCCTTATTGCCTTTTCAACCAATTGTCCGTTTGATACAGCCAGCTCACCGGGACTTATATATATGTTGTCTTCAAATCCGACCCGTATATGTCCGCCGGTAACAGCAGCCATTGCCGCTATATTGAACTGGTTTCTTCCGATTCCTGTGGCTGTAAATGAAGCCTCAGGAGGAAGGCTGTCCTTCAAAAATGAAAACTCTCCAAGGGAAGCTCCTATTCCACCCTTTACGCCCATTACAAGGTTGAAGTGCAGGGGAGTGCCCAGAAAATCCTTCTTGTATAAATAGAGAGCTGTATTTATCATGCTTCTGTCAAACACTTCAAGTTCAGGCATGATGTTCCGTTCCCTCATTTTTTCAGCGAAGTATTTGATGGTGGCAATGGAGTTTACAAAGATATCATCCTCTCCGAAGTTCAATGTTCCGCAGTCGAGGGTAGCCATTTCCGGATCGAGGCCAAGGGGCTGAAGTCTTTCATCATTTTTCATTCCTGCAGCACCACCCGTGGAAGGCTGTACTATTACCCCGGGACAGAGGGATTTTATTGCATCGATGCATTGACTGAATCGTTCGATGTCCTGTGTGGGGGTTCCGTCATCATACCTTACATGAAGATGGATTATGGCCGCACCGGCTTCAAAGGCGCGCCTTGCTTCATGGGCAATTTCCATTACTGTATAAGGAACATTCGGATTCTGTTCCTTGGTTACCTCTGCTCCGCATATTGCGGCTGTTAAAATTATTTTTTCCATCAATGTCACCCCGTTATAAACAGTAAATAAAAAAGCTATTCCAATACTTACATTGAAATAGCTCATTGCGATCATAAAGCAACAGTCGGCCGAAGTTCCTTCAGCCAGCCAAGTCACAGGTTCCGGCAGATCCCGTGCTTTCGGCGGATAAAGCCTTGGTCCATGTCATCAGTCCGCCGGGACTTAAAATACATGGGTTACCCTCATATCCGCTCCTCTATTTTACTAACCAATATTCAGTTTTACCAAGTTCCCTCGTAAGGTCATATTACCATACTGTTATGCTGTTTTCAACAGGTCCGGTCTGCACAGGCGCTATTCCCAGTTCAGAATAACTTTACCTGATTGACCGCTTTTCATTACCTCAAAACCTTCCAGATAATCCGTATAATGGAACCTGTGGGTAATCACCGGTGTTATATCAAGGCCAGATTGCACAAGTGAGGACATAAGGTACCATGTTTCAAACATTTCACGTCCGTATATCCCTGTTATTGTAATACCATTGAAGACAACACTGTTCCAGTTTATTCTTGTATCTGGACCATGTATCCCAAGGAGTGCAATTTTTCCTCCATGGAACATGTTTTCGAGCATATCAGAGAAGGCCTTTCCGTTTCCGGACATTTCAAGGCCAACATCAAAGCCTTCTTTCATGCCGAGTTCTTCCATGACCTGTCTGACAGATTGTGAACGGACATCAACAGCCCTGGTTACACCCATTTTCTCAGCAAGGGAAAGCCGATATGGATTTACATCAGTTATTACAACATGTCTGGCACCGGCATGCCTGACTATGGCTGCTGCCATGATTCCTATGGGTCCTGCGCCGGTTATAAGAACATCTTCACCGAGAACACTGAACTTCAGTGCAGTATGGACTGCATTTCCAAGTGGATCGAAGCAGCTTAGAACATCAAGTGGAATGTTAGGGTTGCATTTCCAGATGTTACCGCGCGGAACACTTATATATTCAGCAAAGGCACCCGGTCTGTTTACACCGATTCCACTGGTATCCTTGCAAAGGTGGCGTCGTCCCGCAAGACAATTCCTGCATTTTCCACATACGATATGACCTTCGGCTGACACAAGGTCACCGATCGCTACATCATGTACATCACTTCCAAGTGCAGCAACCTCCCCGACGAACTCATGCCCGGTGACCAGTGGAACGGGAACGGTACGCTGTGACCATTCATCCCAGTTATATATATGTATGTCAGTGCCGCATATGGATGTCTTCTTGACCTTGATAAGGACATCATGCATACCTATTTCAGGTTCCGGTACATCTTCCAGCCAGATGCCGGGTTTAGAGTATTTTTTAACCAAAGCTTTCATGGAAAAACCCCCGTTGTAATATGTGTATATTATATTACGTTATTATAGAATTGAACACACAACAAAAAACCCCGGCAGTCCGGGGTTTTTCAGTTCATTGATTAATAATTTGTTGCTCTTACTTCAAAATATGCAAGTGGGTGTGAACAAACCGGGCAAACAGCCGGTGCTTTTGCACCTTCATGTATATGTCCGCAGTTTCTGCATATCCACTGGACTTTTCCGGGTTTCTTGAATACAGTCTCGCCTTCTACACTGGCAAGAAGTGCCTTGTATCTGCCTTCGTGTTCCTTTTCAATTGCTGTAACACCGTCGAAAAGGGCAGCTATCTTATCAAATCCTTCTTCCCGGGCTTCCCTTGCCATACGTGGATACATGTCAGTCCATTCGCCATATTCGCCTGCTGCTGCAGCCTTTAGGTTTTCTGCTGTGTCACCTAATTCTCCAAGTGCCTTGAACCAAAGCTTTGCATGCTCCATTTCGTTGCCTGCTGTTTCGAGGAATATTGCAGCTATCTGCTCATAACCGGCTTTTTTTGCAACAGATGCAAAATAGGTGTACTTGTTCCTTGCCATTGATTCCCCGGCGAAGGCTTCCAAAAGATTTTTTTCTGTTTTTGAACCTTTCAATTCCATAATCAGTTATCTCCCTTTCTATTTTAATAGCCATGGGCTATTTATTTCAGTTATTTTCCAGGCAATCAATGCACATACCACTGTAGGTAACATATTTGCCTGTAATATGGTGCTCAGTTAATGGATAATCCGTTTTGTCATTATCATCTATATCAAATATTTTACCACAATTATCACATTTGAAATGTGTATGGCCACCTGTGTCTCCGTCAAAGCGATCGGCACCTGAACCGGTTGACAGTTTATTTATTAATCCTTGCTCGGCAAGCATATGAAGATTTCTATATACTGTTCCAAGGCTTATTGAAGGAATTTCTCTCTTTAGTTTTTCATAAACCATATCCGCAGTTGGATGAATACTTGTGTTTTTTACAAATTCAAGTATTTTTTCCCTCTGCTGACTGTATCTGAAAGTTTTGCTGCTATCCATATTTTCCTTATCAATAATAATTACTATTATTAATTATATACAAAAAATAGTATAAAGCAAGTACATATCAACCATCTAAATAAAAACCCGCCATAAAGGCGGGTCAGCTACTTACCAAAACCTACGAAATGAGAATAATGAAACTCCTGCAATAAGAAGCACTACCCAGATAACCACAACAATAAGCATAATTAATAGTGACAACTTGCAGTAGTTTGCCCTGCTTGGTTTATCATTGCTTCCAAATCCCCATACAAAAAGCATGATGAAGTTGACGATTGGAATTGCAAGTAAAAGCAGAGTTACAAACCAATCCCCCATGGTCATTACCTGATAGCTTTTTTCTACGTTTTTGTTTACTTCGTTCATAATTCCTCCTGAAAACAATATAATTTGGTGTGGGAGTAAGAAAAACTGCCAATAACCTGTCCCCCATACATATTATATAAGAAAGTTTGAGAGATGCATGTTAAAAATTGCAAAAATTTTAGTCAATAATAAGTTTTTTCTTTGTTTTCAGGTCTCCTTCGATTGCGCTTCCCATTGAAACAACCATATTCAATCCTTCATTAACGGTTATATCCAGGATTTCTACATCATCTTTTTCAACAAGAACTAAAAACCCATTGGTGGGATTTGGAGTTGTAGGAATAAAAACACTGAGTTTATCGGTTCCGCAGATAGAAAAATCACTGTTGGTTATAAATCCTATGCTCTTGGTTCCGGCTTTGGGGAATTCAATTAGAACAACCTTTTTGAAGCTTTCGTTTTTATCGCTGGAAAGACCAGATGTTATTTTGCGTATAGGATTGTAAACTGTTTTTATAAGAGGAATTTTACCAACTAGTTTTTCAAACCATCCAGCGATTTTACCGCCCACAAAATTTGATGTTAACATGCCCACTATAAAAATTATAATAAAAAGTATAAGGAGACCAAGTCCTGGAATTTCCTTTCCGAAGATCTTTGATACGATTCCCCTTAGGATTCCATCAAGAAGATTAAAAATCCACACAAGAACAAATGCCGTCAATCCTACAGGTAGTAATATTGCTATGCCCGACAAAAACCATTTTCTAATTAATTTCATTTTCATATCCTTAATAATTTTGTATATCCATTATAATACATCTTCGCTGAGAATATATTATTCTTGTCATAGTTCTGTTTATTGCATATATCGGACATATTATATAAAATTGACATAATAATATTCATTGGGGGTTTCTATGACATATTTTGATGTGGCTAACAGCAGTATTGTATATCTGCTGGTAATTGCCGTTATTGTCTTTGTATTTGTGCTTTCTGCCATATTTACAAGAAAAGCCTGGAAGCGGGGAATTGAGCTTGGATTTGAAAAAGATCTTCTTAAAAGAGTTGTCAAACAGTCCCTGGTATTTACTTTGGTTCCGTCAATTGCAATAGTAATAGGACTTTTTGCCCTTGCACCCGCACTTGGTATACCATGGCCCTGGCTTCGACTATCAGTAATCGGTTCGGTCAGTTATGAACTTATGGCTGCGGACATGGCTGCATCCGGTATGAACATGACTCTGGCACAGGCTTCATCAGGAGGACCGGAAGCCCTTGGAAATATAATGATTGTCATGACTGTTGGTATAATGGCGGGAATGGTTATGCTGCTTTTCTTTGGTAAAGGTATTATGAACAAAGTAAGCAAGCTGTCTCAGAGCAAATCAGACTTTGCACATGTTGTAATGGCCTGCTTCATGGTGGCTTTGGCAGCGGTTTTTGTTCCAGGGATACTTGCGAAAGGTGTAATTTACATACTTACATTTGCAACAAGCCTGGCGGTAACTGCGGTTCAGGCAGTGGTCATTCAAAAATTCAAGGTCAATTGGCTGAAGGACTTTGTTCTTTCGTTTTCGCTGGTCATAGGTATGGCATCTTCCATACTCTGGACCGCTGTTATTGGTTAAGGGGGTTAATATGAGAACAAGTGAACAATATAAAAAGGAAATACATTTGACAGGAAGAATTGGACTTTTGATAACGATAGTCATTCTTATTGCGGTACCCATAATAATATGCTCTGTTTATGACATCTTCCCGACATTCAAGCAGTTTATGCTAAGTGCAAGTGGTCTTCTGGCAATATTCGTACCACTTACAATATCCGAGGTAATCAGCTTTACCCCGCTGCTTGGTTCAGCGGCATATCTTACATTTATTACAGGGAACATAATGAATCTGAAATTTCCCTGTGCCAAGGGTGCCATGGATGTTGCAGGAGTAACTCCGGGTACGGAAAAAGCTGATGTCATAGCAACGCTCTCGGTCGGAGTTTCATCAATGCTTACCATCCTTGTAATAGCCGCAGGGGTACTTCTGCTTGTTCCATTAAGACCAATATTGGAACTTCCTGCAATAAAGACGGCCACCGATTATATGCTTCCATCACTTTTCGGAGCCCTGGCACTTTCTTTGCTCAGAAGCACGGGCGAAGTTCAGGTGAAAAATGTTTGGATGGCAGGAATTGTTCCATTTGTATTGATTCTGGTAATCAACTTGTTTGTCTACTCTCTTGTTGGTCTTGAAGGTGTTGCATTGCTGCTGATGATACCTCTTACGATTCTCTTTGCAAAAATTCTTCATAAGAGGGGAATAATAAAAGTATCATATCTAGAAGACAAGGGAGAACTGGAATGAAAAATATACTTGAACAAGCACAAAAAATACATGGTGAGATTGTTTCCTGGAGAAGATATTTTCATGAGAATGCAGAAACCCACTTGGATCTGCCGAAGACTACAGCATTTGTTATGAGTAAGCTCCGTGAATTTGGTTATGAGCCAGTTGAAATATGTAAATCCGGAGTACTTGCAATGGCAGGAGGGAAGAAACCCGGTAAAACTTTTCTCATCAGGGGAGATATGGATGCTCTTCCGATTGAAGAAGAGACTGATTTGCCATTTAAGTCTAAGACGGGCAACATGCATGCCTGCGGCCATGATTTTCATACTGCAATGCTTCTGGGAGCTGCAAAAATTTTAAAGGATAATGAAGATTATGTCGAAGGTACCGTCAAATTGATGTTTCAGCCTGCAGAGGAAACTCTTGCCGGTGCAAAGGCAATGGTAGCAGCGGGGATACTTGAAAATCCTAAAGTAGATGCAGCAATGATGATTCATATCTTTTCAGGAATGCCATTACCAGATAGAGCTGTCGCTTTTTCAGGACCCGGAGCTGTCAGTGCCACTTCAGATTGGTTTAAAATTAACATCAAGGGAAAGGGTGGCCATGGAGCAATGCCCCATGCAACAATTGATCCGCTTAATGTTGCTGCTCACATACATATTGCCCTTCAGGAAATCAACGCAAGGGAAATAGATCCAGAAAGAGCTGTTGTTGTTACAGTGGGAGAAATGCATGGAGGTTCTACGGGAAATATAATTCCGGATACTGCTTTCCTTCAGGGAACAATAAGAACGTTCAATGATGAGGTGAGGGAATTTATAAAGAAAAGGCTTGTGGAAATCTCCGAAGGAATAGGAAAAACCTTCAGATGTGAAGTAACTGTTGATTTATTCAATTCCTGTCCCTCAGTAATAAATGATGAAGAGCTGTCAAAAAGCATACCTGCCTACACAATGGAACTACTGGGAAAAGAACGCGTACTCGACCTGTATTCAATGACAGGTAAAACCCAGAGAATGAGTGGATCAGAGGACTTTGCATTTGTCAGTGTAGAAGTTCCTTCTCTTTTCCTGGGAATATCAGCATCTGTAAAAGTTGATGGCATAACTTACCCGCAGCACCACCCCAAGGTAGTATTCGATGAATCAATTCTTGCAACCGGGGCTGCTGTATACGCAAATTCCGCTATACATTGGCTTAAAAACCACTGAACCTAATATTCAATAATTTACCCCCCTAATAATTACACCAGACGTAAATATTTACGTCTGGTGCAATTATTAGGGTGAAGAAAGGAGCTGAAATGATTCAGCCCCTTTCTTTATAGGAAATACAAATTTGTATAGAAAACAGGTTTAGAGTTCTGTTTCTTCTTCCGCCTTATCTTTGTTCATATATTTGTCAAAGGATTCTTTGCCTTCGCGGGACCACCAGGCTTCATACTTGTCATCATACTCGTCATTAAAGTCGTGACCGTTTTCTTTTGCGAATTCTTTCCGGATTTCTTTCCGAATTTCTTTGCTGATTTCATCTCTTATCGGCCTGTCCTTCTTCTTGCTTTTATTGCCATCACTTGTATGTTCTCCACCAAAGCCAAAAATTATCTTGGCCAGGAAGAAGATTCCGAATCCCTGCCAGTAGTTTATTGTTCCCAAACCGAATATTTCGGGCATTAGCCAGTTCCACAACAGCATTATCACCCATCCGAACAGGAATGCCATCAGTCCTGCCAATATTATTCCGCCGAATACCATTCCCACTATTTTAAGGGGACTCTTTTTTTTGAAAAAATTTCCACATGCGTTTGTCATTTTATACCTCCGTCTTTTACATAACCTTCCAATAATATTTTTAGTTTTTTCTTAGCCCGGTTTTTTCTTGAAAGCAGTGTTCCTATCGGTTCTCCGGTTTCAGAGGAGAGTTCTTCGTAGCTTTTACCCATAAGTTCAGTTTCTATGAAGACATACCTGGATTTTTCATCTAATCTGTACAATGCTGATTTTATTTGTTCACTCAGTTCGTTGTTCAGTATATCTTCTTCTGTTTCGGCTGTTTCTCCGATATCTTCAAAGGAGTCTGTCGGCACAACACGGTTGTTTTTCCTGAAATAGTCCTTTGCTCCGTTTGAAACTGATTTATATACATAGGATGAGAGGTAATCTATCCTGCTTCTGTTGCTGCCGAGAAGTTTTACCGCTGTTGCCTGTATTATGTCTTCAGCATCAGCTTCACTCAGCTCCTCAAAAGTATACTGCAGATATCTCTTGAGTTTGTTGAAATTATCAAGGATGAAGTCACCTATCGAATTTCCCAATGTATTGAAACCTACCTTTCAAAAAATTGCCGTTCTGTATAATAGACGATTGAATTGATATAATATTGCACAAATAGAAAAAATAGTTAAAAAATACCGTGCCTTGGTTCAATTATAAAGCACGGTATTGTAAATTTATCAAAGATTTCTATTTTTGAGCTTCCATTAATTTCTGCTTCAGCTCACCTTCAAGTACAGTAAGTTCCTTTTCAGCGGCTGCACGTGCAGCTTTGCCCTCCTGCTGGATGCGAAGGCTTTCGGTTATTGTCTCTATTAGGTCTGTATTGACCTGTCGCAGGGTTTCTATTTCTACAATTCCGCGCTCAGCTTCTTTTGCAGTCTCAATAGTTCCGGTCTTAAGCATTTCTGAATTCTTTTTAAGAAGTTCATTGGTGGTATCGGTAACATCCTTTTGTATTTTTAAGGCCGATTTTTGTCTGAACAGGGTAATAGCTATAACAATCTGGTTCTTCCACAGTGGAATGGTATTTAAAATTGAAGACTGAATCCTCTCTACCAATACCTGGTCATTGTTTTGGACAAGCCTGATCTGCGGCATCGCCTGTATGGATACCATCCTCGAAAGTTTAAGGTCATATACCCTTTTTTCAAAGCGGTTGATCATTGCCTGCATATCCCGCAGTTCCTGTGCTTTTACAGGATCATCTGAATCTTCGGCTTCTTTTCTAAGAGCCGGCAGAACAACCTCATTCAATTCCCTGAGTTTAATTTCGCCGGCTGCAATATATACATCCAGCTGTTTCAAATATTCACCATTTTTATCATACAATTGATCCAGCAACTCAATATCCCTGAACAAAGAATCACGGGTATCTTCAAGTTTGACAACAATTGAGTCAATCTGTACTGAGAGTGTATTGTACTTCCCAATGAATTTTTTGATTTTTCTGGAAACCCTCTTTAATAGACCTTTGGAATTACTGCCTGAAATCCCATCAACATCGATTTCCTTGACATTTACCATCAATTCATTGAGAGCTTCTCCAGCAAAGCCGGCATCCTTGCTGCGAACCTGGTCGAGTACTGTATCGGAAAAATCTGCGATATCACTCTGTGCCCCAACACCGAATTCAATAACTGCCTGCGAATCCGTTATGTCTATACCACCGGCTATTTCCCTGGCTTTGACTATTTCTGTCTCAGACAGGTTTTCAAGACTAAAGTCCTGTCCTATTACCATTACTTCAGAATCTTTTCCCATAATAATCCCCTCTCGGTTTATAATTCATTATTTCCTTCTTCAGGTTCAATCAAACCCCTTGATGCAAGGGTTTTTTTCAAAACTTCAATTTCAACATCCAGTTCAAGTAAATTATTTTCATGGAGTTTGTCTATTTGTTTATCTGCAGACTGTCTTAAGAGAATCATTCCTTCAGCAGCCTTTTTGAGGGATGTGCTGATCTCTTCGCTCTTTTCAGGAACATTGAACAACTTGACCGACTGGTCAACTATCGTCTCAAGTGATGAAAGCATTGTATTCAGATATCTTCTGGCCTGCTTGAAATCTGTTAGATCACCCTTGACGATTTCAGATATCTTTTTGAACCTATCTGTGATCAAATCGAGTTCAGCCCTCATTTTATCGTCCTTGAGTTTAAAATAATTTCTTCTGACAGCCTGAACGCGCTGATCTGCATTTTTGAAATAATCGGCAACTTCACCGGCAGTAATTCCATCCGCTACCATTTCATTTCGTTTCTTCTTCTGTCTGGAGTTGTACACAAGAAGACTGACGCTTATAAGAATAACAATCAGAATTAAAAAACCCAGAACCCACCAGAACAGTTTTCTGAAAAGAATAAATGCAGCAACGGCTATTATCAAAAAAACTATTGAGGCTGCCGAGCAACCCTGTCTGGAATCATTCATTATATTTCTCCTGTTTCAAAACCGACTTCCAATGAAATTATATCACAGTGATGTAAAGAATTTATTATATGAAAGAAAGGCTTTGGATGGTAATATATAGACTATGAAAAATATAAAGGCCTTTGCAATAATATTGCTGATCTGGTTTGCCGGAGAGCTGTTGAGCAATTTGATAAATAATATAATAGTTATACCGGGTTCCATTCTTGGGTTTATTATATTATTCTTATTGCTGCAGTTTAGGGTTCTGAAAGTCGGTATGCTGGCAGAAATGGCAGACTTCTTCCTTGAACACATGACATTGCTTCTAATACCAATAGCTATTTCATTCATAAGCTACTTCAAGGTAATAGGGGAGAGTATTGTCCCTATACTCATCACAGGAGTGGTTGTAACCATTGTTTCAATGATCCTGACAATGAAGTTCGTTGACATTCTTGTTTCCGTTTCCAATAAAAGAAGGGAGACAAAGAAATGAACCAACTCCTTCCGGGTCTTTTGATAACATTTTTCCTATATATGATTTCAAGTTATATAAAAAGCAGAATAGGGATTCAGTATATCAACAAATATTTGATTGCCGCTGTAATTGGTATTGCTTTCATGCTGATTTTTAAAATTCCTTATGAGACATATAAACCCGGCGGTGACTTTATAACATTTTTCCTTTCACCAATGGTTGTCATACTGGCAATACCCCTCTATAGAAATTTCCATGCCATAAGCAAACACAAGATAATTTTCATAGTGGGCTGCATGTTTGCCGTAGGTTTGAATTTCGTCCTGTTATTCATTGCTTTGAGATTCTTTGCAGTGGATGATGTTCTAAAAACGGCCATATACACAAAATCAATTACAGGTGCCATGGCAATGGCATTGAACGAGACCCTTGGAGCGGACCCCAGTCTTGCCATTTTGCTGGTATCCTTTGCCGGAATTACAGGTGGCCTTACGGGAGGATTGATAATTAAGTGGTTTAAAATCAAGAGCACCATGGCAAAGGGAATCGGAATGGGGGCAGTATCACACCTGGTAGGGTCAATGACAATACATGAACACAGCGGGGAAGAGGCCGGAGCTGTAGCAAGCACAACCCTTGGAACCGTCGGAATAATGACAGCCATACTTCTTCCGCTTATAATAAATCACCTGTGAAAAAGGGCACCCGTCAGGATGCCCTTATATTAAATTGGTTCAGGCAAGGATAAAACATACGATTCCAAAGGCGAATACTACTCCGGCGGCAACCCATGCGGTTGTAACGGCGCCTTTATCAGTCATCTTCTTACCCATCTTCATCTTTATAAGCTTGATGAGTCCCGGTGATTTCTTATAGGCAGCAAAACCAACTCCCAGTGCATACAGCATGCACGCAATTCCTCCAATAATCCATCCAGTCATGATTTTTCTCCTTTCAATATAAAATGGTAGCCCATTTAATCAACTTTTCTCCAGTCCGCTTCTTACCCTGGGAATCATAACAATGAAGACCACTGCACAAAGAGCAATTATTATGCCCGTGTATAGAAGCATCCTTGGCCATGTAGCTGTTTCGGACAGGACTTCACCTGTGCCCTTGTAGGTCCAGTAATAAGGAATCCACCATACAGTCCACTGCCATTTATCAGATACTGCCTCAGCAACGGCAACTGCTCCTCCCACAGGAAAGAATATCATTTTGAAACTGGCAACAGCGGTCATCATATCGTCATTTGCCAGACCCTCCACGAAGCCAATAAGCAGACTCAGCATGGTTGCAGACAGAACAACAAGGAGCATCTGTCCGATATTAACATAACCGAATCCTGTGATTAAAAGAACAGTTATGGATCCGTATAGCGGGAGCAGCAGCCCCATCATGCTTTTCCCCAAAACAAAACCCATCCTCGATACAGTTGTTACATTTATTGCGCTAATTGTATTGTCACCCTTTTCCTCGACGATATTTATAGCAATCAGCATTCCTCCCAGGATTGATCCAAACAGTATGCTTATATTGACCAGCATCTTTTTAAACGGTGGAGTGTTTCTTCCAAGTTCTATTATCTCTGCAGTGGAATCCTCAATGTCATACCCAAGTGTATAAAGGACCTGGAGTGTCTTTGCAAAATCAACAATTGCCTGATTTTCATTTCCCTGGGTCAAAATGTAATATTCGTCTCCGTCACGAAGGATACCGATGTAGTCGTCACGCTTTTCCACCCTTTCACGAACTGCTTCTTCATTTTCAAACAGACTGACTCTGGCGAAGTTTTCCAGATACTCTTCCTGTACAGGGTTTTCTCCATCTACAAGTGCCAGCCGTACAGTGGAATCGTTGATGCTGGGTGCAAGGGCATTGATTGCCAAGGCAAATATAATCGGCATTGCCAGAAGCCATATTGTAATGAATTCCCTGGTGTTAATACGTAAATCCCTTATGAATATTGCCCAAATTTTCTTAAACATTATATAACTCCCTTCTCTGTCAGGCCGTCAGGCTTTTTTTATGCTTTGCAGTGGCCCAGATAAACAGAACCGAACCTGCTGCCAGGAAGCCAAGTGACAGAAGAAGCACATAACCCGCATTTCCGCCTTTGACTATAATCTCACTGAATCCCTGAATAATATAATATGCAGGGAGCAGTTTTATCCAGAAGGGTTCCCATCCCGGAATGAAATAAGCTATTGCAGGAAGCATCATAGCAACCATAAGTACATAAATTGCATTAAAAGCCTTGGCCATTGATCTGAAATAGGCGGATATCAGCAATCCTATGCCGGAAGCAAAGAATCCGGTTGTAATCAGAAACAGCAGCATCAGCAGATAGTCGGGTTTTCCTCCCATGACAGGAATTATTATTATAGCTGTCGTGACTATGGATGTAACCGTAATTACAAGGGTCTTGCTCATAAGATATTGCCAGACAGATGAGGCCGTGACAGCATATGCCTTTATGATTCCCTGTTCTTTATCAAGGAATATATATGCGGCTATTATGAACATTCCCATGAGACTTCCATTGAATGTAAGCAATGAAGGAATAGTATGTTCGCGATCACTTAAAACAGTGTATTCCGTTGACAAAGACCTGACTTCCTGGTCTTCAACGGCTGCCTCAAGGGTTGCCAGATTACTGTTGTGAATAACCTTATAGAGATTTTTCAACCTGTCTGTTTCATAGCCTTGCAGATAGTACTTATAGCTGGTAACAGGCGGTGATACCGACATGTCAACTTTTATTACCGCACCAAGCTGCTTCTTATTATCTGCAAGTTTAACAAGATCATCTTCAGATTCCACAAGATAAATTTTTCTGTCTTCTGTTTCATAGTAGGTAACAGGAATCAATTCTTTTTTAATCTTTATTTCCATTTTATCTGCAGTGTTGTCCGAATCCTCGTCCAAAAGCCTTGCTTCAAATGCAGCAGCATTTTCAACAGGCATATCAAGATAAAGATACTCAGTTGTACTGTTGCTGAAGTTTTCAGGAATTGCAAAAAGTACTACAACAAGGATAATAATGGCAAAGAATAGTTCAATATAGAAGTAGAAGCTTCTTGATGCCAGCTTCAGCTCCTTTGTAAAACTGTACCATAGTTTCATTTTATACAAGCCCCCTTCCGGTAACCTTGATGAATATTTCTTCAAGGGTAGCTTCCTTGGTATGCATCGTCTGGATTTCATAGGTGTCAAGTAGTTCCTTTATCCTGTTCCTGTCTTTTGCCTCAACGGTTGAAAGTGACTCCCTGGCCGAATCATTGTCTTTGATGTATTCAATGTCAACAAATTTTGCACCATACTGCAGTTTCAGATTCCTGGGTGAATCAATCAGCTTGATTTCACCGTCAACAATGAATGCAACCCTGTCACACAATTCATCTGCAATGAACATATTATGTGTTGTAAGGAAAGTCGTAACTCCATTTTTCTTTTCATTCCAGATAATGTCCTTGATTGTTGCTGCAATGGCCGGATCAAGACCGGTGGTGGGTTCATCCAAAAACCATAATTTCGGATTGTTTATCATTGACCTTGCAAATGTCAGCCTGTGCTTCATACCTTTGGAAAAATCGCCGGCCTTTAAATTAGCCTTGTCACCAAGACCAACCAACTCAAGAAGTTCCTGCGGGTCCTTGGTTTCAACATCAAAAAGTTTTGCATAAAATGCCAGGTTTTCCTTCGCAGTCATCTTGTTATACACATTTGACTGCTCAAAGGACATGCCTATGTCATTGAACATTTTCTTTGAAAACTTCTTTGCATCATAGCCGGCAACGGTTACCTCACCCTTTTGGAGCTGCAGCAGGCCGGTAAGCACACCCTGTGTAGTGGATTTCCCGGCTCCTGAAGGTCCGAGGAATCCGAAGATCTCACCTTTTTCGACCTCAAAGCTTGCGTCCTTTACCGCATACTTGTCATCCTTGCTGTAGGAATGATATAAATTCTTAACCTTAATCATGTTTTCCCTCCTTATTTGTCCGCAGTATCTATTGGCATTTATTTATAAAAGGCCTTTTTAAGTATTTTCATGTACTCTTCAAAATCGGCTGTGATTTTGTCGTAATCGTAGTTTTTCTTTTTAAGAAGATCATCCAAAAGTTCCATGCTGTATTTCTCGATGACCCAGTTGATTATTTTCATTGTTCTTTCCATATCGAGGTCCGGCTTGAACTTTGAATAGTCAATGTTATGTACATAAACCTTTTCAAGAAGACCCGGTGCAAAATCCTCCCTGTATGCATATATTTCATCGATGCTTTTATCGGTAAGTATAGTAGTAAAGAATTCAAAGACTTTGGGAAAACGAAGTGTCAGTCTTCCTTTAATTATCGCTACCTGCATGAGCCTGTTGAAAAAATCCGTTTCACTCCAGTCAATTTCGTTCTCAAGTGTTTCAATTACTGTGTTTACAACATATTTTTCCAGATAATTAAACAGACTTTCCTTGGTGTCAAAATAATGGAACAACAGCCCCTTTGAAATACCGGCTTTCTTTACAATAATATTAGTAGATGCCTTTTTATACCCGCTTTCAGCAAACTCCTCCAATGCGGCATTTATTATTCTGTCTCTTTTTTCAGGATCCATGTTTTTAAGTACTTCATCCATCTTCTACCCCTTCTTATTGACCACACTGGTCAGTGGTATAATAACACCGTTGACCAATGTGGTCAACAAATATTTTCAAAAATCTTAAAAAACCTTTCAAAATGTCATATTGGATAGCACAGAAGTCGTTTGGTGTTTTTGTAAAATAGGATATAATATCCCCATGAAAGAAGAAAAGAAAACAAAGTTCAAGCTTGAAAAAAATCAGATATGGTCCGGTGCTGTGCTTCTGGCGATAGTAATTGCAATCATGGTTTTATACTTCATAGGTAAAAACAAGGGCTGGTTCTCTATGTTTGATTCAGTTGAAGAACTCCAGGAGTTTGTTTCCGGATATGGAGTCTGGGCACCTTTGATATTCTTTCTTCTGCAGGTTGTACAGGTTATCCTTGCACCGGTACCGGGAAGCGTTACGACTCTTTTTGGAGGTGTGTTCTTCGGTTTTTGGAAAGCCATGATAATCTCAGTTGCCGCCGTTTTTACAGGGTCAATGATACTGTTCCTCATGGCCAAATATCTCGGGAAACCTCTCGTAACAAGACTTATTGGAGAAGAGCGGGTAGAAAAATACATGAAAAATATGTCTGCGCGTCAATTCTGGGTATTATTCATGATGTTCATGATGCCATTCTTTCCTGATGATGTTCTGTGCCTGATGGCAGGGCTGACGGCTATAAGACTCCCTGGTTTTGCACTGATGGTTCTGGTAACAAGACCATGGGGCTTGATTTTCAGCGCACTGGTGGGTTCTGGAGTAATCACTGTTCCGATATGGGGCTGGGTAATAATCGGTCTCATTTCCGCTTTTCTGCTGTTTGTATCAATAAGATATCCTGAAAAGCTTGAGGAATGGATGAGTGACAAGGTTCTGAATATTCTAAGGAAAAAAAGCCGGAATTAAAGTTCCGGCTGATAACTTAATAATTCATTGATTATTTATATGATCTCTTTAATATTTCCAAAGCATCAGCTTTTGTTAGCTTTACAGGGTCAAAATTGAACAATCCACCCATGGTATCAAAGGCGTTGTCTACATATTTTCCCAGATTTTCATCATCAATTCCAAAGTCAGACATTTTTAGATCCCGCACACCACATGATTCCTGCAGGTATATAAGCTCACGAATGAAATCCTCGGGTTTATCAGCATTTTTTTTGCCAAGAGCCTGGGCCATTCTGATATATTTCTCTGCACATGCATCAATGAAGTGGAGGAAATATTCCTCAGACAGCAATATCAGTCCTGCACCGTGGGGAAGTTCAGGGTGAAACGCACTCAAAGCATGCTCAAGGGAATGCTGTGATATACAGCTCGAAGTTGACTCAACAAAACCTGATAATGTGTTTGCCAAAGCCACATCTGTACGAAAATCAATGTCATCACCATCTCTTACTGCCTTGGAAAGAGAACGACCTATTAGTTCGATGCTCTTCAAGGCAAACATATCACTAATTTCTGTTGAAATATTTGCAATGAATCCTTCGGCTGCATGGAAAAAGGCATCAAAACCCTGGAATGCAGTCAGTTTAGGAGGAACCGTTGTCATAAGATCAGGATCAACAATAGAAATTGTCGGGAAAGTCTTTTCATAGCCAAAACCTATTTTTTCATTTGTTCTTTCCTTTGTTACAACAGTCCATGGATCTGCTTCAGTACCGGTTCCTGCTGTAGTTGTAATTGCAATCAATGGAAGAGGATCATTGGGTACCGGTTTGCCTTTTCCGGTTCCTCCGCTTATGTAATCCCAATAGTTACCCGGATTGTTTGCCATGACGGCAATACTTTTGGCTGCATCAATGCTACTTCCTCCGCCCAAACCGATGATATAGTCACAACCGTTGTTTCTTGCGGCCTTTGCGCCTTGTGTAATTGAAGTCAGTGTAGGATTTGGGCTTATTTTATCAAAGACATAAAACTCAGAACCGTTTGATGATATGAGATTCTGGACTTTTTCAAGATAACCGGTTCTTTTCATCGATTTACCAGAAGAAATAACTATAAGAGCTTTTTTCCCGGGAAGCTTGATTTCTCCAAGTGTATTTATTTTTCCGCTACCAAAGAATATCTTTGCAGGCATAAAATAATTGAAATTCATATATCTATCCTCTTTCTAATCTATAATCTATTCCTTATTTTAATGCTAGAAATGACAATATGCAAATATAATTATTCTAAAAAAAATTGCAATTATAAACAAAATATAGACAAATGTATTTTGTAAATTCTAATTTAAGGAATTGCTATAAACATACATCTTGTTATTTCATGACTCTCTATCCTTTGAACATGTCATTGCATCTGTGGATTGAATACCCTTCTCACGAGATAGTATTTCGTGTTTAACGTTCATTTTCTATTAATCCTTTTTCTTGATTTCATATGGTCTGTCAAAACGCCGTTCATATACTCCATTAACCTTAAGTATCCTGTCCCAATACATGCCGTTAAGATTCATATGGTTTAAAATGAATCTCACAATGACACCGCGTTTTCTTGTTCTACTAAGGTATTCAGTTGCCTCGTAATCAAAGGGTTCTAGATTTTCTATGTTTCTGGCAAGTTTTTCATAGACCAACTTTTTCTTGCCGAAATAATTGTCCGGTGCAATCTGAAGGGCTTCGCTGCCTCCCATCCTGATCCCCCCGGAATACTTCATCCCCATCAGGGATGCAAAAAGCTTTGTATACTTTTCCACAACGATTGACTGGGATGCTTCGGGAAACCCGGAATGTATAATAAAATATATTTGTTTACCTAAAAAAATATTTTTATATTCATACATGGATTCCATCAATTCCTTTGTAATTCCAGGCATTGCATCTGTGTAAAGAGGGAAAATGACGAGGAATGAATCACAACCCTGGATTTCTTTAAGCAATGTGCTGTTTTTGCATATATCAACTGCAAAGACTTTGGTTACTTCAGTGTTTTCCGACATTACAGAGGTCATCCATTCAGTAATACGGTTAGAATTGCTTTTTCTTCCTCTGGGAGAACCATTAATGATTGCTAATTTCATATATCAGAACCTCCTTTATTTCTTCAGGTCCGACCGTTTTTTTAAAAGTACGGTTTGCATGAAAATTGAGTGAAAGACGATCCAGTGTATCGAATGTAATTCCAACAGCCTCATCCATGGAATTTCCACCATATAGAATCAGACCAAGAGATGGATTGTTTTCATAACGCTGCGGATGATGGCACTCACCGTCAAATAATTTAATATAGGGCAGTACAATCGGAATCATCCTGTCCATGGTCTTTTTTGTAAGTGCGGATAAAAAACCGGTAATCAGAGGGGTAATGAATATCAGCATATCAGAAGAGGGATACTTTGATAGAATTTCATCCATGCCATCCCTATAAATACATTTCCCCGGGGTCTTTGTCCAGCATCCGAAGCAACCGGTACAGAAATTAATGTCCATGTCCCTGACTCTGAAATGACTTATATCATGCTCGCCGGAAATAATCCCGACGGCTTCATCAAGCCTGGTTTCGTATTCTTCCCATCCGGTTTTTGGTGTCCCATTTATTATTAGTATATTCATAATTTAACCACCTCATTTTATGTGTATTGAACCTTCCGGACATCCAAGGGCTGTCTCCAGGGTTCTGCTGATTGCAGAAGCAGACACCGCATAGAAGTCGGGGTTTTTCAAATTTCCTTGTTTTTTGTGAATGAAACTGCTTATACCCAGGTATATGATTTCAATTTCCTCCCTCGAGCGATGTTGAAACTCACCTTTTTGAATGCCTTCTTCAATAATGGATAGAATGATAGGGAATACATATCTATCCCTTAATGAGTTTGCATACAGGTCAATCCAATCAGGTAGATCTTCGCTGAAATATCCAAGCGCGGGAGGCCCCTGACCATGCTTTGAAATCAGCTGATTCATCAGAAAATCCATTTTTCCCGAGTTGCCGGTCTCCATTTTTTCAAGTACGATTGTAAGCATTGATGACATCTGCCTTATCTGCTCCTCAAGCAGACATTTAACGATGTTCTCCTTCTTTCCGAAATGATAGAAGAACAGACCTTTTGCCTTTTCTGTGTACCTGCATATAGATTCAACGCTTACATTTTCAAAACCATTTTCCAAAAACAGTCTATGCGCAGAATCCATGAATTCTCTTTTAGTTTTATTTGATTTTTCGGTCATACACTTCTCCTGATATGAGAGTATCCGAAAAACTGACCGGGGTCAATTAATTTTGTGTTAAATTTTGCATCAATGCTTTTTGAAAAACAGGCGTGCAAAACGAGCAAGTCCCTTAACGCATGGACCTTCCAAATGTTTTTGGACTTTCAAAAACTCTCTCCTTACCTCAATTCCCTGAGGGCAGGCTTTTTCGCATTTTCCACAGTCAATACAGTCCTTTGTCCAATGGGATTTGCCATCATCGGTTATTATTCCCGTATAAGCCATGTGGGAAAGTTTTGCTGAAGCTTTGCTGAACATTTTATAGTTGTTAAGATCTTTGAAAGCTCCTGGAATATTGATTCCGACAGGACAGGGCATACAGTAACCGCATCCGGTGCAGCCAACTTCCATCAACTCAAGATATTTGTTTCGGACATCTGAAATTGTTTTCCTCTCATGTTCTTTCATTGAGTTGGGAAGGCTTTCAGATGCTATTCTGAGGTTTTCGGCAATATGTTTGTCATCATTCATGCCTGAAAGAACCATGGTGACATTGGGATTGTCCAAAACCCACCTGAGAGCCCATTCTGCAGGGGACCAATTGCTCTTTGAAGAACTGTATATTTCTTGTATATCCTTTGGGATATTTCCTGCAAGAATTCCACCTTTCAGCGGTTCCATGACTATTACTCCAAGCCCTTTGGACGCAGCATAATTGATTCCGCGGATTCCGGCCTGGAAATTTTCATCGATGATATTGTACTGAACCTGGCAGAAGTCCCAATCATAGGAATCAACTATGCGAATGAAAGCATCATATGTACCATGAAAGGAAAACCCCATCCTGTGAACTCTTTTTTCGGCTTTGATGCGGTCCATGAAAGGAATGATATCAAGGGAAACCATTTTATCCCAGGTGTGTCCATCCAATGAGTGCAATAAGTAATAATCGATGAAATCAACATTCAGTTTTTCCAGTTGTTTATTGAAAATCTCTTCGATTTTTTGTTGCTTGTTAATAATGAAGCAGGGTAATTTTGTAGCGATATTAACCTTTTCCCTGTAACCGTCTTTGAGTATATATTCACCAAGGAAACTCTCCGAAGCTCCATTATGATATGGATAGGCAGTATCCAGATAATTCACTCCATTGTCTATTGCATGTCTTATTTGTACAGTAGCTTTTTCTGTATCAATTGAACTTAAAAGACCTTTTCCATTGGATGCAAGCCGCATACAACCAAAACCCAAAGCAGATAGCTTTTCATCAGAACCCGGCATATTTCTATATTGCATAAAACACCTCGTTATTTTTAATGATAAGTGACAAGTTGTAACTTGTCAACGGTTGTGTTTTTGTGTTAAAATCGAAATGAGATAGGGGTGAGGTGTTTTATGGATTTTAAAAGGGCCAGAAGTGACGAGCAAAAAGAAATCAGGATTAATCAGATTTCCGAAGCTGCCATCGAATTGTTGAAGATTAAAAAATATGAAGACATTACATTGGCGGGAATCGCCGAGAATCTCAGCTTTACCAGAGCAAATCTTTATAAGTATATTTCATCAAAGGAAGAAATATACCTTCATATTATTTTGGAAGAAATACGGAAATGGAAAAAGAGCCTTGATGAAAATTTCAAGGATGTAACCGATCCTGATAAAGATGCATTTGCTTCTCTCTGGGCTGAATTGGTTTATGAAAACAAGCTCATGATAGAAACACTGTCGCTGCTATATACTATATTTGAGAAGAATGTAACCCTTGAAAAACTGGCAGATTTCAAAGGCAAATTATTTTTTGAAACAATGGGTGTTGTAAAGCTTCTGACAGAGATTTTCCCTAAGTTTACAATGGAAAGTGCTTTTTACTTTCTGAAGATGCAGCTATTCTATGCAATGGGACTCTATCCAACTACAGTGGAGTGTGAAATACAGAAAAAGGCCATCAAAATGGCAGGAGTGGATTATCAGACTCCGGATTTTACAACAGAACTTATGGAATTTACAAAAATGCAATTTTACAAATTCAAAGTTTGATAAATATCTAGTTATATTCACATAAGCAGGAGATTATATGTCAGTAGATCAGATAATACCAATCCTTGTTCCGGGAGCTTTGATTCAGTTAGCCTTACAAATATATTATATAAAGCAGTGCTGGGAAAACCAACGCTTGTCCCAGGGGAAAAAAGCACTGTGGATTGTAATGATTGCAATGTTCAATTTGCCGGCTATAGCTGTATATCTGATAGTTACCCGTGAAAAAACTTCAAATGACATTGATTATATTGATAACAGGAAAGTTGACAGAAACATCAAACAGGCTGTTTCTGTTATTTTATATCTATTCTTCATGGTCTTTACCATAACAATTCTATTCAATAACCATAAAAGAGATGACTTTAATCTTATTGTAATATTACTTTCTGTAAATTTTGTCCTTCTGGCTGTATCATGGTTCCTGAACAATGACAGAGGCAGATATCTTCACTATATTATTCCAGTGGTCTCCCTGGCTGCTGCCGCATATGTAAACTATCTGGATGATTACAGTACTACTACTTTGATTTTTCTGGTAATTGCTGCAAATATAATCAACAATCACAGTCCAAAATCTTCAAAGATTTATGGCATAATGGGATTCATTCTTTTCATAGGACTGGAAACAGCCGCTTTATATAAAGGGGGAGCAGTGGTTTCTACGGATGAACTAATAGGCTTCATTTATCTTAATTCAGCCATTTATATTCTTGTTTTACTTGCATTTTACCTGTTGAAGCGGCAAATGATTCTCAACGTGCGCCTTAAGGAACTTATCAGTGAGATTTCTGAAAAAGGCAAGGCCCTTGAAGAAATGACTGTCATAAGTGAAAGAAACAAGATTGCAGGCGAAATTCACGATACAGTAGGGCATACACTGACAACGGCTATGATTTCACTTGATGTTGCAGCTGGGGAAATAGGGAATGATGACAAAAAAGCCAGTGAGATCATTGCCCTGGCAAGGCAGCAGATAAAAAAAGGAATGGACGATATAAGATATTCAGTCAGAACAATTAAACACGGGCATGATGATGGAGACTTTGAGACAGCGCTATCAATAATGATTCAGGAACTGGAAAAATCAGCAAACATAAAAATCAATTCAGTTCTGGATATAAATGAAAATCCAATTCCCATACATAAGAATCTTATATATAGAGTAATCAAAGAATGTATTACAAACAGCATGAAGCATAGCGGGTGTACAGAAGCTGATATTCTCATAACTGAATCCGGAGGTATATTGAATTATACATATTCAGACAATGGAAAGGGAGCGGATGAAATAAAGGAAGGTTTCGGCCTGTCAAATATCAGGGAGATGTCAAAGGCCATGGGTGGAAATGCAGTTTATACATCAGCCGAAGGAGAAGGGTTCACCATGAACATTCAGATACCAACAGGCCGGGAGGTTTTCAATGACTGATGGTAAAATATCCGTATTTCTGGTTGATGACCAGGCGCTTATAAGGGATGGCTTAAAAGCAATTTTGGGAAACGGCAATGATATACAAATTGTCGGGGAAGCATCCAACGGTAAAGAAGTCATATCAATGGTGAAGGAGTGCAGACCCGATGTAATTCTAATGGATATCCGTATGCCCGAAATGGATGGTGTCGAAGCAACCGGGTATATAAAGAAAAATTTTCCGGATATTAAGGTAATCATTTTGACAACATTTGATGATGACGATTATATATTCAAAGCCATGTCATATGGAGCTTCCGGATATCTTTTAAAGGATATTCAGGGCGAGGAGCTTGTTTCTGCCATTAAAAGCAGTATGAAAGGAAATGTAATTTTACCCGGGAAAATTGCTGAAAAAATTACTTCCAGACTCAGCAGCATTAATTCCCGCCCCAACATAAAAATTGATGAATTTACCGAGCGGGAAATGGATATCATTAATCTCCTTATAGAAGGCAAATCCAATTCTGATATAGCAAAACAACTCTATTTAAGCAATGGCACCGTTAAAAATTATGTAAGCCAGATTTACATGAAAATAAATGTCAGTGACAGAGCCAATGCCATTCTATATTTTAAAAGGCACTTGAATTCATAATCAGCCTACAAAAGCATATAAATTTAATATGACTGCATATATGACTGCAGTCACTTATCATATGACTGTTCCGGTATGTATCATGTACATGTAAAAAACAAATTTGGAGGGGAAAAATATGTTACCTGAAATTTTAACAACTGAAATAGTACTGATGCTTTTACCACTGGTGGCCATACAGCTCGGACTTATGGTTTTCTGCCTGGTGAAAATATTCAAAGAAGGGGTTGAAAACCTCAGCAAAGGACTGTGGGCCTTGATAGTAATTTGCATTAATCTTCTGGGACCTGCAATTTTTCTTATCGTTGGAAGGAGAAAGGACTTAAAATGATTAATGTCAGGGGATTGAACAAACACTTTGGTAATTTTCAGGCATTGAAAGATGTAAACCTGAATGTTGAAAAAGGAGATATATACGGATTCATAGGACATAATGGAGCCGGGAAGTCCACAACAATAAGCATTCTGACGGGTCTTGCAAAAGCTGATTCCGGAACATGCATTGTAAATGGAAAAGATGCCTGTAAAACGGTTAATCCCAGTGACCTGGGCATCGGATATCTGCCGGAAGATCCCAGCTTCTATAAATGGATGACTGCAAGGGAAACTTTGATATATCTCCTTGAATCTTCAGGGAAAAAGAATAATCCTGTAAAGATTAATGAAATACTGGAATGGGTTGGACTCGAAGAATCTGCCGGTAGAAAAGTTGGTGGATTTTCCAGGGGAATGAAACAAAGACTTGGAATTGGAGCTGCGCTTATCAATGATCCTCAGCTGCTGTTCCTCGATGAACCGTCTTCTGCCCTTGACCCGGAAGGCAGGGGTGATGTTCTCAGATTGATCAAAGACCTGAGAGACATGGGAAAAACCGTATTCTTTTCAACACATATCCTGAGTGACGTTGAAAGAATATGTAACAAAGTCGGAATATTGGTAAATGGAAGAATAGTAAAGGAAGATCGGCTCGAAGTTATTCAAGAAGAAAATATTTTACCAATATATGATATTGAAACAGATATCGCATTAAAAAATAATATAGTGGAAGATATTGAAAAACTAAAATGCGTCAAAAAGGTTCAGACTTTTGATAAAAGAATCCAGGTACTGACAGAAAGTCATGAATGCGGAAAGGAACTGTACAGGTTTTTCTCAGACAAGGATTTGAATGTTGTTTCATTCAATCTTAGGAAAAACGACCTGGAGGACATATTTTTGGAGGAGGTGAATAAAAAATGAGTATGACATCAACACTTAAAAAAGATTTCATGGATGGAATCAGAAACTATAAGTTTTTAATAATATTTGCGGGGTTCATGTTTTTTGCATTGCTTACACCAATAATGAACAAATTGGTTTTGCCGGGACTTCTTAAAAGCCAGTTCCCGGGAATGGACCAGGAAACCATGAACAGTATGCTTGTAACAACACAAATCGGCAACATAAGGGGGTATCTGGGAGATATATTTGAAATCGGTATGATAATCGTATCCTTTACATTCTGCGGAGCAATTGCCATGGAAATAAGAGAGTATACACTCATACTTCCGGTTTGTTCAGGTAAAAGATACAGTGAAATAATTTTATCCAAGATGATTGTGTTTGGACTCTCCCTTATATTAGTAACAACAGTTTCAATTCTATCCAACTATCTTTACTCCGGTATACTTTTTGGTTTTGAGATTGATGGAGTGATCCCCGTATTGAAGGCAGGGATATTACAGGGACTGTATATGGTTTTTATACTTTCTGTTATTGTGTTTCTTGGCACGCTGATGCGTAATCAGATTATTGTTGGTTTGCTGACACTCATATTTGCGTATGTTTCAAGGCTATTGGGCAATCTTCTTGATATAAATGGATTTACACCGGCGGGACTTTTAATTGAAGCAGAAAAACTTGAAAACGGATCAGCAGCGGGATTATATATAACTACAGCAATTACCATTGGATTAATAGTTGTTTTTGTTGCCGCATCAATTTTAAAGCTCAGAAAAACAGATCTGACACGCAGATAGAACAGGCTTATTGAATCCAATTTCATCAAATTAATTTTCAACGGAACGGTGTTGCTACCGTTCCGTTTTAGGTTGAGCAAGATTGATCAATGATTTTCATTGTTAGTAAAGAAATGGATGTAATACTGATTTACAATCTTCTTTTATAATCTTCATAACCAAAACTCTTTATTATCTCTATGTTCCTGCCATCTGCAATACCTATTGAGGGCAGGTTAACACCATTGAAAGTATTATTTTTTACCATGGTATAGTGTGCCATGTCGGTGAAAACAAGCTGGTCTCCCGGTTTCAAGGGTTCTTTGAAGGAATAATCTCCTATAACATCACCGGCAAGACAAGTCAGACCGCCAAGTCTGTAAAGATTATTGAATTCACCGGGTTTTCCTGCACCTATGATTTCAGGTCGGTAAGGCATTTCAATTACATCGGGCATATGGCAGGCTGCCGAGGTGTCGAGTATTGCAATATTCATACCATTGTTTACAATGTCAAGAACCCTGGAAATCAGAAATCCCGTATTCAATGCAATGGCTTCTCCGGGTTCAAGATATATTTCGACGGAATACTTTTCCTTTATTTTCTTGATTATTCTGATAAGGCGTTCAACATCATAGTCTTTCCTTGTAATATGATGTCCTCCACCAAAATTAATCCACTTCATCTTATGCATGTATTCCCCGAACTTGTCTTCGATTACTTCCATGGTTCTTTCCAGTGTGTCTGAATTCTGCTCACACATGGTGTGAAAATGAAGTCCGTCAATTCCTCCCAGTTCATCAGCCCTGAAATTATGAAGTGTAGTGCCAAGCCTTGAATAAGTAAAACAGGGGTTGTAAATATCTGTTGTAATTTCAGAATATTCAGGATTAATCCGTATACCGCATTGCTTTCCGGCAGCTTTTGCACGTGGACCATACTTTCTGTATTGAGCAAATGAATTGAAGACAAAATGATCACAGTACACAAGCAGCTCATCAAACTCATCTTCTCTGAATGCCGGTGCGTAGATGTGCACATCTTTTCCCATCTCCTCAAAACCAAGCCTTGCTTCATTGAGGGAGCTCGATGTTATTCCGGCCAGATAATTGCCCATCAAAGGAAACATATGATACATTGAAAAACCTTTTAAGGCTGCCAGAATTTTGCAGTTGGCCTCCCTTTGGACATGCAGAAGCAACTGAAGGTTTTTTTCAAGCAGCTGCCTGTCAACGATATAGACAGGGGTGGGAACAGTTTCGTAGGTGTATTTCATTTAAAATCCTCAGTCAAGCAGAACCGGATTGAAGTCCTCATGCCACGGAAGTCCCTGTTTGTTCAGTTCTTCCATGAATGGGTCCGGGTCAAACTCCTCTACATTGAATACTCCGGGTTTCTTCCATTTTCCTTCAAGAAGCAATTTTGCACCTATCATAGCGGGGACACCGGTTGTATATGAAATTGCCTGTGAACCGACTTCTGCATAAGCTTCTTCATGAACACAGACATTATATACATAGTAAGTTACCGGCTTTCCATCCTTTTTCCCTTGGAAAATACAGCCGATATTGGTTTTGCCCTTGGTTCTGGAGCCCAGTGATGAAGGGTCGGGAAGAACCGCCTTTAGGAACTGAAGGGGCTGAATGAGTTTCCCTTCAAACAAAATAGGCTCAATTGATGTCATGCCAACATTCTCAAGAACGTTAAGGTGAGTTATATATTTCTGGGAAAATGTCATCCAAAAGCGGATTCTCCTCAAACCTTTTATATTTTGAGCCAGTGATTCAAGCTCTTCATGGTACAGAAGATATATGTCTTTCTCACCGATTTGAGGTAAATCATAAACCTTTTTTTCTGCCAACGGGGGAGTCTCTATCCATTGACCTTCTTCCCAGTAGCGTCCGTTGGCTGTAATTTCCCTGATGTTTATTTCGGGATTGAAATTGGTTGCAAATGGATATCCGTGGTCACCGGCATTTGCGTCAACTATATCAATGTAATTTATTTCATCAAAATAATGCTTCATTGCATATGCAGAGAAGACTCCCGTAACGCCCGGATCAAATCCGCTTCCCAGAATAGCTGTTAAACCTGCTTTCCTGAAGCGCTCCTTGTATGCCCACTGCCATTTATATTCAAATTTCGGTATATCCGGCGGTTCATAATTGGCAGTATCAAGATAGTGTGCTCCGGTTTCAAGACACGCATCCATAATTGTTAGATCCTGATAAGGCAATGCAACGTTTATTACAATGTCAGGCTTGAAGGAATTTATAAGATTTACAACATCAACAGTATTGTCTGCATCAACCTGTGCAGTGGTAATCTTTGTTTTACCACCGTCCAGCTTTTCCTTCATTGCATCGCACTTTGACTTTGTTCTGCTTGCAATGCAGATTTCTTCAAAAACATCCGGGTTCTGGCAGCATTTATGTACAACTACATTTGAAACACCACCTGCTCCGATTATCAATGCTTTACCCATTTTTATCCTCCAATCTCTTTTATACCATAAGAAGCAGAACTTCACGAAGTATTTTACAAGCTGTTGCCGTTGACACCCCGCTATGGTCATAATGAGGCGATAACTCAACGATATCTGCTCCGACTATATTCAATCCCTCCAATTTTTGTAAACCCTCCATGAGTTCCCGAAAGGTAACCCCTCCGGCTTCAGGTGTTCCGGTGCCTGATACGATTGATGGATCCAAAACATCTATGTCAATTGTAAGATAGACGGGATCAGAGCCTGCCGCAGCAAGTACCTTTTCCATGCCCTCAAGAGAAAATGGATGGAATTCAGTATTTTCCCTGCCAAATGAAAATTCCTCGCCAGCCCCGGAACGTATTCCAAACTGCCAGAGAGTGCCGGTCATTTTTTCGTAAACCCTTCTTAATACAGTTGCATGAGATAATTTTTCACCCATGAACTCATCCCGCAAATCCGCATGGGCATCAAGATGAATGACATGAAGACCGGGATATTTGTTAATATATGCTTCAACAATCGGAAGAGTTACCAGATGTTCTCCACCGATAACCACAGTTTTTTTGTTGTCTGCCAGAATTTCCTTTACTTCAAGATTAATTGAATCCAATATTGAAGCCGTGCTGCCGAAATTAAATGGCATATCCCCGGAGTCACTTATCAGATATTCTGCCAGATCTTTGTTCTGATAGGGACTGTATGTTTCTATTCCATCCAGCTCCACTCTAAGTGCAGAAGGACCAAATCTGGTACCGGGCCTGTATGATGCCGTTCCGTCATAGGGAGCACCAAAGACAATGATTTTACTGTCAGAATATGTTCCGCGGAATCCTTCATGTCTGAATGATCTATTGTTTTTTATCATATATTAACCTCTTATTTTACTGATGTTCATAATATGTATAGCCGGCAAGACCGTTTTCATAGGCTGCAACAATTTCGAATTTCTCATCTTCTGTTATCAGTTTATTTTTTTCAGACTCTGAAACCAATCGATTGAATGCAATCCTCATTTTACCGGGGTCATACTCAACATATGAAAGAACATCTTCAACACTGTCTCCATGTATTTCCCTGACAATTTCAAAACCTTCTTCATTTATCCTAATGCTTACGACATTTGTATCACCGAATAGATTATGCAAATCACCGAGGGTTTCCTGATAGGCACCTACCAAAAATGCTCCGATGATATATTCCTCATCGTTTTTGATTTTGTGCAAAGGCAGTGTCCTGCTTACATCATGCAGGTCTATGAAACTGTCAATTTTTCCATCGCAGTCACACGTTATATCGGCCAATACAGCATTTCTTGATGGAATTTCGTTAAGTCTGTGAACCGGCATAATTGGAAAAAGCTGATCAATTGCCCAACTGTCCGGCAGAGACTGAAAAATTGAGAGATTACAGTAATATATATCCGCTATTGCACTCTCAATATTTTCTAATTCCGGTGGGAGGAATTTCATATTCTTTTTCAATCTGGTTATTCTGCTGATTATATTCCAGAAAATGTTTTCTGCCAGAGCTCTTTCCCTCAGTGTCATATGTCCCTGGTTGAAGACCTGACGTGCCTGGTCCCTGTAATAAAGTGCATCATTATATGATTCTTGAATATTCTTTACGGTTAGATTGGTACTTGCCCAAAATAAGCTTGCCGTACTTTCGGGGGAGTCATCAGGAATGCTTTCAGGTATATTGTTTACCTCAAAATTTGAGACATGCAGAACATTGAAAAGCAACACAGAATAATATGCAACTATAGCCCTTCCTGATTCAGTAACAATAACAGGGTGTTCGATTTCTGAATTATCCATGGCATTCATTACTGCTTCAACAATGTCGGTGCAGTATTCGTCTATTGAGTAGTTTCTGCTGCTGGCAAAATTAGTCTTTGAACCATCATAGTCAACGGCAAGACCGCCCCCAAGATCCAGATATCCCATTGCGGCACCTTCTTTGACAAGTTCAGCATAAACACGGGAAGCTTCGCCGACTGCAGATCTGATATCCCTGATATTGGGTACCTGTGATCCAAGGTGATAGTGAAGAAGCTTAAGACAGTCCAACATGTTCTGTTCCCTCAAAGCATCAACAATTCCGATTACCTGTGACATATTCAGCCCAAATATACTGCGGTCTCCGCCGGACTCAGTCCAGTGTCCGCCTGCCCTCGAAGCAAGTTTGATTCTCACGCCGATGTTTGGTTTGACGTTAAGTTCCCTGGCACATTCAAGGATTGTTGAAAGCTCACCGGGCATTTCTATTACAAAGAAGCATTTAAAACCAAGTTTAACTGCGTTAAGTCCAAGATTAATGAACTCTTCATCCTTGTATCCATTGCAGATAAGAAGTGATTCTCGATCATCCATCTGCGAAAGAGCGGCAATCAACTCTGCCTTGCTTCCGACTTCCAACCCGTGGTGATATCTTTTCCCGAATTTTGTTGTTTCTTCAAGAACCTGCTGCTGCTGATTAACCTTGACAGGATAGACACCGCGGTATGTTCCGGTATATTCCAGATCCTTCATTGCCTTTAAAAAGGATTTGTTCAATGTTGATATCCTTGAGTCCAGTATATTTTCAAATCTTAGAAGAACAGGCATATCAAGGCCTCTGTCCTTAACTTCTGAAATAATATCCATGAGACTTACATCTGCAAGGGGTTTGCCGTTTGAAGCCGTAACCATGACTTCGCCTTTGTCCGATATTGAAAAGTATTCTCCGCCCCAGTTCTTTATATTATAGAGGTTTTCAGATTTCTCTATGGTCCATCTTCCGAGAACTTCATTTTTGTTCATTACAAAATCCTTCCGCAGTAAAATTGAATAGTTATTTGTATCATCTGCTGATTCAAAACATACCATATACATATCCTTATTGCAACAAGACTAAACAAAGAAAAGCCATGTGCTTCTGCATGACTTTTCAATTGATTGGTATGAAACCATCGGTTAAGATTGAGTTAATATACGACTGGCACTAATCTATTTTTATATATGAATTCAAAATACCCTTTACCTTACCGAATGAGTACCCGTTTGCTGTAATTAAATCTTTTACCAGAGCATCCGGATTGCTTATATCTCCGAGATATTCAAGTAAAACATCTTCAGGTATTCCCATTTCAAGGGCCATGGATACAGTTGTACTACCGCCGACTTCAAGACCATGGTCCGTACCTTCGATATCTTCTTCGTGAGGTTCACCTGCCTGGGAACTTTCACTTTTCCATAAGTTCCTGCTTCCGGAGGTTTGCCAGAAACCAAGGGCATCACTTGCAAAAACTCCTCCGAAAATCACAACAATCAAAGATATTGCTATAATTAGTCTTATTTTTTTCATATTGAAACTCCTTTATCAGCAGCAGATACTTCTTCGCTCATTTTAGAAGTCTTTTCACACTTTTCTTTTTTCAGTGAGAAAGTAAGACAGTTCCTTGTGCAGGATGAATCTTCTTCAACACAGTCCATACACCGTATGCATGAAGAGTGTCCTATTTTATCGTACTTTGATATTTCTATATTGACCGGACATTGTCTGTCACATAGTGTACAGCTGTTGCAGGTTTCTGATTTTCTTCTTATTTTGAAGAAGCTGAATTTTCCTACGAGACCAAGAACTGCTCCATAAGGACAGGCATATTTGCACCAGGGTCTTTCAACGAAGAGTGAACCAATCATTGTAACGGCCAGAACGATAAGGCTGCCTATTGTTACCTCATCGGTAAAGAAGTGATACATTGCATAATATGGATCAACATCTGCAAATATCAGCCGGCCGGCATTGAATGTAAGAACAATGGTAGCCAAAAGGGTGATATACCTGAAGTACCTGAGAATATTATGAAGTTTCTGAGGAATAAATCTGTTGTATTTCTTCTTGAATATTTTTTTCCCTAATTTACCAATCCATTCCTGCAAGGTTCCAAGGGGACATACAAAGGAACAAAAAACAGCACCAAATACAAGCGTAACAAACAGTATGAGGATTGAAATCACAATGTTTGACATCTGAAGTTTAGGTACCAGGCTTCCCGCGGTAACCAGACTGATAATACTCTCTACGGCACCAAAAGGGCATATTGCATGCAGGGAAAGGCTTGGAATAAAACCAAAGAGCTCTTTGCCTGACTCAGCAAGTACATGGTTGACTGCTATTAAACCTATGAATACGAAAAAGAAGATTTGCAGAGCATATCTATACCACCTGCTTTTGTTTTTCATATAATTCCTCGCTTTCAAAGTAAATGTTTCAAAGAAATTTTATTATGGCTATGTGTCAGCAATGTGTCAAAAACATTTTGAAATGTGTCAGACATTATTTTAAATTCGGAAGTTCAATAACAATTTCAACACCGTCTTCCTGATTGACTGCTGAAACAGTTCCTCTGTGCAGCTCGACGATGTGTTTTGTTATTGCAAGTCCCAATCCAGTGCCCTGTTTATGATTTTTCCCCTGATAATAGGAATTGAAAATTTCACTTAAATCATCTTCGGGTATATGACTCCCGGAATTGAATATTTTTATAATACAGGAATTTTGACCCTCTGATAGCGTGAAAATAATTTTACCGTTTTCCAAAACATACTTAATGGCATTTCCAATGGTGTTTCTCAAAGCCTGTTCAAGTCTAAGTGGATCTCCGAAGAAAAGTGTTGATTTGCTGCATTCATTGATGAATTCAAACTTAAAAGCCTTGGTGTTCGGAAGTTTTCTATGTGTCTGATATAGTTTATCCATAAGTTCAGACAAGGAAAAACTCTTTTTTCTTATTACATAAGCACCGGATTCCATCTGTGACAGATCCAGTAGATCATCAACCAGGCGACTTATTCTGTTGGTTTCCTGAAGCATGATTTCATATACTTCATCTGTTTCATTTGTTTCATATATTCTATCCGCAAGGGCTTCGGCATATCCGCGAATAACAGACAGGGGGGTCTGAAGTTCATGTGAAACCTGAGCTGTGAAACGGGTTCTCATCTTTTCAAGGGTTTTTTCTTTATCAAGCTCTGTCCGAAGCTGGGATATTGTGTTCTCCAGATTGGCAGTCAGCAAGTTAAGTGTTTGTCCAAGTTTTCCAATTTCATCTTTTCTGGTTCCGGTATATTTCAATGTGAAATCAAGCCTTGCCATACCTTCGGCAATCTCATTGAGTTTGTGCAAAGGTTTTGACATGCTGCGGGAGAAAAAGAACGCGAAAAATATGAAAATCAGAGCTAGGAATAAGCCGAATAAAAGAAAAAATTGCTGCACAATACCAACAACAGATTCCATATTTGAATAAGAAATCCTGCTCATCACAAGATAACCGCTATCCGTTTCAAAGACATATGTAAGCCAGTTGAGTCTGGAGTTCTGTCCACCGGTAGATGTAATGAAAACAGAGTCCGATTCATTGGAATTAAATATGTCCATCAGGCTTTGCCTTCCTGCGCCTTGTACATCTGAGCCATACAATGAATTGTCCATGGGACTATAAAGATGTATGGACATGCCTCTTTCAGTCTTAAGTTCTTCGGCCATTACAAGAAAATCATTGAGTCCGGAATTTTCCAAAACATCCGCCAAATCAAGTGTCTTTTCCTTGAGTACCAGTGTTTGCCTTGAATAATAGTAATCATCAAAGAAAATCTCAATGACGAGGTAAGATACCATGCTTAGAACAATACCAAATATCAGGAGATATAGAAGCAACTGTCTGAAAAGAGTTTTCCTCATTCTAAAACCTCAAATTTGTAACCTATCCCCCGAATAGTTTTAATACAGTCACCGCAGTTACCCAGTTTTTTCCTCAGACGTTTTATTGTCGTATCAAGAACCCGGGTATCTCCCGTATATTCATAACCCCATATCCTGTCGAGAAGCTGCATTCTTGTAAGTGCCTGACCGCGGTTATCGATGAAATAAACCATCAATTCATATTCCCTGGAAGAAAGTTCCACCTCTCCGGCTGAGGTTTTTACTGATTTTGCCTTGTTGTCAAGAACTATTCCGGGAAGTTCCACGACTTCTTTCTGTGAGAGCCTTCCACTGCGTTTTAAAAGGGCTTTGACCCTCATAAGAAGTTCCCTTGAGCTAAAAGGTTTTGTTATATAATCATCTGTTCCGAGTTCAAAGCCATGAAGCCGGTCTTCCTCATCTCTTCTTGCAGTCAGCATTATTACGGGATTTTCACTGTCTCTTCTGATTTCTTCAAGAAGCTCCCATCCATCCATTCCGGGCATCATGACGTCCAGTATTGAAAGATCTATTGATTGGTCAAACCAAATATCAAGGGCATCATCACCATTTGACGCAGAAAATACCAGATATCCTTCTTTTTCAAGATATCTTGTTACTATTTTATTCAAATTCACATCGTCTTCAGCCAGCAGTATTCTTATTCCGCTCATAAATCCCTCTCCTTGAAAATACATTGAAATTATATCACATGGGTCTTGTTATAAATAACCATTCAGTTTTCATGAAATAACTTACAGCCATTTCATTTTCCATTTACATAATATCCGGTAAATCTGTCATAAATGTGTCAGCCAGCAAAAATCAAAGATATATTATTTCAATATTATTAAACATAAGGTTATGTTATAATTTACATTAAGTTGTTTGTTCTGGTTATATTAAAAGCTGTGGGGTACAACATGTCAAAGATATTACTTGTGGATGATGAAAAAAGTATTAGAATTACATTTTCCAAATTTCTTGGGAATGCAGGATTCGAAGTTCTTACAGCTGAGAATGTTGAGAAAGCACTCGAAATAATAGATAAGAACCCACCCGACGTCGTAGTAACAGATATTATAATGCCTCATTATACCGGAATGGATCTTCTTCAGAAAATCAAGGAAAAGGCATATGATATACCGGTTATAATAATGACAGGAGAACCGTCGATTGACACTGCAACCTTTTCACTCAGGTACAAAGCATACGATTATCTTCAAAAACCGGTAAATAAAAGTGACCTTGTTCACACCGTTGAAAAAGCCCTCGAGTACAAGAAGCTGATTGATGAGAAACAATTCCTCGAAGAAGAAAATAAAAGTTACCGGGATAATCTTGAAAAATTAGTAGATAAACGCACTGCCGAGTTAACTGATGCTGTAACAGGTTCCATACAGACAATCAGTTCCATGCTCAGGCTCAGGGATCCATATACGGCTGATCATGACACAAAGGTCGGAAACCTTGCAGGTGCAATAGCCAAAAAGATGAACCTGTCCAAAAAACGCCAGCAGACTCTTGTTGTTGCCGGATATCTTCATGATATAGGCAAAATTGCAGTTCCTTCAGAAATATTGTCAAAACCCGGAAAACTTACTGATATAGAGTATCAGATAGTAAAAGGGCATGTTCAGAATAGCTATGAAATACTGGTTGCAGCAAAACTTCCCTGGCAAATTGAGGAGCTGGTGTACAACCATCATGAGAGACTTGATGGGAGCGGATATCCAAGGCAAAAGAAGGGTGATGAACTTAATCTTGAAGCCAGAATACTTATGATTGCCGATGTTGCTGAAGCCATACTAACTCACAGACCATACAGACCGGCACTTGAATATACTAAACTAATTGATGAACTTGAGAAAAAAGACGGTACGCTCTATGACCAGGATGTAGCAGCCGTTGTCAAGGATTTGTTTGTAGTAGATAAATATAAGCTTGAAAATAAAAACATGGAATTTGAGTTCTTTGTGGAAAATGAATAACAAATAAGATGACCCAATGGGGGGACAATATGGTTGACAATGGATTGTTCAGTTTTATTTTTGAAAACATGGTCAGCGGGGCAGCCATATATGAAGTTAAGAATGATGGTTTATATGGCCGCGACTATATCATCAAAGATTTCAATAAAATAAGCAGGGATATTGAAAATGTAACAAGGGAAGAGGTAATCGGAAAATCACTTTTTGACCTGCGGCCAACCATAGATGAATACGGGCTCATTGAAGTTTTCAGACGTGTATGGAAAACCGGAGAGCCTGCAAAATTTCCTTCAAAACAATACGTTGATGAAAGTTACAGCAACTGGTATGAAAATCATGTCTTTAAATTGCCTACGGGTGAAATAGTTGCAATGTACAACGATGTTACAGAAAAAGAACTGGGTATGATTGAAATCAATAAAAAAAATCAACTGTTGAAGGAGGTTATTGAAAATGCCCCATATGGTGTGTTTATTGTAGATGGTAGTGGAAGATACAAAGAGGTAAACAAAAAAGCCTGTGAACAAACCGGTTATACAAGAAAAGAGCTTGGCAAAATGAACGTAAGTGACTTACTTGTTACTGATCCATCAGGTAACCGGGATAATGACTTCAGGTATTTAAAAA
>JAFGIJ010000169.1 GCA_016929655.1 Clostridia bacterium
AATTATCAAGCAAAAAAAGTCTGCAAGCCTTTATTTAAAGGGATTTGTAGACTTTTTATGTTACACAAGTGTCAAAGACGGGATTATGATACCACTTAATCAAGTGGAATTGCAAGAAGAGTTTGCCTTTGATAGTGTACAATGGCTTGGGAAATGAAATTAAACCCAATATATTCCCACTATAATGAAAAATACCAATAAAATTAGATTCACTTTATAGAAATATCTATTAAAGATCTTGGTTTCACAGTTTCTAGCATATAATCTGTACGCAATCAGATTGGCAAGCGATGCAACAAGCGTTCCAATTCCACCTACACTGACTCCAAGAAGCAGTGCTTTATAACTTCCGGTAAACCCACTGAAAAGAACAGCGGAAGGCACATTGCTTATGGCCTGGGAAGTAAGGGCGGAGATTGCAAAAACATGTGCATCGGTCTTAAGTATTCCAGTTATAATTGCGGCTACAGCCGGTATGTTGATCATGTGATCGATAAAAATGAAGAAAGCGACGAAAGTACCCAGAAGAAAATAATCGGCTTTACCAATAAGATCTCTTTGGTTAAGTATAAATATAGAAATAACAATTATAGTAACTATCAGCACAGGAATTATACGCAGTACTGAAAGCAAGATTACGAAAAAAAGAATGATATAGAAAGCAAGCTCAGATTTGTTTCCAAGTGGAACTGAATGAAGCACGGCTGTTATTCTGTTTTTCTTAAAAAACAGCGATATAATGCATAGAATAGCAATCCCGGCTAAGGAGAAAGGTGCAGTGACGGAAAAGAATTCTCTTACCGTTATTTCATATGAATTGAATAGGAACAGATTCTGAGGGTTTCCAAATGGAGTGAGGCTGCTTCCGATATTAGCTGCGAGAGCCTCGAGAACAACGATTCGATAAGGGTCAAAACCGGCTTTTTTACACATGCCAACAGTCAGAGGCACAACTGAAATAAGCGCAATGTCATTCGTTATGAACATTGAGAGTATTGCGGTTGCGGGAATCATTACAAGGCTGATACCTCGTTCCGAACTGACCTTGCGAAGCAGCGAAATGGAAATAAAGTCGAGTAAATGGTATTTTTCGAAAACCAGTGTCAGCAGCATCAGATTGAACAAAGTTGCTATAACGCCAAGGTCAATTGATTTTAAATGAGTAGGTGCAAAAAAACCGGTAAACAAAGCAAGGGAAAGGGCAATAACAAATACGACTTCGTTCCGGAGCCTTCTGCCAATCACCTTCAGCATAAATGAAAATACCGCCTTAAACTCATATTATTATAAAACCCAGATAAATATACAGTGTAGAATTACACACGTCAACGAGTTAAGGTTGCCTTTTTCTATATGTGGTTGATTTTATATCTGCGAATTACATCCTGATACATTTGATATGCTCTGTCCACAATTGTTTCCCATCCCTCGGGTAGGGTTCGCATTGCTTTATCTGAAACCTCAGCCAGTTTAACCCTGTCTTCCATAATGTCGATGATTTTCCTGGAAAATGAATTTACATTGTTTTTACAAAGAAAACCATTGTGTCCATCTATAATATTCTCAGCTGCATTTGAACCTTCAATAAGTACACATGGGCATTTGAGAGCCGCTGCTTCCCTTACTACTATACCGAAAGTATCATATATTGACGGGAACAGGAATAAATCAGCCCTGGCATATATTCCTGCCAGTTTCTCTCTGTCCTGGATTTGCCCCGTCATAATAACTTTATCTTCAAGCCCCAGGCTTAAAAGCATGTGTTCCAATTCATTTTCAGCATCTCCGGTTCCCACAAATATCATTTTGAAATTTCGCCCCATCCTGTTAAGTTCGTCCAGTCCATGGGCTATCAGTTTTAAGTTTTTATGCCACACCATCTGCCCAACATAACAGAAAACAAATTCATCCTTGCCTATTCCCAGCTCTTCACCGGTATTTTGTCTGACTTCTTCAAAATTTTCAGGCATAACCATATCAGTACCATTGTTTATAACTGAAATTTCCCCGGTATAACCATAACTTCTTAATGTCGATGCAGTCTTGTTGCTTACAGTCCAGACTGCATCTGCCTTCATATAAAAATCCGCAACCAGTGCAAGCAGGCCCCTGGTTATTGTTTCTGATGGGATTTGTTCCTTGATATCATAATAATATTGTGAATGAAAGGAAGCCACAAGAGGAATGTTCTTTTCCTTGGCAATCTGTCTGGCAAAAGCCCCTGACGAAAATGGGGATCTGGCATGAATAATATCAAGGGGTATATTCCTCAATCTTTCCCGTGCTTCAAAACTTATGCCATGGAGACCTATTCTATAAGGTTTTCTTGCAAGATATGGTATTGAAGCATAACGGATTACTTCAAACTCTTCCCGGTCTTCATAACCCGGGAATTCCGGTGTTACAACATATGCTTTGCCATATTTCTTATTCAGCCAATATGCATAATTTTTGACACCGCCTGCAACTCCATCTGTAATAGGGGCAAATGAATCATTAAAGTGTGCTGTAATCATAGCTACCTTTCCTTTACCTGACTCAGTCAGGTCTTTTTCTAACCAACTTAATGATAATAGTTGTTTTACCGGGAATAATTGCTGTACCAGGCTCAGGGAATTGGCCAACTATTCTACCATTCATCTGCGGTGAAACATCGTCAAAATATATGAAATCATATTTATAACCAAATCCTTCTGCTTTCAGGGTCCTTCCGACAATATATGACTTCAGATTGGAGAAATCGGCCAGATACATCCCGAAGTCCTCAACAATATCACGCATTTCCATGTACCCTTCATAACCATTCAGGAATCCTGGTATGCCAATGATATATCCCCCACCAAGGTTCAATACATCGCCCCTGAAAATTTCAACCGGTTCTTCATCAGAAGATTCCGGTTCGATAAAATA
>JAFGIJ010000170.1 GCA_016929655.1 Clostridia bacterium
GTCTTCAGCAAGGGATTTGTTTACATAGACCCCCCAGGGCAACAGGTACTGTGGCAATGCAGCCTGAACATCACCGAACTTCATCAAATCCATGATTCCAGTATTCAATGTTTTATAAAGCGGGTCGTCAGAGAATAAAGAAAGGTCTGCTATAAGTCCTTTTTGAATCATACCAGGTATGTCTGTTTCAGCGAATAGATCCGGATATTTACCATACTCTGCCCTGAAATTTTCCTTGTGCTGTGCCCAGTTTCCAACGGCATCATCGGGGCCGTCAGTCTTGGCAAAAATGTTTATCTTGACATTAGGATAGAGTTTGTTGAATTCTTTGGCTACTGCATAAGCAGCTGCCTGGTTGAATCCGCCAAGTTCCTCCGGAGCAAGATCCTTGTGTCCGATGTCCTCCATATAGGTTCCATCACCAGACCACATCATTATTGTCAGATCACCTTCTATGTTAGGGTCAAGCTGCTCATATTGTGGTTCCGGCGTAGGAGTTGCTGTTGGTTTTGCGGTAGCAGTAGGCGATTCCGAAGCAACAGGTGTCTCCCCCTGATTTGAACATCCTGCAAAGAATGCGACAGCAAAAAGAGCCGCCATCATCAATGCCAATATTTTCCTTTTCATAAATAGTCCTCCTTATAAACTTTCTATTTTGTATATCATGCGTATATATTCAAGTTTTACCAGGTGCAAACGCATTATAACATTTTACGAAACCGATTTCAATATTAATTTAAAAAAACAAAAACCCTCTTGCGTTTTTGCTTTTTAAGTGCTTTTATTCTATGTCTATCTTCATTACGGAAGCTCTTTCAACCATTTTGACTGGTATCCTTGGAAGGTAGTCATCAACCTTTTCATTGTTCATGAGTTTGTTTAATGTATGTGCTACTGTCTCCCCTATAAGCTCTTTGTTCTGGAAAACTGTAGTTAGTGCAGGTGACATAAATTTCGCCATCTGTATATCATCAAAACCTACGACAGAAACATCTTCAGGAACACTTAAGCCAATCGACTCAAGAGCCTGTAAAGCCCCAATCGCCATAATATCTGCACCCACATAAATTGCAGTCGGTCTATTCCTGGGAGAAAACCTTCTCATGAAATTCTTCATCAGGTTATATGTTTCCTGGCTGTCATACCAGCTGACTTCAGCAAAGTAGGTAGGATCATAAACAAGGCCTACCTCTTTGAGACCCTCTATATAACCTTCAAATCTTTCCCGTCCTGCCCTTGTATCTCTTGGTCCTGCTATGTGTGCTATCCTTCTATGCCCCATGTTATAAAGATATCTCACGACCTGTACTGACCCACCGGCATTGTCTGAAGCTACCAATGGAGTATCCTTATATCTGATGTCCGTAGTAACACATTTAATTTTACTTGACAACAGCTTAGCCACATCAATATCATCCGGCTGTGCAGTTATAATGAAAACACCGTCCACTCCCCTGTATTTACAATGCTCAAGGTATCCCATTTCATTTTCACCGAATGTTTTATTTATAAACACAGTATCATAACCATGGGCACCAATTGCTTTTCTGAAAGATTCTAGAACCACTGAAAAATACTGGTGTTCTAGGCCGATTCCAAGATCCTCAGAAAACATGACCCCTACCAGATAACTTTTATTGGTTTTAAGACTCTGAGCGGTCAGATTTGGAACGTATCCCATCTTCGCAACAACAGCCATGACCTTGTCCTTTGTTTTCTGGCTGACATCCGTATAATCATTGAAAACTTTTGAGACAGTGGCAGGACTTACCCCTGCAACCTTTGCTATATCATAAATTGTCGGCATAATACGTTATTTCCTCAATTTCATTTTTCTTTCTATATAATATATGTTGCAATGGAATGTGATTCTAGGTTTTCGCTCAAATACATTCCATCAATATTAATTTCAACACTTCTGTCAGAATCGCTCACATTCATGACAATGATTATTTTTTCACAGTCAGGCGACTCAAAGGCAACAGTATGTATGTCATCCGCCATACACTGACTATATATCCTCTTTGATCCGGGTTTTACAAATTTGCTGAAATGCCCAATATAGTAATAGGAAATATTATAATGGAGTTTATTTCCCACCGTGTCGCATATTATTGGTGCATCACAGAAATTACCTACATGGTTCGGGCCACCGGTTTCATCAAGTACTATATTCCAATCCAGGTATCCTTCACACCAGTTATTGAAGTCGCCGATCATATTTCTGCCATAGCGTTCCCCGACAGACCAGTCATTCAAGTGAACTCCGCCCTCCTGGCATCCTTCTGTAAACAGCAAATGTTTGTCAGGAAACATTTCATGTACCTTTCCAACACTTTCAAAATCTTCACTAACATACCAGTGGAACCCAGTTCCCCAGATATATTCTGCCGCCAATGGGTCGCTTAGTATTTTCCCTGCTCTCTTTACGATAATATCCCTGTTGTGATCATGTATGATTATCTTTACATCAAATAATCCTGCTTTTTTTAAAGCAGGCCCAAGATAATCACGTACAAACTCTTCTTCCTGCTCCTCCGAAAATATACAAGAATCCCAGACTTGCACAGCTTCCGGTTCGTTTTGTACTGTTACAGCCCAGATATCAAGTCCGGCAGCTCTATATTCTTTTATAAATCTGACGAAATACTCAGCCCATGTTTCTCTATATTTATCTAAAAGCCATCCACCATGATTCATGTCATTGTTTGTTTTCATCCAGGCAGGCGGGCTCCATGGAGAAGCAAGCAACTTAATATCGCTCCCTCTTCTCTTTATTGAATCCTTGATAAGAGGTATTATCAGTTTCATGTCATGCGCAATTGAGAATGAATCAAGGCTTTCATCCAAATCTTTTACATAAGTATAATTCCCGAGTGAAAAATCACAGCTGTGGATATGAATTCGTCCCAGATTGTAACAAAGCCCATCATTTGTGTCATAATAAGCCCGGATAACTTCATCACGAAGTTCCTTGTCTATTTTAGAAAGAGTATATGCTGCAGACTCTGTGAAAGCTCCGCCGAAACCCAGCATTGTCTGATATTTCCGCTTTGAATCAACAGTAATGACCGTTCCAGAAGATTTTTTATCTGCAACAAGCAAAACCGATTTATTTTCCATCAGCTTTTTTGAATATTTTGATGTATATATCTTCTCTGCCATAAATTCACCTAAACCGATTTCGTTTACTATTTCAGTATAACAAGAATAATTTATCAGGTCAATCCTCTATTTTATGACATACATTCATCTTTGCTAAAACAGTGGGAGTATTTCCATCAGAATATCATATTCCTGCTCTCACAAGCTCCATTGCCAAATTTGAGGCACCTGACATACTGATCATATTCAGATTATATATTCAACTCTTCCCCTTATCCGAAAGAGGCTTTGAGCAGAAATCCTTTTTTACCAGCCTTAATAAAAAAAGTCCAAAGATTATAAGCTAAGGACTTCTTTGATAATCGACAGGTGTTCGCTTTAAATTCCGCGTGTGTTAAATCAAAGCTTACACCAGCTAAATTTCAATTTTGCATGAATTTGTCAAGTACTGCCATTATTTCTTCTTCATGCCCTGCTATTTTGTGACCCCCATCATCAAACGATACAAATGTACAATTTGAGAAACGTTTGCTTGCATTCATCATGTCTGTATAGCTAGCAAGTTTGTCATCCTTGGCATGGAATATTATCGTTTTTGCTTGTATTTCTTCGATTGTATATTGTTCATAATTGCGTGCCATATCGGGATTTGATAATGTGGCATCTATTTCCATCCCCTCTTTCCTTTCATTCATTGGAAGCATCTCGTGAATCATTTCTGGTTCAAGACCCATGGTCATCTTGAAAAGTGGGCTGAACAACCACATCATATAGTTATTGCATATTGCTGAAGGTGGACCTTGATACTCTTTGTATTGCTCAGGCTTCTCCATGAGAGGTGGTGCTGATGACATCAATATCAAACCCTTTATACGATCAGGATAGTCCAAAGCAAAGCGTATTGCACTGGTTCCCCCTGCTGAGGTTGCAAAAACATACACCTGTTCGATATCAAGTTCATCCAATAATTCAATGAATGCCCTGGCCTGTTCCTTTGGGGTTGGGTTCATGGGTATGTCACTGGCCAGATAGCCAAACCTTGATGGTGCTATTATACGCTTATCCCTGAAACAGCCGACGGCTGCGTTGTATCCCTGGTCATAACCTCCATTGATACCATGCACAACGAGAATCGTTTCTCCGGTTCCATGATCAATGTATGTCATCTCGCCATAACTTAGTTCAATGGTTTTCGCATTGTATGATTCCAGTCTCAGATAAGCCTTACCAACCGCATTTGCACAAAGAAACCCCTGTACTCCTAAATATAATATTACACTCCCCAATAATACCAAGCCAACCCATTTCATAACCTTCCTACTCCTTTTTTTCATATTACTTCATTCTCCTTGCGGGTACTATATCTGGCTCCGAATTCCAATACATGCTTTTTTAACATTTCTATGGCAGTCTGCTCTGTTTCAGGTTTATTGTCCACCTTGCACAACAATAAAAATATAGGAGAATAAAATTCCAAAGCCATCTGCTTTAAATCACCCTCAATGAATGAACCTGATGCAATCATTTGTCTAAAAACTTCTTCATGATAATCCAGTGCGGAATCTATGAACATGCTGCCGTATCTTTGTGCAATTTCCGAATTTCTGTATTGCTCAACTGTGAAAAGTCTGCGTATTCTACCAACTATATGATCCTTCAAATAAAACAAAAACATTCTCTCAACCATGTCAGTAAGGGTTGTATCGGTAATATTGGAGAAGTGTTCCGAAACATTCATTGTTCTGGCGTCAGGAACATTCAAGAGTGAATGCATTTCATCAAGCCTTGCTTCCATCAGACCGATAATCGTTTCGAATATTTCTTTTTTACTGGTGTAATGCTTGTACAGAGAACTATCCTTGATTCCAACAGCTGCAGATATCTCCTTCACTGTAACTCCATTGTAGCCATTAATGGAAAATAGCGTCAGCGCTTCATCTGCGATCTTTTCCTTGGTTGTCATATTAACTTTCCTCCTTTCATTTATAGGCTAGTAAGTACTAGCTAGCCTAAATATATCAAGTGTCTATCGGTATGTCAATACTTTTTTTAAATTAGCTGCAACTAAAAATTGAGCACCTGGCAACAGATCTGCCAGAATGCCTGGCAAATTAAAATAATTTATGTATTTGCAGCAAGCATTTGAACTATGGTTCTAAATAGGAGTAAAATATTTTCTTGTATAAAACACTTTTTTCTTATTAAATAAGTATAATGAAATTGTTTTGGAGGAACCGCTTTATGAATAGTAGCTATGATCCCAGATTCCGCCTTCTTTATCGCATCGGAGAGTATTTTGCATTGGCAATGCTGATTATCATTGCTTTACAGATTGTTGTTTATGTTATTTCACCACCACCGGATACGGTCAAGGGCTTCTATGAGCTTTTTTCCCGAAATACTTTTTTGGGATTGTTAAGTTTGGATTTCCTTTATCTGTTGAACAATATAATTCTAGTAATAATTTACTTAGCTATCTTTGTCTTGCTGTACAAGGAACAACCCGTTGCTTCATTGCTCGCATTGATACTTGGTTTGATTGGTGTTGCATGCTATTTTCCATCCAATCCTGCCTTTGAAATGATGACTCTGGGTAGTCAGTATTTTAAAGCCTTGCCTGAGCAGCAATCAATTTATTTGGCAGCAGGTGAGGCAGTATTGGCAGGTTATACTGGTACCTCCTTCAATTCATACTATTTCCTTAGTACCATTTGTTTACTGCTATTATCGTATGCAATGATTAAAAGTACAGTATTCAAAAAAGCCGTTGGTTTCTGGGGTTTGATTTCAGGATTTTTTATGATTATACCTTCATCAGCAGGTTTGCTGGGAATGATATTTTCCTTGCTTTCACTCATACCATGGATGATTTTCATCCTCATGCTGATGCTAAAATTCAAAGAACTGGCTTCTATGACTGCTGAGTAAGCATAACTTCAAGTCATTTAACTGTTACATTCTGATACTCATTGTTCGGCTACCTGATGCTTCTGAATAATTTATATTTGAATTGTGCCGCAAATGCCGCCAATAAAACAAATATCCCCACTTTGACAGCCAAAACAGAAATCGGTATCTTGATTCCTGCCATCATCTGAAAAGCGGTTTGAATCGGAAGCATAATACCAATTATTACACATAAAGTCAGGATAATGGCCAGAATAACACTACCGAGCCCTTTCTGTCTCTTTAAGAGGGCAAGGCATATAAACATCAAAGGACTTACTATACCCATATCCAGTACATAGGTTATTTCAGTAGTATATACCCCAATCAGCGGTAGAGCCTTCCCGGTTATAATGGTCGGAATAATATCAGGAAGCCATGCTGCAAACAGTGAAATTCCTGTCAATATTAGAAAGATACTTATGCCTCTGGAAGGCAATTTCCATATCAGTGAATCTTGAAGGACAGCAGTATCAAGCCTGGTAATCAAGAAAATCAACGAAAAAAGCGAACAAGAGAACAATGCAATGTATAAAAGATGATATGAATTATAGCTTATTCCAAAAGCAATACTCATTGCATAGTAAAGTACTGCTGCAATTATGGCAATAAGGTTCAACTTTGATTTTAATGTTCTGCTTTTAATTTCTTTATATAGAGCAATTATCATCATTGGTACAACTATAAAAAGCATAGTAAAATCGCTGCCAATGAAAATCGGCGCTCTGAAAAAGGAATCATGGGCATAGATTCCACTTCCGAAAAGTCTTACTTCGGTTCCATATTGATTTACAATTGTATAGCTATTTGATGTATCAAATGAAAGCAGACCGGTTATTGTTATCAATGCCAATAACAGAATAATAATTATGCCCAGTATATCAATCCCTTGAAGTCTTTTCATCGTGATTACCACCCTTTTTGTATTTTTTTATTGTTCCTTCTTGCTTCGCAGAGCATTATCTATTGCAAGCAAAATAACTTTGCTGCTATAAGTTGCACCTGTTATCAAGTCCACTTGCAGGGATTGAGATTCTATGACACTGTCTATTATGACTTCAGCCGGAGTACCCTGCCCATTTATATGTCTTGTTATATGGATGTCTGTTATGAGGTGGTCCTTGACAGTAACATAAACTTCAACGGAAACCGGAACTGCAGCATAGCTTCCGCAATAAACCCCATCTTGTATCAAGGACATGTCAACCTCCTGTATGTCAAAATATTTCAATGACTCAAGATCTGACTCAATTTTATTGATCAATATAATACCTGCAGCCAAAATAATCAGCAACACGGTGACCAATATTATAACAATCCTCTTTTTCATTTATCTCTCCTCAGTAATATCATACTCCTCATAATCAGTCCCTATATCCTATTATCCAGCATCACTACCTTGTCCTGTTTATTATAATGACCTAAAAATGCATTAACCTTCAAAAATATTTTATTCTGGTTTCTAAATAACAAGGTCTCCATCAAACATCCATCACCAATATTAAAAGTTTTCTTAAGTACATCCATGGGTTACATTCAATCCTTAGTTAACAGCTAACTTCCAGGTTCTACTTTTCAATATCAACGAACAACCTTACCTTAAAAGCAAGTAATTTATTCCGGTTTTTCAAAAAGATTTTTATCAGAAAACATATAAACAGACAATGCAAAAATCCAGGTTTGCAATGAAAATATATTGATTCTTTCTGTCAGACCGGATACCGGTAGATTATTTGCCATCAGCATCGGAGTAATTATTCCGGATACTGTTATTATAACTGCACAGGCCAGGATGAAAAAGCCTATTCTTCTATGTCTGCTTATTTTGATCAATCCTAATCCTATAAGATAGCCGGATGCAACTGTGCAAATCACAACGACAATGGTAACAACAATATGCATGATAGTCTGAAAATTTGCCATGGAATCTCCCTGGTTAAGCGGAAACAAAGTATATCCTACAAAAGAGAATACTTCCATTGCAAGTAAAAATACCGCCCCGAGTATTGATATCCTATGCTCTTTGTTATGTTTAAATATTGCATAAACACAAACTGCAAAAATTACTGATAGAAAACCATAAGCAACTGTAAATATTCTGAGGAATCCTGCATTCGGTGCACCTGTTGCAGTCAGTTCACTGACCGTTTGCCTTACATGACTATATCCATCCCATAATAAGCCGCCGATTACCACATGTGCTGTGTATAAAACTGCTCCAGTAGCTCCACTTAATGTCACCAGACGCAACAATTTTCTAATTTTAACCCTGTTCATCTGTTTCTCCGTTCCTGGTATTCTCATTCACTGATAGGCATAAATCGTTTCTGCATCAGTGATTATACTATACCAAGTCTGATTATAAAAACATATTCATGCAACCAGATGGTTCCACAGCCTCTATGCACTGCATCACCGTTGATACTGTGATTTTTTCCAGACATGAATACACTATTCAAGTGGCATTCCTGTAAACTGAAGATTACAAATGAGACAATAGAAATTCAACTTCTTCCCCGCGTTTAGCCGGATTGCTCCGGTAATGAAATATGCATTCGACTTCAGCTTCATCCATCTTTTCCTTGAATATCTCTCCGAATTTCGGATGATGAATGATAATGCCCATATCGGTATCTTCAGGCAATGGAGTTGATGTCAGGTCGCCATTATAGTCAAGATAAACCGGCGGATCATCCGGTGTTACAAAATTTATTGCCGAAGCATCGTAAATTTTCTGTTTGATTTCTTTGGTTTGAAGTTCTTCCAGTGAAGAAATCCCATAGAAACCAAGAGTTGACGGATGGCTCTGACTCCCCCTGTAAATATGCTCATAGAGAAAATCAGGATCATTGGAAGTCTGCGCATTAAAGGCAACAACACATTTGATCAGCGTTGAAATTCTCTCCACCGGATCCTCACTGTCAACATTCGCAAGTTCTCCCTTCATTGCAAGCCAAATACTAATATTTGCACCTGCAGAACCACCTGAGAGAGCGACTTTGTCCGGGTTGATATTCCAATCGGATGCCATGGATTTAACAAATTGAATCACACGTGCCCCATCCATCATAGCCGCCGGATAAGGTGCATCCTGAATGAGCCTGTAATCCGCAGAAACAACCGAAATTCCTGCATTCAGACAGTCTTCAAGAAAAGTATCATATGACTTGTCTTGTATATCTTCCCTGCTTCCCCCGGTAAATCCTCCGCCATGGAAAAAAATAACTACAGGTGTCGGCTGTTCTGATTCTGCTTTATAAAAATCCAGATTATGCTGTTTATGTTCCCCGTATTTTACACCTTCCAGAAATGTGACTATATCCCCTCCACCTTTATCTTTATCAAAGGATACTTTTCTTTCTGTATCCATACCCTCAGTTTGTACTTCCTGCTGACTTATTCTTTGCCACTTCTGCAATACTCCTATTCCGGAGAATATAAAACCAGCGGCAACAAGTAATATAACCACGGTAAATTAAAATCTTTTTAATCATGTTAGTTCCCTTTTTTCTTAATGTATATATCTTACACCATGTATAGGCAAATACAATCAATCACTCAGCAATATGTCTGCATTCGGACATATCCGAACGCATTCAATCATATCTGTCCGCATCTCTATAAACCCAATCCAAGGGTGGATTATAGGGTATTGGATGTTCCGGTTTTCTTCTTTCTCGGTTCACTTGGCCTTAGCGTACCAAGCCTGACTGCTTTGGACTATTGCAGTGCCTTCAAAAATAACCTGCAGTGGGATATAAATAATCCTGGACATCAACTGTCAAGTCCACATTTGTTTCATTAACCCAATAGTGATAGAATTCTCTTGCAGCATATATTATGGGCATCGTGTTACAATGAATTACAAAGGCAAAAAAAACCCGGAAATTTATATATCTCATATGTGGAAATTGTTAATGAGGTGATTTGATGGAAAATAAGCCTGATCAAAAAAGTTATTTATATGATGCATTCATAAGCTACAGACACACCTCCCCTGATATTTTGATAGCCGAAAGACTTCACAAACTGCTCGAGACATATAAAACACCACACCACCTGGTGAAGCAGGGTTTTAGGCGAAGTCTTCCCAGGGTGTTCCGTGACAGGGAGGAACTTCCTACCTCAAGTGATTTGAATTCTGATATAGACCTTGCCTTGCAGCAATCAAGGTTTTTGATAGTTATTTGTTCTCCCCGCACTCCGCAGTCCAAATGGGTCAGGAGCGAAATCATAAGATTCAGGGAACTTCATGGAAATGACAGGATACTGGCAATATTGATTGAAGGCGAACCTGACCAGTCATTTCCCAGGGAACTTCTTGGTACAGGCAGTATCTTCAATGAAAATGATGGAACCCAGGCTGAAATTAACAAGGTAACAGAACCCCTTGCTGCAGACATCCGGGCAATTGATGAACGCAGTTCATTGAAGAAACTTAAAACTGAGAAATTAAGGATCCTTGCCCCTGTCATAGGATGCAGATACGATGACCTGAGGCAAAGACACCGGGAACGCAGGATTAAGCAGTGGATTCTTCTGTCTTCTGTTCTTGCTGCATTCTTTTTTCTTTTTGGCATGTTCACTCTCATTCAGCTAAATCTGGTAAAACAAAGCGAAGCCCGTGCTGTTGCAGGTGAACGCATGGCAATAGAAAATGAGCAAAAGGCCCTGGCCAATGAAAGAACTGCAAAGGAAAATGAACAAAAAGCTTTGTCATCAGAGTCACTGGCCTTGTCAGAAATGTCAAGGTACCAACTTGATGATGGTAACAGACTTGAAGCCATGAAACTTGCTCTTGACGCCCTTCCCGAGGATGTTGACAATCCCGGGCGCCCGTATATCTATGAAGCTGAGATTGCCTTGTACAATGCCTATTACAGCAAGCCTTATCAGGGAAGGGTCGTTCTGAACGGACATATGGAACAAATCCAACATCTTGAATTCAGCAAGGACAGCAGTTTACTGGCTACAGCTTCAGACGATTATTCAGTAAATATATGGAAAACAATGAATGGTGAAAAACTCTCTGA
>JAFGIJ010000171.1 GCA_016929655.1 Clostridia bacterium
GGCATAGAATATGATGTTTGGTTTTCAGAACAATCCCTGTACGATTCGGGAGAACTTGAGTCTACACTCGATATGCTGAAAGAAAATGGCAGTACTCTGGAATATGATGGTGCAACCTGGCTTCGCGGCAGTATTATGGACAGTGACAAGGATGAGGTTCTGATTAAGTCAGATGGTTCGCGTACATATTTTGCATCAGACCTGGCATATCATCTAAATAAGTTCAAGACCAGAAAATTTGACCGGGTTATAAATCTTTTGGGCACTGACCATCATGCTCATGCAAACCGGATGAAAAATGCAATGCCTGCATTGGATGTAGATAAAAATAAACTGGATCTCGTTCTGTTTCAGCTGGTTCGTCTTCTTAGAGGCGGAGAAACAGTTAGAATGTCAAAAAGAACCGGCAAGGCGGTATCTCTTGATGACTTGCTTGATGAAACAGGTGTGGATGCAGCAAGGTTTTTCTTCAACATGAAGGCAGCAGGAAGCCACCTGGACTTTGATCTGGACCTGGCTGTTAGTCAATCCAATGAAAATCCTGTTTTCTATGTACAGTATGCACATGCACGAATCTGCAGTATGCTGCGAATTTTAGAAAAAGAGGGTATCGAAACGGAATTTGCAGTATGTCCGGACCTTACTTTACTTAATAAAGATGAAGAAAAGACTCTGATTGCAATTCTTGCAGAATATCCGGGGGAAGTACTTCAGGCGGCAAAAACCCTTGAACCTTCCAGGCTGACCCGTTATGTGATTGAAGTAGCTTCGGCATTTCACAGTTTTTATAATGCATGCAGGGTAAAAGGTGAGGAAGAAAATCTCATGAATGCAAGGATTCTTCTGGTCAGGGCAACTGTTTCTGTTATAAAGAATGTCCTTGAACTTATTAAAATCAATGCACCGGAAAAAATGTAATATCCGGAAGAAAGGAACACATGAAGAAGAAATTTTTTAAGGCAATTTTATATATATTGCCATTGGTAATAATTGTTTCAATACCTCTGGTCTCAGCTTATGAGAAAGGAGGTGGGATTTTATCAAGGTACATTGAGTTCATAGATGATAAATCCCCCCTGGCAATAGATCGGGTCAACCTGGGAACAAACTTGATTGAAGGTGTTCTTGACGGGACGGATAAATATTCATATTATCTCGACAACAACGAATATGAAAGTTTTTCAAATGAGTACCAGGATGCCAGTTTTGTCGGAATAGGTATCTCAATGCTGGAAGACGAAAAAGGTGCATATATAGTCAATGTATTCATGAATTCACCGGCACAGCGAGCTGGTTTGAGAAGCGGTGATGTCATAGTGTCGGCTGCCGGCCGCAGTCTGGCAGGTATGCAGCTCCAGGATATAGCTTCTATAATAAAAGGGCCTGAAAATACCAGTGTAATCATCGGAGTACTGAAACAGGGTGTCGGAGAACCGGTTAATATTTCTGTGGTAAGAGAAAAAGTGGATATCACAACAGTTGATTACACCATTTACAAAGATGCAGCATATATTAGAATTACAGGCTTCACAAGCCAGACCGGAATTGAATTCGAGGAAGTTCTTTCAAAGGTGGACAATGCAGGCAAAAGCAGGATAATCATCGATATAAGGGATAATGGAGGCGGGGCAGTGAGTGGCTGTACAAGCGTTGCCAGTGCTCTTTTGGAGAATGTTGATATTGTTAAACTCGATTTTAGGTTTGCCGGGTTCCTTGATTATCTTTACAGAGCATATGAAAATGACAGGGAATATGACATAGCAGTACTTGTCAACGGAAATTCAGCAAGTGCTTCTGAAATACTTGCAGCAGCAATTCAGGATAATGATGCGGGAATACTGGTCGGTGAGAAAACATTCGGCAAGAGCCTTGTGCAGATAACCATGCAGATACTTGATATGAAGTCATATGAAAAGTATTCAAATGAAATCGGTATATCAAACATGTATTTGATTACAAGGATGCTTGCGATGCAGGGTAAATCACCGGCAGATGATGAATGGGCAGGAGCTATGAAACTGACGGTGGGTGAATACCTGACACCAAATGGAAAATCAATCAATAACAAAGGTATATCACCTGATTATGAAATTGAATATGACGGACCTATACATTTTGACATATCAGTTGACAATATGCTTTGGATCTATGATAAATATGAGGTCGGAATGGCTTCGGAGGAAATTAAAAAGGCAAAGCAGATATTGAAGGACACAGGATTTTACAATGGAACAGTCAATGGGCAGTATGACATGGAAACAGCCTTGTCAGTAACTGCTTTCCAGGAGGCTGAGGGGCTGTATCCCTATGGAGTCCTTGATTATACGACACAGCAGGCACTGAACAATAGGTTGAAAATGTTGTCAGCTTACAAAGATGCTCAGATTGAACTTGCATATTTGAAGCTGACTGAGGAAGGAGGGGAAGAATGAAAAAAGGAATCATTATAAGATCAGCATACATACTGATACTTTGCCTGGCTGTAAGTACAGTTGCATTTACATCTTCCACCGAAGTTTATGAAGACTATTATCAGGGGATTTTTGAAGCAATTGACATGATGTATTACAGGAGTCTTGGCATTGACAATATAACAAGCTATGCGTTGAACGGAGCCATGGAAAACTTGAATGAATATTCTTGTTTCGTTCTCAATGACACTGAGGAATCCATAAACTCAAATGCGGGCATTTTTCTTGAAAAGGTTCGCAGTGGACTGAGGGTAGTTTCAGTTCTGCCTGATTCATCAGCTTCGAGGGCAGGAATGAAGGCGGGCGATACCATCACTCTGATTGACAAGAGGAGCACAGCTGTCATGAGTCCGGAAGCATTCAATTCATATATTGTTGGCAATGGATCTGCTTTGATTGTATATACTGACGGAGAAACAGGTGTAAGCCGGTCCGTCACTCTTGAATCTGACACCACATCAGGCAGGGATGTTGAATTTGTGTATCTGGATGGAACCGGATACATCAGGGTAAACAGATTCTCAGAATTATCAACTGAAAGAGTCAGTCGCATACTTGAATCAATGGAGGTTCTTGGAAACACCAGGGTGATACTTGACCTGCGAAGTCTTTATACAATGAACATTGAGGATGCCTGTAATCTGGCTGATCTCCTGGTTCCACAAGGTACAATTGCCAGGTCAGGTGAAAAGACATACAATGCCAGCACAAAAAAGGTGAACTTTGAAGTAGCTGTCCTCATTGATGATAAAACTACAGGTGCTGCAGAAGCGGTTGCCATGGCTGTTCACGGTAAGGTATACGGACAATCCAGCAGTGGAAATGCAGTTTTCACTAAAAAATATCCTGTATTCAGCGAGGTTTCATATAAATACTATTCTGATCTTTCCGGGCAGACAAATTTGAATTCTATTTTTAATTTTCTCAAGGCACGGGACATTGATATTGAACCTTCTGACATTACTGGTTATCTGAACATTGTTGAATCAGGTATATACGGCAGTAACAATCAGCGAATAAGCGATAAGAACAGGGTTGAGCCTGATGTGTATATCAGCAACACTGACATGGGATATCTGAAATATACTCCTGGCTCATTCATGATTGACATTGAAAGGGATTACAGCATAGGAAGCGTCAACTATGATATTTTCATTGCAAAGAAGATACTGGGTTTTCTGGGTCTTTTTAACGGTGAATATACCGTTGTATATGATGAAGAATTTGCATCAGCTGTAAATAATTATAAAAGTATTATGGGATTTCCTGAAGATGGGATACTTGATATGAGTACACAGTCTTCACTTAACACATATTCCATGAAGACGGCGGTGAACAATGATGATTGTGTTCGTGAAGCTCTGCTGGGGTTTGATAATTGACCGCATGGAAGGTTTGTATCGACAGGGTCTGTTTTGCAGACCCTGTTTTCTTTATCCGGACTACAGGAATCCTACGATATAAAGTAGAGGATACTTGCATGTTTAGCTATGTGATTGA
>JAFGIJ010000172.1 GCA_016929655.1 Clostridia bacterium
GTAAATCTGGCATGTGCAGACGGACATCCTGCAGAAATAATGGATATGAGTTTTTCCGTACAGGCACTGACCGCAAAGTATATTGCACAGGAGAGTGAATACTTTGATAGAGCAGTGCTTACTGTACCGGATATAATAGATAATTATGTTGCAGAGAGGTTTCTGGCTTCAGCAGGCATCGAAATTGATGTGCTGTCTGAAGAACAGGAGAAATATTTGAAGAGCTGGAAGGTATAACATGGATTTGCTTATCAAGGATGCTCATATTGTTACCGGAATAAAAGGAAATATGTATTATGGGGTTGGTAATATCGGCATAGATGCAGGAAAGATTGCTTACATCGGACCTGAAACCATGCCTGCTCAAAAAGTGATTGAAGCCAGGGATATGATTGCCATGCCTGGTCTGTTCAATGCCCATACACACACATCCATGGTGCTTATGAGAAATTTTGCCGCAGATAAAAACCTTGAGGATTGGCTTGTAAAAAGCATTTTTCCAATTGAAGGAAAACTTACGGCTGAATATATCCATAGTGCCAGTCTGTTGGCTGCAGCTGAAATGATAAGAAGCGGCACAGTAGGTTTTCTGGATATGTATTATCATGTTGAAGAAACTGCAGAAGCGGTACTTGAAGCAGGATTAAGAGCCAATATAAGCCTGGGGATTCTTACTGCCGGAAATAACGACAGGAATTATGAAGCAGCAAAATCCCATGCTCTTGCTTTCCACAGAAATTACCATGGAGCAGGAAACGGTCTGGTTAAAACTTCACTGGAAGTTCATTCGGTTTACTTATATGATGAAGACGGGCTCAGGGAATCGGCCGAATTTGCGAAGAAACATGATTTAATGGTACATGCACACCTTCATGAAACAAAGACTGAAGTCGTAAACAGCATTGACAAGTATGGCTTCAGGCCTATAGAAGTCTTTAAAAAATGCGGTATGCTTGAAGTTCCCGTTACGGCGGCGCACTGTGTCAATATGAATGACAGGGATATGGAAATTGCTGCATCAAATGGTGTAAGACCCGTGCATTGTCCAACAAGCAATATGTATCTGGCCAGTGGTTTTGCTGATATTCCTTCCATGCAGAAACACGGAATAGCTGTGGCACTTGGAACCGATGGAGCCGCAAGTAACAACGACCTTGATATGTTTGGTGAAATGAACCTGGCCGGTCTTATTCACAAGGGACATTCAGGAGATGCAACAGTAATGGATGCAGCAAGTGTAGTCGAAATGGCCACAGCCAACGGAGCTGCAACCATAGGATTTGAAGATTCAGGCAGACTATATGAGGGTATGAATGCAGATATAATACTGATAGATACAAACAGTGCACACAATACACCTATGCTGAATCCGGTAAATGCCCTGGTATACAGCACTAAAGGAAGCGATGTTGACACAGTTATTGTAAACGGCAGGATTTTAATGCAAAGCAAGGAACTAAAGACAATAGACGAAGAAAAACTGAGATACACCATAAAGAAAATAGCCGATATGCTTTACTGATTGGGAGGACTCTTGGGACATAGACTTTTACCTGGAAAACCGGAATTATATCATGGCAGAAAGAACAGCCGCCCATACTTTGAAGGATGGTATTTTAAGCAGGTTTCACCTGACGGCAGCTTCAGGATGGCAGTCATTCCAGGCATTTATAAAGGAAGAAAAAGGGAAGATGACCATAGTTTCATTCAGGTTCTCCATGACAACAATAGCAGATATATACGTTTCCCTGCAGAAGCATTTAGTTTCGACAGGGATTCTTTCAATATAGCCATTGGCAGCAATCATTTTTCCATGGATGGAATTACCCTTGATATTGTTGATGATACTTTCCATATAAAAGCTGATATACAATACAAATCCCATGAGATGCTGGAAAAAAGTTCTCTTTCACCGTCAATCATGGGATTCTTTTCCTATATCCCGGGTATGCAATGCAATCACGGTGTTTTGAGCCTACATAACGTTTTATCAGGTTGGATTGAATTGAATGGCACCCAAATAAATACAGAGGGCTTCCTGGGATATATTGAGAAAGACTGGGGAGAGGCATTTCCGACAAGCTGGCTGTGGCTCCAGGGCAATGATTACGAAGGGATGCATCCGTTTTCAGTCATGTGTTCAATAGCGACAATTCCTTTTGGGATTTTTGGTTTCAGGGGTCTGATTGCAACTTTGCTTGCAAACGGAAAACAATATAGGTTTGCCACATACAATATGTCTAAAATCAAGGAAATGTCGGTTTCGGGCAATAAAACCAAGGTTATTTTAAAAAGATTCAACCAGAAACTTACAATAACGGCAGATACCCACAGAAGCAGTATTCTCAAAGCACCTGCCTCAACGGGTATGGACAGGAATATACTGGAGAGCCTGGATGCCGGTATAGAGGTGGAACTTTGTATAAAAAATAAAGTGATTTTCCATGGTAAATGTGAAGGCGGAGGCCTGGAAACGTCAGAAACAGGGAAAGTATCAGATGCTTAGTTCTTTTCGTCATCTGAATAAGGTGAAGCAGTTTCCATTTTAAACGGATGATGATATAATTTGGGTGAAAATTAAATAGTGCCATAAGGCGATAGATATAAGAAGGCAGAAGGATTGTGTAATTCACGACCCATCTGTCTTTTTA
>JAFGIJ010000173.1 GCA_016929655.1 Clostridia bacterium
AGCTGCACAATAAGGTCATCAGGAATCAATACCATAATCAACAGTGCAATCAGAACTCCTATCAGGAAATGCAGACTGATATCTGATAAAAATTCACCAAAGGTAAATTTAAGGGATTCAATTGTACGCTGCATTATGCTTTTCTTTATCTCAATTGTAACTGATTCATGTTCCTGGCAGCAGCAGCCGTCAGTGCATGTATCTTCACCTGCCGAGGTTGACGGAGCATCTCCATTTTTACCGAATATTTTTACCAGGATTCCTGTCAGTATTCCTGAAAGGAATGCTGCAAGAGGTCGGAACCATGCAAATGTCAGACCCATCATTCCGTAAGTTGCTGCTATCGAATCAACTCCGGTCTGGGGTGTCGACACCAGAAATGATACAGTGGCTGCATTGGATCCACCTTTTTCCTTTATATACATACCAGCAGGAATTACTCCACACGAACAAAGAGGAAGCGGAACACCAAGGAGACTGGCCTTGGTTATTGACCACAGGTTATCGCTGCCCAGATGGTCTGCTATGAATTCTTTCTTTAAAAAGAGATTGGCAAATGCAACAAGAAGCAGACCAATCATCATGTAAAAACCCATATCAACTGCCATGTTCAATGTAATTTTTAGATATTCCATCGTTTGCTCCTTAATCCATATGCATATAGATACCCTAATTATATGGTCTCCTTCAAACATCCACTAATATCCACCAAACAGCCTAATAATTCAGACAGACGTAAATATTTACGTCTGTCTGAATTATTAGGCGAAAAAACCCGGTCCTGGGACCGGGTTAGATTCCTGTGTTATCAGGAAGCACTTTCCTTCCTGCGCTTTTTATACAATATCTTTGGTTTGGTGCCTGACAATATCGTTGATTCCTCAATAATGCATTTCTCGGCATCCTTGTCTGAAGGAATCTCGTACATGATTTCCATCATGGCTTTTTCAAGAATCGACCTTAATCCCCTGGCTCCGGTCTTCCTTTCCAAGCCTTTCTTTGCAACTGCCCTGAGTGCTTCTTCAGTGAACTCAATTTCACAGTCATCCATCTCAAACAATTTTGTATATTGTTTTACAAGAGAATTTTTTGGTTCTTTAAGGATTGATACAAGGGTTTCTTCGTCCAGCTGATGTACGGATACAATAATCGGAATCCTACCGATAAGCTCGGGTATCAGTCCATATTTCAAAAGGTCCTCAGGTTCTGCAAACTGATACATTTCTACTGCATCCACACTGTCCCTGGCAATAATTTCTGCACCGAATCCGATAGCCCTTTTTCCAATACGGTTCTGTATGATTTCTTCAATTCCCTGGAATGCGCCGCCGCATATGAACAATATATTTGTTGTGTCAATCTGAATATATTCCTGCTGAGGATGCTTTCTTCCTCCCTGCGGAGGAACAGAAGCAACCGTACCTTCCAGTATTTTCAGAAGAGCCTGCTGTACTCCCTCACCACTGACATCCCTTGTAATGGATGGATTCTCACTGCGTCTTGATATCTTGTCAATTTCATCAATGTAGATGATTCCCTTCTGGGCCTTTTCAATATCATAATCTGCAGCCTGTATAAGCCTCAGAAGAATATTCTCAACATCTTCACCTACGTAACCGGCTTCAGTAAGGGTCGTTGCATCGGCTATAGCAAAAGGAACATTGAGAATCCTTGCAAGAGTCTGGGCTATATATGTTTTACCTGTTCCTGTGGGACCAAGAATAAGAATATTACTTTTCTGTATTTCAACACCATCATCATCATCGGATTGCATGATTCTTTTATAATGATTATAAACGGCAACCGAAACTGCCTTCTTTGCTTCATCCTGACCTATTACATATTCGTCAAGGCCTTCCTTTATTTCCTGGGGGATAGGTAATTTGAAATCCGGGTTGTCAAGCAATTCATCTGCCGGAGAATAATCATCTTCCATTATTTCATTGCACAAATCTATGCATTCGGAGCAGATGTATACACCGGGTCCGGCAATAATCCTGTCAACCTGATTCTGATTCTTTCCACAGAAAGAACACTTGGTAAGTTTTGTCCCATTGTCTTCCTTTGTCATATTTATCTCCTTATGACTGACATGACATGTTTATTTTGTCATGACTTTGTCGATGAGCCCATATTTCACACCTTCTTCGGCACTCATGAAATAGTCTCTTTCTACATCCCGCTCAATCTTTTCAAGGGTCTGTCCGGTATGCTTGCTCAAAGCCTTGTTAAGGTCATCCTTTATTTTCAAGAGCCATTCTGTATGGATTTTAATGTCTGTAGCCTGTCCCTGAACACCACCCAACGGCTGATGTATAAGAAGCTGGCTGTTAGGAAGCGCAAATCTCTTTCCTTTGGTTCCTGCTGTAAGCAGAAATGCGCCCATAGATGCTGCAAGTCCCACACACATGGTGGAAACATCACATTTGACATACTGCATTGTGTCATATATAGCCAATCCTGCAGTAACCGAACCACCAGGGCTGTTTATATATAATTTTATGTCTTTTTCCGGATCCTCATGTTCAAGAAACAACATCTGTGCAATTACCAGGCTTGCCGTTGTATCATCCACCTGTTCTCCCAGGAATATAATCCTGTCCTTGAGCAACCGTGAAAATATATCATAGGATCTTTCCCCTCTGTTTGTCTGTTCTACTACTATAGGTACTAAACTCATCTCTCTACCTCCTTTTGAAATAATTATACTACTTATTCTTTTTCAGCATCGTCCTTTTTTGACTCTTTGCTTTTAGCTGTTTTCTTTGATTTCACAGACTTTTCAAAAATAAGGTCAACTGTCTTTTCATAGACAATGCCGTCCTTCATGTACTCAATGTATTCATCATTAAGATTCTTTTTATAATCTTCAACACTCATGCCATAATTTCTGGCAACTTCTTCAATCTTAGCTTCAAACTCCTCGTCAGCAGCTTCAACTTTCTCTGCAAGTGAAACAGCTTCTGTTACGAGCTGTACCTTGACCTGTTTCAAGGATGATTCCCTGAATTGCTCTCTCATCTGCTGCCTGTCCATTCCTATAAGGCCAAGATACTGGTCCAGGTCCATTCCCTGATATTTGATTCTCATTTCAAAATCGCGTATCTGACCATCAATGCGTCTTTCAACCATTGCAGGAGGAATCTCGACTTCTGCATTTTCAACAGCTTTGCCAAGAGCTTCGTCCTTCATTGTCTCTTCGGCATCTTTCTGCCTTTTTTCCTTGATGTTCTTTTTAATATCTTCTTTGTATTCTTCAAGTGTATCAAATTCAGATACATCCATTGCAAATTCATCATCGATGACCGGTATTTCAGTTTCCTTTATTTCGTGCAGTTTTACTTTAAAGACAGTATCCCTGCCCTTCAGTTCCTCTGCCTGATAATCTTCCGGGAATGTTACATTTACATCAAATTCTTCTCCTATATTCCTGCCGATGATCTGCTCTTCAAATCCAGGAATAAACTGACCGGAACCAATCTTTAGCTCATGGTTCTCACCTTTTCCACCTTCGAAAGCTTCTCCATCAAGAAATCCTTCAAAATCTATGATGGCTAAATCCCCGTCTTTTACAGGTCTGCCCTCAACGGTAATGGTCCTTGAATTCTTTTTTGCTTCAGCCTCAAGTGCTTCTTCAACGTCCTTGGATGTTACCTTGACGGCAATATTTTCTATTTCAACACCTTTGTATTTGCCGAGTTTAACCTCAGGTTTAACATCTACTTCAACAGCCATAACAACGCCTTTTTTAGGATCAATTTCCTTTAGATCAACAGAAGGATGGTCCACAGGATAAATTCCGGTTTCGTCAATAGCTTTTTCATACTGTTCTGGGAAAAGGATGTTAATTGCTTCATCATAGAAAACACCTTCTCCATAAACTCTTTCAATCATATACTGCGGTGCTTTGCCTTTTCTGAAACCCTGCACATTGTAGCGGCCCTTGGTCTTTTGGTAAGCCCTGCTTATACCATCTTTGAAATCCTCAGGTGATATTGAAATCTCCATACTGACCTTGTAGCCTTCCTGTTTTAAAACCTTTGCTCCCATTTATCTGAATCCTCCGTTAAAATTATCAATTCCAGCACCATCAGGCGCATAGCTGAGATATTATATCACAAGAAACACGCCTTTGCATAATTGATATATTACCCATGCTCCGGGCTTCAAATCATATGTGGTCTGAACCCGATCCGGTCAGCCGATACATTTATATAGTGGATGCCATCGGACTCATATTCATTGGGTTTGTCCCACTTGCCATGAATGTGGCCGAACAAGCATCTGCTGATACCATTTTTTTTCATCATTTCTATGAAATCAGGATTGTTGTCAGGCGGGAAGTGAAATACTGCAATCTTTTCACCCAGGCACTTTTCACCTGCATCCAGCGAAAGGCCGAATCTTATGATTTCCCTGTTCCTGATTGTCTGGTCCTTCTCATTTTCAAAATCAAATCCCTTGGTTCCCACATAACATCTTTCTTCTGCAGACACACAATTGTTGTACAGGAATCCTATGCTTTTAACCCCAATGGAATCAAGGAACTTTTCCATTTTTGTGACAGTTTCCCACCAATAATCGTGGTTTCCTTTAAGCATGACCTTTTTTCCGGGCAGTCTTTCGAGAAATAGAAAATCCTCGACGGCCTGTTCAAGATATGTAGCCCATGAAAAATCACCTGGTAAAATAACGGTATCTTTTTCCCTTACCACATCATTCCAGTTTCTTTCGATCTGCTCAGAATGATTTGCCCATCCATCACCGAATATATCCATGGGTTTTTCTACCTGGTGTGACAGATGAAGGTCGCCTATTGCTAAAACACTCATTTTCCCGCCTTTCCATGGAAGTATTCATATATTCCAGCTGCAGTTGAACTGCTGATTCCGTTTACTTCTTCAATCTGGGTTATCCCGGCTGCCTTGATTTCCCTGATGGATCCAAAATGCCTCATCAGACTTTCCTTTCTCTTGCTGCCGATACCCGGAATTTTATCAAGTTCTGAATCAAAATATCTCTTTTTTCTCTTTTTTCTGTTGAATTCAATGGCAAATCTATGGGCTTCATTCTGTATGGATGCAACAAACCTGAACAGGCTTTCCGTTGGTGCCAGATTGACGGTTTTACCCATATAAACAAGTGCTTTGGTAATATGCCTGTCATCCTTGACCATCCCGCAGACAGGGATTTCATAACCTGTGTCAGACAGTACTGACAGTACTGCATTCACCTGATTGATTCCTCCGTCTATCATAATAAGTTCAGGTTGCCCTCCGAAAGTTTCATCATCAAACCTAGCAAGTCTTCTGCTTAAAACTTCAGCCATTGCCGCAAGGTCATTGCCGGATGCTTCTGTCTTTATGGAAAATTTCCTATACATGCTTCGTCTGGGTTTTCCGTCTATAAAAACTACCATAGATCCCACAGTGTCAGAACCTGCCAGATTCGATATGTCATAGGCTTCGATTCTATGTGGAAATTCTTCCAGTTTTAAAAGTTTTGCAAGGTCCACCAGATTCCTGCTGTCTGAAAGCAGTCTTTCTTCATAGGACTGAAGGACATGGAATGCATTGCTGTATGCCAGTTCGGCAAGCTTTCTCTTCTCACCCTGCTTTGGAATTCTAATATGCACGGTTTGCCCCTTAATACTGCCAAGCCACTCTGACAGCCATTCCGGGTTTTCCAGCGGGTTATAAACAAGAAGCTCATTGGGAATGGCATTCCCACCTGAATAATACTGCCTTAGGAAGTTTTCCGTAATTTCATTACCGCTTCCTATTGAGCTGAACTCAAACTGCCGTCTGTCAATGACTGCGCCTTCATTGATATTCAAAACATATGCCACGGCAAGACTACCCTTTGATGCCACTGCTACTATGTCCGTTCTCTTCATGCCCGGTTTTACCATATAAAGGTCTGAGGCTTTCCGCAGAGTATTGATTCTATCCCTGAATACAGCTGCCGTTTCATAGCGTTGCTCCTTGCTGGCTTCTTCCATTTTTACCTTGAATTCCTCCAGAATTTCAGGTGACTTCCCTTCGAGGAAACGCAGAAGACCTGCAACCTGCTCCATGTACTCCTCTTTGGTACAAAGGGAGGCACACGGGCCCAGGCATCTCTTTATATGATAGTTGAGGCACGGCCTTTTATCCTGACCCATCTTCGTCTTTTTGCAGGTTCTTACCGGAAAATTGGTCTGAAGTATGTTAATTGCATTTTTTGCCGAAACCCTCTCAGGATATGGACCAAAATAACGGGATTTGTCTTTCTCAACTTTTCTTGTAATGCTTATCCTAGGATATTCTTCATCTGTTGTGATCCTGATGTAGGGATATGTCTTGTCATCCTTCATCATAATATTGTAATAGGGCATATGGCTTTTTATCAGGTTGCATTCCATTATGAATGCTTCCCTTTCGTCATTTGCCATTACACATTCAAAACTGTCTATGGATTCCACCATCCGGCGGATACGGCTCGATTTGTCACTTTTCTGAAAATAAGAACGAACCCGGCTTTGAAGGTCAACTGCCTTACCGACATAAATAACTTCACCATCCTTGTCCTTCATAAGATAGACACCCGGAGTCTTCGGAAGTTTTTTTAGTTCATCTTCAATGATAAATGTTTTTTCCTCTGTCATAGACATGCTTTAATTATACCCTTGCAGATTTTTATTTCATCGGTTCCATGATTTTGCTCATAAGTAGAGCATCTTCGTCATTGTTTGCATAGTACTTTTTCCTTAGACCGGCAACACTGAACCCCAGACTTTTATACAGATCCCTGGCCGCTTTATTCGAAACCCGCACCTCAAGGGAGACTGTAATGATTCCCATCTCCTGTGCCTTTTCAAGCAATAGCTCCATCATTTTCCTTCCGATGCCTTTTCTTCTGTATTCCGTTTTAACAGCTACATTTGTTATATGGGCTTCATCAAGGACAAACCAGAATCCGGCATATGAAACCACCCGGCCATTTACCAACCCAACAATATAATATGCAATTTCATGGCCGCAGACATCCTGCTCAAGGCTTTCATAGGACCATGGAGTTGGAAAAACTTCCAGTTCAATTTCATGCATCTGGGCAACATGCTCTTCAGCAGCCCTGACAAACATAACATCGTTATCTATCATAAAGCCTCTTTGCCTGTGACTCCCTTAAATAAAAAGGCAGAGTCGCAGATGCACTTCCTTTGTCAATAAGCTCAATACCCCTCGCAGCCATGTCAGCAAGGACAGCTGCCGATGGATATTTATTCGAGGAATCGGATTCAATTCCTATGATTCCGGCTTCAGCAGTCAAAAATTCCTGATATTTTTCCAGGGCATCGCCACATATGACTATCGGACCGTCTTTTTCCGCAAGAATTTCCGAAAGCTTCTCAATGCTTATACCAATATAATCCGTTTCAGGCTCATAGAAATCGCCGTTCCATTTATATAAAGCTGTATAGACCTGTCTGTTGCGTGCATCTATCATTGGGCAGACAATACCAACAGGCGCTTTATATCTGTTTGCCAGTATATCCAGTGATTTTGCTGAATGTATGCTTTTTCCAGCCGCAAATGCCATTCCCTTGACTGCCGACATTCCTATTCTAATTCCTGTAAATGAACCAGGACCGCTTCCAACGGCAAAAAAATCCATATCCCCGGCAGTCAGACTATTTTCTGCAAGCAAATCACTGACCATAGGCATCAGCGAAGAGGAATGTCTCCGTTTATCCACCGGGGACTTTTTCTCCACAATTTCCCCTTCGATATACAGTGCACAGGAAGCCTGCTCACATGATGTATCAATTGCCAGTATCTTCATTTCAATTTCCCTGCAAATTCTTCAATGCTTTCCCGTGGACCATCCAGACTAATAAGCCTTTTATTGGATTCTCCTGAGTACTCTATCCTTACTCTGAAACCACCTTCATTTATGGAATCTTCTATCATATCAGCCCATTCAATTACGGTTATGTATCCTTCATCAATGATTTCATCAAAACCTATATCATAAAGCATAGCTTCGTCAGTTATCCTGTATGCATCCATATGGTTGAAGAAAAGACCATCCTTTTCATACACATTCACTATGTTGAATGTGGGACTTGTAATATATCCCTCTATTCCAAGACCTGCTGCTACCCCTCTTGCAAACACAGTTTTACCAGTTCCCAGATCTCCTTCAAGTCTTACAATTCCCCGGGCTATACCTGAAAGGACTCTGCCTGCTTCAAATGTTTCATCTTCATTCACAGTACAGAAGATGCAGCACTTATCCTTCATATACAACAACACCATTAATGACAGTTGCAATTACGCCAGTCCTTATCTCAAGCGGATTACCATCAAATACTGCAATATCTGCATCCTTGCCGGTTTCAAGGCTTCCAACCCGGTCTTCAATGCCCGTCACTTCAGCAGCATACAGTGATATAGCCCTGAGTGCTTCGAGCTCATCCATCCCCTCCTTGACTGCAACTCCTGCGCATAACGGCAGGTACTGTATCGGTATGACATGGTGGTCAGTCATAATAGCCGTTTTAACACCGTGCTTCTGAAGCAGTCCCGGATTTTTTATCGTACTGTTGGTCAATTCAAATTTCGAGCGAAATGAAAGAAGCGGCCCAACAATAACAGGAATGTTTTCCTTTTTCAAAATATCTTTTATCAGGTAGCCTTCGGTACAGTGTTCAATGGTAAAATTGAGACCGAATTCCCTGCCTATTCTTATGGCTGTCAGAATATCATCTTCCCGGTGGGCATGAATTTTTACCAAAAGGCCGTCAAAGACCTGTGCCAGGGCTTCCTTCTTGAAATCTACCTTCTCCTTGTCCGCATCCGGCCTTTCACGGTATGCCTTAGCCTCCATAAGAGCTTCACGTAATATGGCAGCAGTTGCCATTCTTGTTGATGGTGATTTCTTCTGGCCGCTGTAAACACGTTTGGGGTTTTCACCAAAAGCCATTTTCATTGCGACAGGTTCTTTCAAGAGCATTTCTTCAATGCTGTTCCCGTAAGTTTTAAGTGCCGCAAATTGTCCTCCGATGACATTGGCACTTCCGGGGCCTGTAACAACTGTGGTTATTCCAGCTTTCATGGCATCCCCGAAGGACCTGTCTTTATAATATATCCCATCAATGGCTCTCATATGAGGGGTCACAGGATCCGTCATTTCATTTCCGTCCGCACCTTCAAAGCCTATGCCGTTTTCCCACATGCCCACGTGACAATGTGGATCAATGAAACCAGGCATAATGAAACCTCCGGCAGCATCAATGACCCTGTCACATTTTTCTTCAATTCCAGCCGGAAGTTCATCCATCTTCCCGACCTTCTTTATCTTATCGTCTTCAACCAGAACATAACCCATGAATCCATTTTGATCCTTCATTGTGTATACTTTTCCATTTTTAACCAGCAGCATAAAAATCCTCCGCTATTTAGTAAATACATTCTAACACTATTTTCTCCCCTGCCCAATATTTACATCAACCCTAATAATTCAGACAGACGTAAATATTTACGTCTGTCTGAATTATTAGGACAAAAAAAGACGCCTTTCGGCGTCTTTTGTGGTTTTATCTCTTTGAGAACTGAGGAGCTTTTCTTGCCTTTTTAAGACCGTATTTCTTTCTTTCTTTCATTCTTGGATCTCTGGTAAGGAATCCGGCTTTCTTGAGGTCGCCTCTGAGTCCTGGTTCTGATTCAAGGAGCGCCCTTGAAATACCATGTCTGATTGCACCGGCCTGGCCTGTGAATCCACCGCCCTTTACATTGACCAGAACATCAAAACGTCCGTCTGTCTTGGTCAATACAAGAGGCTGCCTTACAATAACCTTAAGGGTTTCAAGTCCAAAATATTCGTCAATTGACCTTTTGTTTATAGTTATCTGTCCTGTTCCCGGTACAAGCCTGACCCTTGCTATTGATTTCTTTCTTCTTCCGGTTCCGTAATACTGTACGCTGTTAGCCATTTCTGCATCCTCCCTTCACTACGATTTGAGTTCAAGTACTTCGGGTTTCTGAGCTTCATGATTATGCTCTGAACCAGCGTAGACTTTTAACTTCTTGATCATTTGCCTTCCAAGGCTATTCTTCGGCAGCATTCCCTTTATAGCAGATGTTATGATTCTTTCGGGATGCTTCTGCATCATTTCCTTGTATGGGATTTCTTTAAGGTTTCCTATCCAACCAGTATGATGTTTATATACTTTTTGGGTTTCCTTATTTCCCGTTACCTTTATTTTTTCGCAATTGATGATTATAACATAATCACCGGTGTCAGCATGAGGTGTGTACTCCGGTTTGTTCTTGCCTTTGAGTATTGATGCTACCTGGCTTGCAAGTCTTCCCAGTGTCTGTCCGTCTGCGTCCACTACGTACCATTTTCTTTCAACGGTCTCGCTATTGGCCATTACAGTTTTCATTACTGAATGCTCCTTCCTTGTATATAAAATAATTCTATGCCTTTTAGTCAGCATTGATTATTCTAATACAAGCTCTTTGCTATGTCAAGCATAATTTGTGATTATTTCAGTATGCAATTTTGATGCTCTGTTTTTCGCCGTTTTTCGGCATTTTACACCCAAATACTCCGTCCCCATCCCACTTTTATCAACATTCATCAACATTCATACCATAAACTGGTATAAATTCCCTCATGAAATGTTCCACTTCCTCAAGTTCAAATCTGTCAATGGCTTTTTTAAGTGTTTGTTTTGCAGTGGCGAAATCATCATTGCCTGCACGCTCTTCCTCCAGACATTTGATGTATGCGGAAATTTTATCAGCAGCCTTTACTATCATCTTTTCTTCTGAATCCTTTATATACATATAATCATGATATGCATCCGTTAGTTCATCCGGCAGCATGCAGAGGATTCTTTTCTTTGCTTCTGATTCAAGCGCCTTGTAAGCTTTCATTATTTCCGGATTCCCATATTTTACAGGAGTCGGCATATCTCCGGTTATTGCTTCATTTGCATCATGGAACAGTGCACACATTGCTATTCTGTCCGCATTATAGTTCTTGCTGTAATACCTGTTCCCAATCAAAGCCAACCCATGGGCAACAACTGCAACGTCAAAACTATGTTCCTTCAGATTTTCATAACTGGTGTTTCTCATCAATCCCCAGCGCGTTATATATTTCATTCTATGAACGAATGCGTAGAAACCATTTTTACTCATGTGCGCCTCCCTTTGTAATAACCTGTCCAAAGATATATAATTATTATATCAAAAATCAAATCAGGCAGGTGGAATTATGAAGGATTCATTCAGGAAACAAGCTTTGGTTCCGGGTAACCCAAAATATGAAACATCAATTGCCAGATACGGATCTCTGTCCGTTAAGAAGGATGATGTAAGGACACCCTTTGAAAGGGATTACACAAGAATACTGCATTCAAGGGCTTACAGTCGTTTGAAACATAAGACCCAGGTTTTCTTTGCCACAACCAATGACCATATCTGCACAAGGATAGAGCACGTAAATCATGTTTCATCGATTTCGGTGGCCATTTGCAAGCATCTCGGTCTGAATGAAGAGCTTGCCCTGGCGATTGCAACAGGACACGACCTTGGACATGCCCCATTCGGTCACTCCGGAGAAAAATATATAAGTCAATTAACCAATGAATATCTTGGTCAGAGCTTCATTCACGAAAAGAACAGCCTTAGGTTCATAGACAATTATGAAACACTGCAAAACTCAAGGGGGTTTGAGCAAAACCTCAACCTGACCTATGCTGTAAGAGACGGGATAATCTGTCATTGCGGAGAAGTTGAAGATGACATTCTTTTCCCACGTAATACATATGTAAAACTGGAGGAAATAGAGCAACCCAACCAGTTCTCACCTTATACCTGGGAAGGCTGCGTGGTAAAAATTGCCGACAATATTGCCTATGTGGGAAGAGACATAGAAGATGCTCTGCGTCTTCATATACTGGATGGTGTACACGAAAAACTCCTTGAAGAAATGCTCAAGGATTATGCTGATATAGATGTGAGTAAAACTAACAACACCTCCATGATATATCATCTTGTAACTGACCTATGTGAGCAAAGTACACCTGACAGAGGTATGCGTTATTCAGACGATCATCTGAAATTCCTAAGGGAAATAAAGGATTTCAATTACAAATACATCTATGATAATGAGCGCCTTGTTATTTTTCATGACTATGCAAAGCTTATTCTGGATTCCATTTTTAAAGTTCTTTATAAAATGTACCGGAGCAATGACACAATAAGTTATATAAGGGACCACTATCTGAGTATTTATCCTGAATTGTGCAGTACCTTCATTTCAAAGCTTGAGAAATTTTCAGACCTGGGAGGAATCGTTGAAAGAAATTCAATGTACCAGAACAGGGTGATTTATGCTCTGGGAAACGAAGTGGATTATATAATGGCAATCATTGATTATCTTTCTTCAATGACAGATTACTTTGCCATAAAGATATTTGATGAGCTTACTACTTTCTAGAAAAGCCAATTACTTTCCGGAAAAACCAATTGCATTCTAGAAAAACCATGATGGCAGCCATCTGAGACTTTCAGTGTACCATTCCGGAACAATGATTCCGCTGAGGGATGGATAAAATCCGATGAACAGTAAAACTACAATGCCAAGAAAAATGTATATACCTTTTCGCGCATTCCTGTATTTATCCAAAAGGTGTTCGAATATGTAGGAAATTGATAATATCAGAAAAGGAATACATGCAAAGTAGTGATATAGGAATGTTATTTTCCTTGGACTGAATGCCCATGGAATAAGTATTGCAAGATACCCTGCAAATATAATGAATACCCGTTTATCTTTCTTTGTAATTGCAACCCATATGGTCCAGAACAACGTAACAAGACCGCCCCACCAAACTGCAGGATTTCCGAATGAAGCTATGCTTCCCCATTTTCCATCTTCAAGAACCGGTGACAGGTAATAATAAACAGGTTTTACCATGAAGGGCCATTGCCACCAGACTGATGCGAATGGGTGTTCACTGGTTACTCCGCTGTGATAATTGTACATATGCTTCTGACTAGCGAGCAAATCTTTGAACCATCCCGCTGTGCCTGTTGCATTGAAGTATGGGATATACGAAATGGTGTAAATTACAACAGGTATTATTATAAAGAAAATGACACACATTCCCATGGTTCCCCATATATATTTGGTTTTAAAAAGCCGGACATCCATTTTTCCTTTTTTATAATCCCTGAATTCAAGTATCCTTGAAAGGAAGAAAAGAAACGCAAGGCCCGCTCCTGCAAAAATACCTATCCATTTTACTGAAATGCCTAGCCCAAAGAATATTCCTGATAACAGGAGTGGTATCTGGGATTTTAAAAATCCTTTTTCATAGGATTTGGTTGAAAAATACTTATACATGAACATATATGACACAATGATGAAGAATACAAGGAACCCATCAACGGTTCCTATCCTTGTCTGAACAAAGTGCATGAAGTCAAACATCATTAAGAATGCAGTTGTAAAAGCCAGGAAGGTGTTTCCAAAAACCCATTTGCCGAATATATACATGAGAGGAATCATTAATATTCCAAAAAGTGTTCCCATGAACCTCCATGCAAAGGCATTGACTCCGAAAATTTCATATGAAATCATTATCAGTGTCTTTCCAAGAGGTGGGTGAGTGTTTTCGAAGGGTTCCATTCCCTCCATGTACTCAAATGCCGTCCTTGGAAAGTATATTTCATCAAAATATGTGCTATTCATGAAAGATGGTGTATAAACCGCCTGGTCCTGTTCGTCAAACAGTTTTTCCATTCCCTGTGATTCTTTGTCAAGTGGTTCCAGTCTGTCGATGGCAATGGGAGTTTCATTTTCACCACTGTAAAAAGCAACCTCAAGGATTTCACCTTTGACACCGCTTATATTGCTGTCAGGATCATAGTATTTTCCTGTAGTCAGTCTAACAGCAGATGTTGTTGCCTCAACTTCCTTGTGAAGCCATTTGAATACCCTGTTATCCGGTTTTTCCAGGGAACAAAGTTCGACGAATCTGTTGTTTTCGTCGAGATATTCGACATCCAGCTGTCCGGCGCTGTACCAGTCATCACCGATGCCGATATAATAGGTAATCCAGTCAATGCTGCTTTCTTCCTCAAAATAAACAATGATGCTTCTGCGTTCAGAATCCGGAGTATAGCCTTCTTCCGGAGCTGACATGGATCCCAGGTTTATAAATGCTATGATTGCATAAATGACAGTCATTGCCAGGACAACGAGATAATCCTTTTTGCGCATCCTGTAATCCATTGTTTACCCCCGTTTGATTTATTCTTTCCACTTGATTTTATATAAGGTACTGTGCCATTGCAAGACCTCCTCTAAATCAGCAGAAGATATTCATGGTCCCTGAGCCATTTTTTCTCAGCCCTATAGTCAGGAAACACCTTTTCAAGACAATTGTAAAACCTTTTTGAGTGATCCATATGCTTTAGATGGCAAATCTCATGCCAAAGCACATATTCGATGGCAGAGGGTCTGCACATGGATATCCTTGAGTTTATATTTATGTTCCGCTTTGTATTGCAGCTTCCCCATATTCTTCTCTGTCTTCGAATCTTGAATGTACAGTTCGGAATGGCGGATTTGTTTTTTTCTATGAACTCCTTTACAAATCCATGGCTTTGCTGTCTGTACCATTCATCAAGATCATCTGATGTAAACCCCATGGGAACTATAATCCTATCCCGGAGGACAATCATGGAGGATCCTGATACTTCCAGTGTTCTCGGCGTTCCCGAATAATATAAAATCCTTCCGGGAGTCATTCCTGAGCCAGCTCCAGCCCCGGCAGAAGCTTCCATCAGTTTGATTCGTTTTTTTATCCAGTTTTCTTTTGCTTCAATGAACTCCTTGAGTCTGGATTCGGGAAGTCCGACAGGTGCCTTGAAATACAGTTCCCCTGCAGATTTTACTGCAAGGGATATTGTTTTTCTTCTTTGATATTCTACTATAACTGAGAGTGTTCTGCCATCAAGGATGACATCAGGTATTCTACGCTTCAAATATCTTCCTGCCTCCGACAATGGTAATACTGATATTAAAATTATCGTCAAAAATGACCATGTCCGCATATTTACCGGTACTCAGTGAACCTGCCCGGTCGTATACATTCATGATTCTGGCAGGGGAAGCAGTCAGCATTTCAACTGCTCTTTCAACCGGAACACCAGCCATGCCCACCATTGTTTTTATCAGCCTGTCTGCAGTTGCGACACTGCCTGCAAAAGCACTTCTGTCGGGAAGTTTGGCAACTCCATCCTCCACAATTGCCTTTATACCTGTTTCCCTGTCTCCGACGATTGTCTCAATGGATGGATCCCCGGCTGCCCTGACCGAATCAGTTACCAGTGCTATCCTTGAGATTGATTTATTCTGACATATCAATTTCAAAAGACTTGCCGGAAGATGATGTCCGTCAGCTATTATTTCCACATTCATTCCGTCTATCAAAAAAGCACTTTCAACTACTCCTGCTACCCTATATGCATTTATTCTTCTCATAATCGAGCATCCGGAATATAGATGTGTTATTAATTCAAAACCATTTTCATATGCTTCCAGGACCTGTTCATATGTTGCATTTGAATGTCCTATTGCAGGGAGTATTCCCCTGGCTTTAAGCTCAGCCGCAAATTCATATGCGCCTGGAAGTTCCGGTGCCAGACTCCACCTTACAATCCTGTCAGTCATCTGAAGTATCTCAAGATATTCTTCTCTTACAGGAGGTCTTACATATCTGGGATCCTGTGCACCTCTTTGTTCCATGGCAAAATACGGGCCCTCAAGATGAAGACCTGGCATTCTTGCTCCACCGGTTCCACCTGCTGGAATTGATTCAAAATTTTTAATGGCAGTTTTCAGAACATCAAACTTACTTGATGTGAGGGTTGGAAAAATCATGGTAGTTCCATATCTTGCATGAGTCTTTGAAATTTTATCAAAAACATTTGGGTCATTATCCATGAAATCAACACCACCACCTCCATGTGAGTGGATGTCTATGAATCCCGGAGCTACGTAATTTCCTCCTGCATCCAGAATTTCATATCCCGAATCATCAGTTCTTTCCCCAACTCCTGAAATTATGCCATTTTCAAAAACAACCTCGGCATTTTCAAGAATTCGATATGGGGTTATTATCCTGCCGTTTACAACCTTTGATTTACTCATAACTGACTCCTTAATACGAGTTACCTGTTTCCCTGCCAATCCGTTTGTTCAATTCATCCAATATATCCTGCATTCCCAGATGTTTCATACCCCGTATATATGCTGCTGTACCATCTTTTACTGATGTAGCCCCAGTAATAATTTGATTGAAGATAGTATCAAACAAAGCAGCTGAACTGCTGTTGAGCAATTCCCCCTCCTTTACTTTGAACATTTCAGGATATGCAAGATCCATGGAGAGGTCATACATGTATCCAAGCTGCTTTGACTCCATGATATATTTGTCCTTTGTCTCTATGGAGTCCATAAGCCTACCTATAATAGTTCCATCTGAAAGTTCCGTGTTGTCCGTAAGGTTCATGGTCTCATATTTGAAAAATGGACTGTTCATAAGAATTGAATCACTGCGGGGCGAGAAGAATCCATAGCTGTTGATGATTACTTCATTTCCGTTTAGCTCATATAAATTCCCGGGAGCCCCTCTGCTGGCAAATAGAAAACCTTCCAGATCACCTAGAAACAGATTTATGAAAGTATGCAGTGTTGCTGTAGGATTTGAGGTATCTGCTCCAAGGACATACATACCGGCAGAAAAATCATAGGAAAGGGGTGTTAAATTTTCGTTCCTTACTCCGGTTATGCCATTTAGAATCGTAATTCTATCATCGACGAATGCCTGGTTTGAGACTATGTCATAAATATTTGATGTTGAAGGGTTTCCATCAATATCGTTGTTGAAATTAAATCTCCAGCCTTCTTTTCTTAGAATTCCATCCTGCTTCAGCCTGGTAATATATTCTAATGCACCCTCCATTTCTTCAAGAAGCATGCTGTCCTCATATGAGTCATAATACGGGTTATATACTATGCTTGTTCTTTGGTAACCATCACTCCCAATACTTATGGGAGCTCCTGATGCACTGAATATGTCTCTGAAATTCATAGCATTATAATAAGTCATACCATTGGTATCATTTATATTGTTGCCGTCAGGGTCACCCTGTGACAAGGCAAGGGATACAGTATAAAGTGAATCTAGATTTGTCGGAGCATCCAATCCAAGGGCCTCAAGGTAATCTGCCCTTATCATTCTTCCATAGACAACAGGCTCAAAGCTTCTTGGCAAGGCCCATACATGTCCGTCTTCAAGTCTGAATATGTTCCTAAGGGATGACGGCATCTGGTTCCAGAGCTCATTGCCTTCAAGCAATTCATCAATGGCAAGTATCTGATTGGAATTCCGAAGTTCAACAAGCCTTTCAATATTGGAAAGCGGAAACTGATAAAAACCGTTTGCTCCGGTAGCATTAAGAAGTTCAACTATTTTATTCCCTGACAAATCAATTACCTGATGAGGTGTTATTTTCAATTCTTTGTCAAAGATTTCATTGAATTTATCTACCGAATCATTAATATACTCCATATTTATGGAGCGGAAATAAACAATATGAATATCAAATGCCTTTGCTTCACCGGCAAATTCAATTCCTTCAAGGACGGGCTTTTCAAATGTGGTATCCATCTTGCCGCCGCAGCCTGTAATTCCCACTACCAGAATCACAGTTATTAGTATAAGGATTATTCTTTTAAGCATTAAAAACCTCCGCGATAATGATTATATAGTAAAAGGAATATTTTTTGTAAGTTTTTGGTATCAAAAGTATCTCAATATAATATAATGGGGGCTGTAATACAGGCAGGAGGTCAATCATGAGGAATTTTAAAATTTCAGCACAGCTCTATACATTGAGGAAGTATACACAGACACCCGAGGGGTTGCTTGATACCCTGAAGAAAATAAAGGAAATTGGCTATAAGAGTTTTCAGTTATCAGGTGCAGGACCCATGGATCCTGCATATATCAGAAAGTGTCTTGATGAAACCGGACTTGTTATGTCTGCAACCCACACTTCTCCACAGCGTCTCAAGGAAGACCTCGATAGTGTCATCAGGGAACATAAGCTCTGGAACTGTGAATTTGTTGGTGTTGGAATGATGCCTGAGGAATATCGCGATGACTATGCAGGAATAGTTCGTTTTTCACATGAATACGATGAAATCGGCAGGAAATTAAAGGCAAATGGACTTACACTCATATATCATAACCATGATTTTGAATTCCAGAAGTTCGATGACAAGTTGATCATGGATATCCTGATGGATGAAACCAATCCCAGGAGCTTTGAATTTGAAATTGATACTTACTGGGTGCAATCAGGCGGAGGTAATCCTGAAGACTGGATTTACAAGATGGATGGCCGAATGAGATATATTCATTTCAAGGACATGGCCATGGATGGTAGAAAGCAGATTTTTGCTCCTGTTGGAGAAGGCAATCTCAATTGGGAAAAAATTATTACAGCATGCGAAGAGACCAAGGTTGAATGGTGTGCAATAGAGCAGGATACATGCATGGGCAATGAATTTGATGCCCTGAGACAGAGTTATGAGAATCTCACGATAACATATGGTATGGAGGATTGAAGTGGATAGAGTAAGGCTTGGCATCATTGGCTATGGAAGTATGGGTTCTTCTCATGCGGATTATATAGTAAAAGGCGAAGTTCCAGGATGTGAACTTACAGCGGTTTTTGACAAAGACACTGGAAAAGTCAAAAAAGCACATGAAAATCTTCCAGAGTATGTAAGTGTTTTCAATGACCTTGATTCACTTTTGACATCCGGAATCATTGATGCTGTATTAATAGCAACTCCCCATTACTTCCATCCCGAAATAGCTATTCAGGCTTTTGAAAAAGGTTTTCATGTTTTATGCGAAAAGCCTGCAGGTGTATACACTAATCAAGTTGAGGAAATGAATACCGCTGCGGTTAAAAGCGGCAAAGTCTTCTCAATGATGTTCAATCAAAGAACCAATCCTATATATCAGAAAACCAAGGAAATGGTTTCCTCCGGCGAGCTCGGAGAATTGAAGCGATGTGTCTGGATAATAACTGACTGGTACAGACCCCAGAGCTATTTCAATGCCGGAACGTGGCGGGCAACATGGAAGGGCGAGGGAGGCGGAGTTCTTCTTAACCAGGATCCCCATCAACTTGACCTGTGGCAGTGGATCTGCGGTATGCCCGTTTCTATAAGTGCACGATGCTATTTTGGAAAATTCCATGATATTGAAGTTGAGGATGACGTAACTGCTTTTGTAGAATATGAAAATGGAGCAACGGGAGTCTTCATCACCAGCACCGGAGAAGCACCGGGGACCAACAGATTCGAAATAAGCGGAGATATGGGTAAAATCGTCATAGAAGGCGGCAAGCTAACATTTTATAGGCTTGAAATGTCTGAACGAAAGTTCAACAAGGAATTCAAAGGTGGTTTTGGTCAACCGGAGTTCACGGTTGAAGAAATAAATGTTGAGGGTGAAAACCCATCTCACAAGGGTATTACCAGAAATTTTGTCAATGCCATACTCCATGGCGAGAAGCTAATAGCACCCGGAAGTGAAGGAATTAAAAGTCTGACACTTTCCAATGCCATGCTTCTTTCTTCATGGCTTGACCAAAAACTCAGTATACCGATTGACGGGAATTTATATAAAGAAATGCTTGACCTTAAAATCAAGGAATCTACTCATGAAAAAGAAATATCCGATGTAATTCTTGATACGAAAGGGACATACTAAATAAGTCAATTCGAAAGTATTATTTTTTAGTATATTCACCAATACTGTAATGTATGATATCTTATTGTCAGCATTCTCAATAACATCATCAGGAGTACATCATGACAGTTAATTGGACTCTTATTGGAAAGCGTATCAAAGATCGGCGGATAAAATTGAAACTGACCCAGGAGCAGTTGGCAGAAAAGGTCAAAACATCAAATATTTATATCTGCAGAATTGAATTAGGGGCTGCAAGTCCCACACTCACGATTCTTTTGCAAATCTGCAAGGCTCTTGGTTGTTCAATTTCCTATCTTATTGAAGGCACTGAGGTTATACAATACGATCCGAATGCCAGGGAAATCTACAAGCTGCTTGACGGGTGTTCCCCATACAAAATACAGGTTGTAAGCAAGGTTATTAAATCCATACTTGATGCCGATGTAGTAACATGACCAATGCTTTCGAGCATAATAATCATTAGTGCAATAGGATTTCTTCATTACAGGGAATTCCTATAGGTTCGTCGGTTATGGTTATTTGCTTTTCATCAAATCATTCCATATTCAAAACACTGGTATTCTTGATTCATTAATAGAATCTCATCTTAGTGATAAACTATTGTAAATTTAATTCCTTGCTGATGTTCTGTATGTTTTTCTCAGTCAATTTAAGCTTGAACCTTATCGTATCACCAAGGTACTCTTTTTCAAGAACTTCTGTATTTGAGTGTATATATGATATCAGACGGCCCATTTCATAACCTACATTGAATTCCTTTATATACCTGTTACCCTCTGCCTCTTCCTCTATTTTACTTACAAGTTCAGTTATCCCCTGCCCGGTAAGTGCCGATATGTAGAATCTTCTATTGAAGTTTTTAACCCCAGTGTACAACTCCGGCATTAGATCTATTTTATTAACCACCTCAATTACCGGGATTCCCCCGGCTCCGAGCTCTTTCAGTATTTCATCAACTATATTTTTTTCTGCATCCATCTTCGGACTTGATCCATCCATCACATGGATAATCAAATCAGCCTGTGCTACCACATCAAGTGTCGACTTGAATGCCTCCACAAGTTCATGAGGTAATTTGCTGACAAATCCTACGGTATCAGTTAGAATTATAGCTTCACCCGACGGAAGTTCAAAGCGCCTGGCAGACGGGTCCAGTGTCGCAAACAGCATATCCTCAGCAAAAACCGAGCTGTCTGTAAGTTTGTTGATCAGCGTTGATTTTCCTGCATTGGTATATCCTGCAAGTGCAGCAGTAAACATATTCTGCTTTTTTCGGTTGTTTGTCAGAACTTCTCTTCTTGCGTCATTTTGTTTCAATTCTCTTTTTAGAATATTAATTTTTCTAAGTATATGTCTTCTGTCGGTCTCAAGCTTTGATTCTCCGGGGCCCCTTGTTCCTATTCCTCCTCCGAGTCTTGAGAGCTCTGTTCCCCGTCCTGTGAGTCTGGGCAGCATGTACGTAAGCTGTGCAAGTTCAACCTGAAGCTTACCTTCCCTGGAATGGGCACGCTGGGCAAAAATATCCAAAATAAGAGAGCTCCTGTCCAGCACCTTGACATTCAGCATCTGCTCAATGTTCCGAATCTGAGCCGGAGACAACGAATCATCAAATACGATTGTATCGGCATCATATTCCCTGCAGATGTGGTTAAGTTCCTGTATTTTGCCTCTTCCCATATAACTCGCCGGGTCAAATGAATCCCTTTGCTGTTCTTCTTTATGAACACAGATTCCTCCGGCAGAGTCAATAAGTTCCGCAAGTTCATCCAATAAGGCACTTTGCCCTGGTCTGCTTACTCCCGCCGCAATTACAATTTCTCTTTCGCGGTCTTCCTCAATTTCTTTATTGGACCCAAACCTAAGCATTTCCTGAATCATATCATCTGTTTCAAACACATTATAATATGGTCCCGAAATGACGGGCTGCCCTTCGATATTTACATAAGCACAGGAAATGCCGTTGGGTTTTCCTTCGTATGTACCTACGGCTGCCATTACCGCCATGTCGGTATTCTTCAGAGTATCCAGGTCAATTGCCGATAATGTGCTGTCAGGTCCAGGATGAGTATGTATGCACCTTGTCTGTCTGTCAATATCAAGTCTTCTCAAGGTAACTGTCTTGAAATCCCCTACGGATATTTCTTCTGTTTTTCCCCTGGGTGATATAAAGACAGAGATTTCTCTGTTTACATGTCCTGTTATATCGCAAATTTCGTCAATGATATGCTGGTCACAGAGAACAGCCGGATCGCTCTTGATTTCAAAGAGATTCTCCAGTCGCTCAAGTATGCTCCTTTTCAGACCATTCGTATTTCCTGTAATTTCATTTGCCATTAATTTATTCTCCGGCAACGGAGAGCTTCTTGATTCTGACAGGAGGTGAACCTATGCCTCCTCCCATTCCGAACCTCAGCTCCGATGCAAATTCTTCTATATTCATCAGCATTTCATAAAAGTTACCCGATACAGTAATCTGGTTGACTGAGCGGGCCACTTTGCCATTTTCGATCAGGTATCCTTTTGCTCCAAGAGAAAAGTCCCCTGAAATCGGATTGAATCCTGAATGCAGACCGTCAAGGTCAACCAGGTAAAGCCCTTTGCTGATTTTTTCCATTATTCCTTCCAGATTTTTATCACCCGGTTTAAAATACATATTTGTCGGTGATATGCCGATTGTTGATTTATAAGAATCCCTTGAGGCATTCCCTGTGGATTCAACACCATCCTTTGATGCACTCTTCAGGTTATGCAGGAATGTTTTCAACACTCCACCTTCAATTATATTCTTGTACTTGGTTGCAACACCTTCACCATCAAATGATGATGTCGAAGTTCCGCCCTTGTAAAATGGGTCATCCACCAAAGTTACGCATTCTGCAGCTACTTTTTCTCCAAGTTTACCTTTCAGTAGTGACAGATTTTTATGAACAGCCCTTGCTGAAAAAATTGAAGATACTGCACCCAGCAATCCTGCAGATGCCATTCCATCAAGTACTATTTCATATTCTCCACTTTCAACCGGTTTTGCATCAAGGAGGTCAATTGCATTTTTTACAGCCTTTTTTGCAAGTTTACCAGTATCAAACTTTGAAAAATCATTGTCGATGATGAAATCAAAACCGGAACTATAGACACCGTTTTCTTCAGCAAGCACCATCAGAATTGCATAGGCAAAGTTACCTTCGTCAGCCAAAGCGAGTCCTTTGGTATTGAAAAGCTCTGATGAGTAAGCGCCTGTTCCCAGCATACAGTATTGGCTTGCCTTTATTCTGCTGTCCATTTCAAGTGCTTTTTTTTCCATTTCAATGGCAAAGTCAATCTTCTGTTTTTCTGTAACCCCATCAAGTTCAGTATTTAGATTATTTACCGGAGTATATTTCAAAGATCCTTCAAATATATAATCCTGATCCTTTGTATCATTTATTTCGGCATTTTCAATAGCACCTTTTACCAGATAGGGTATAGAGTCATCTGAAATCTTTTCTGTGTAAGAGTATCCGATTTTACCATTGTAGAATCCTCTGAACCCCAGCCCTGAATTATCAGCTAGTTTATACCCATCAATTTCTGACCTGGTTATCTTTACTTCAAATTCCCTGCTTCCTGAAACATAGACTTCCATGTCCTGCATCCCGGCTTCATTTCCTGCTTTGAATATTCTTTCTGCCAATTCTTTGTATTTCATGTTATCTGCCTCCTACTGTGATGGAACTCACCCTTACTGCAGGCTGGCCTACATTTGCAGGTACACTACCGCTTGAAGAGCCGCACATTCCCTGGTCCATATCAAGATTATCCGCAACCATATCTATCTTTTGAAGAACATCAGGTCCTTTTCCAATCAATGTTCCGCCCCTGACCGGTTCTGCTATTTTACCATTCCTGATCATATAGCCCTCTCTGACTGAGAAATTGAACTCTCCTGTCCCTGGATTTACACTTCCGCCCCCCATGACCTTTGCGTATAGTCCGAAGTCAACAGATGAAATGATTTCTTCTTTTTTACTGTGACCGTTGTCTATAAAAGTGTTTGACATCCTTGAAGTGGGTGCGAATTTATAGCTTTCCCTTCTTGATGACCCGGTTGACTCCATGCCCATCTTTCTGCCATTGAATCTATCTACCAGATAACCTTTCAGGATACCCTTTTCTATAAGTACATTCCTTCTGGTATCAGATCCCTCGTCATCCATGTTTGTTGAACCCCACTCGTTGGGCATTGTTCCGTCATCAATTGCTGTAACCACTTCCGGTGCAACTTTTTCACCTATCTTGCCGGCAAACACAGATGTTCCCTTGGCAACACTTGTGGCTTCAAGTCCATGTCCGCAGGCTTCGTGGAATATGACTCCGCCGAATGCATTGTCGATTACAACGGGCATGACGCCGGCTTTGCAATATTCTGCATTTACCATTACCACTGCAGTAGCAGCGGCACTCCTTGCAATTGCATTCAAATCCAATCCCTGGATAAATTCATACCCACCATGAGATCCCGGATTGGCAGAGCCGGTCTGCATCTGTCCATTCTTTTCTGCAACTGCATTTATCATGAGCCTTGTATATACTCTTGTATCTTCTCTGTAAAGTCCCTCAGTATTTGCAATTGCCACATTCTGAACTGTATCTGAATATCGGGATGAAACCTGTTTTATCAGTGAATCATAAGCTATTGCAGAATTATATGCCGTTTTAACTATATCAAGTTTATCCTTTTTACTTACAGAATCCGGCATAATTTCAACAACATGTATTCTGTTTGTCTTCATGTTGTTCAAAACTTTAATTCCTTGATGGACAGAACCCCTTACAGCCTGGGCAGCTTTAAGAGCAGTTTCAACAAGACTATCCTGATCAAAACTGTTAGTGTAGGCATAGATGCAGTTCAATCCGCTGAAAATTCGTATACCAACTCCAAAGTCCCTTCCGGTTTGTGATGATTCAAGCTGTCCATCAAGATAATTCAGGCTTGATTTACTTGAATCCTCTATAAATAATTCGGCAAAATCGCCTCCTGTTGATACCGCCGCCTCAAGCACCGAGGCTATTACATTCTTTGAAATCATAATGACCACCTTAATCTGTTATTCCTTTTAGTATTATATCACTTATACAAATTTCATTGCAGGCATATAATGACTATAGTGGACAACTCCACAAAGTCAGTAACATTGCATCCTTAATAATACGTTGATTTTTCGCAATTATTAAAAACCAATCATCCTTAACCAATCATCCTTAACCAATCATCCTTAACCAATCATCCCAAGGATGATTGGTTGCTTATGGAATGATTGGTTGCTTATGGGATGATTGGTTGCTTTTGGGATGATTGGTTGCTTTTGGATTATTCATTATTTTCGCTGAAATCCGAAGTTGGATATGTCAGTTCAATATATCCTGGAGCATTGCACTGAGTTTTGCCACTTCATCCTTGGTAAATGAAATACCCTTCGACATCTTGGACCTGTCAGGTGACCATTCCCTGATATCATATTTAGGTTCCCGTTCATTCCAGCTTATATGGTTGAGTTCCTTGCTCCAACCTGAACCGGATATACTGAGAACCCCTAGTCTTTCAACAATCTCGTACTTGAAATCACTCATTGTACTTCCTCCTTATATTACAATATATGTTAATTCTACGAAGGTGTACAATTTCCTTTATTTTTTACAATTTATGGCAATTAATACTTATTGAAAGAACTCATTTCTTCAAGTGTCTTTCTGCTTTTACTCCTGAGTTTATAGTCTTTTTCATATCCAATTGCTATCATTACACCGATTCTCTTATTTTTTGGTATTTCAAGGAGTTTCTTGATTTCCTTATGCCGGCTCCATCCAAGTATGCAAGTTCCGATACCTAATTCGGTTGCCTGCAGGCAGAAATTCTCAACGGATATACCCATATCAATCAGTGCATAATCCAAATTGGTAAAAAAGGAACCTGCGTGTGAAGCAAATGTACCGGGTTCCATTACCACTACAGCAAATGCTGCAGCATTGTCTGTAAACTTATTGAACTTAACCACTGTATTGTATGTAAGAGAAGCCAGTTTTTTTACAAGTTCCGGTTCATCTGCAATGATGTATTTCCATGGCTGGGCATTACATGCTGATGGCGCAAGCCTGGCTGCTTCCAGACATTTTCCCAAATGACCCCTGCTTACCGGTTTATCCTCGAATTTCCTTGTACTCTGCCTTGTTCTGACCAATTTTTCAAAATCCATATTTTCCCTCCTATGAAAGCTACTACCTTTTTTATACCTTAATTTTCATGCAATTACCAATGAAATTCTATATAATACCTTTAGTAACAACCCAAGGGAGTCTATCAATGATTGAATACAAGAACAACAGACTGGTTATAAACCGGCCCACATGCAGCTGTAATTACCACTGTATACCCGATGCCAATTTATATATTGGCACCGATATTATCGGAAACTCCGTAGAATATATAAAGAATCACATAAACGGCTCAAAATGCATGATTGTAACAGATGCTAAACTTCACAGACTTTTCGGGCAAAAAGTCATTGGCATCCTTTCAACCGGCTTTGAAGTTTTTACCTGCATTCCTCCGTCAGAAGATAACCTGAAACCGGATAATGCAGCTCTTGGTTATATCATGATGGAGTATAAGCCTGACTATGATTTTATGATAGCCCTGGGTTCAGGCACAGTAAATGATCTGGTCAGGTATGCATCATATCTCCTTAAGATTCCGTTTGTAAGCATTGGAACCGCTCCTTCCATGGATGGATATATTTCAGTTATATCACCTATGCTCAAGGGAAATCTAAAGATCAATATCCCTGCTGATTATCCTGCAGTCGGTATTTATGACCTGGATATTATGGCAACTGCTCCTCCGGAAATGCTTTTTGCAGGTTTTGGTGATGTCATAGGCAAATACATAGCAAAGGCCGATTGGATTCTAAGTTCATATATTACAGGAGAACATGTCTGTCCCTACTGTATTGAATTATCTGACCAGGCCATCAACCTTGTACTTTCAAATATTGATGAAATAGCAAAAAATTCTTCACTTGGAGTAAAAGCGCTCCTTGAAGCTCTGTTGCTCACAGGGCTTGCAATGCTCATTAACACCAACTCCCGCCCTGCTGCATCAAATGAACACAATATGGGTCACTTCTGGGAAATGATGAAACTGGAAGAAGGAAAACCTCATCCTTCACATGGAGAAGCCGTGGGAATTGCAACCCTTTACTGCCTTGCATTATACGAAAAGCTATTTTCCCTGAACCCTGCTTCAATTAATCCCGCTCATCTAACGGAAGGAAATTTCAATGCTTCTGCTAGAGAATCCATGCTTCTTAAAATATATGGAATTACTGTCGGAAGGTCAATAGTTACCGACAATCCTGATGAACCGATATCAGCGGATGAACGACTAAAAAGGGTTGATATTTTTCTGAATAAGTTCAACGAAATAAAGGAAGCAATGTCATTCCTACCCGACTACAGGGATATTCTCAGCATATATAGTAAACTGGGCGGGCCATTGAACGCTGAACAAATCGGCATTGAAAAATATTTGTTGAAGAATGCATTGCTGTATGCCAAGGATTACCGCAGCAGATACAGTATTTTCAAAACAGCTGATGAACTTGGCATTCTTGAAAATTTGGCAGATGAAATTCTAGATATTTTCTAGTCTTTGTTTTTCATCATTGGGTTCTATATGAATCGATACAAGAGAATCTTCACCAATGTATGCTTTCAGGGAGCATTCCAACTCAGTTGATATATCATGTGCATTTCTTATATCCAGTTTACTGTCCACCAGTATATGAACATCCACTGCATTTATAGACCCGACTCTTCTGGTGCGAAGATGATGATATTCCTGCACCTTTGGGTGGTTTTCAAATATACTTTTTATCATAGCTGTTTTTTCATCATCAAGTGATGCATCCACCAATTGCCCGATGTTTGGTATCAGTATTTTATATGCAGCTCTGAAAATGAACAGACTTACAACAATCTGAGCCACAGAATCAAGGAATGCAAACCGAGGCCCTAGAATAAGAGCACCACCAACACCAATAAGAACTCCCAATGATGAGAATGCATCTGAACGCTGATGCCAGGCATTGGCAATCAAAGCATCACTACCTTCCTTTTTTCCTATAGTGATCGTAAACCTGAATAGAGTTTCTTTTACCAATAATGAAATCCCGGCAACTATAATCACTATCATGGTCGGTGAGGTTATTTCAGCACCTTTTGAAAATTCTACAATTTTGGTTATGCCATCCTTCCCAATGGAAAAGCCTGCAATAAATAAAGCTACACTTACCAAAACAGTGGCAACGGTTTCTACCTTGCCATGGCCGTAATTATGCTTTTCATCTGCCGGTTTCTTTGTTATCTGCAAAGAAATAAAAACAATGACATCCGTTGCAAGATCTGACAGTGAGTGAACTCCATCAGCAATAAGTGCTCCACTGCTGCCTAAAAACCCAACGACCAGCTTCAGTGTGCTGAGCAAAGTATTTATGATAAAACTAATGATTGTGATTTTGCCTGCATTTGACTGTTTCATACTGTTTTCCTGTTGTTAAAAATCTTTCTGAATACCTTCCAATGACTGAAATAGCCCAACCTGTCCGGATTCTTCGGTTTCTTTTTCATTTTTGTTCCTGGCTTCTTCCATTATTTTCTCACCGATGACCCAGAGGCCTTTGTCAATTTCCCTCAGTGACAACCCGGTCCTTCTTTTTAAGTATGAGCAGTAGCTTACATATTCGAGGTAATTGTCCCAGGTCGTGGGTCTTGTGTTTGTAAATATGTTTTTCCCAAGTTCATCACGGTAGGCTGCCCATACATTGTTGTTAAATATCGGGAACTCCTGCGGCTTGAATAAATGAACGAAAAATGCCGGTATAATTATTGAGTTCTTTGTAATGGTTTTTGCCTTGTTTATTAAATTGTCAACTGGCAGGTTACCATTCATAAAGGCGAGTCCTGCCCAGAGGTTTTCACTTTTTACAGCCTCATCGATGGCTGCCCTATTGCTTGGTGCCGCTTCTGAAATATTATAAATATTTTTACCTATTTGTATCGTCTCTATGGGATTTGCAGCAGTTTTATGAACTTTACCTAAAAACCAGTAAAAAAGATGCCTTATATCAGTTTCCAATTGTTCGCTGGGCTCAACAGCCTTTCCAATTCTTTTTATATAAAAGTCATAGAATTCCTCGGCATGCTTCTCTGAGTCATACGCAGTGACTGAATCACGTATATCGGAAAGGGCAGGCATCATATTCCTCCTTGTCCGTTCTTTAATTCATTTTACCAAACCCACTGGAATTACTCAAGAATAGTAATATTTACCAATTGCTATTTAATGATTTCTACATTGAATTTCTCTATTTCCACAGTATAATCAATGTTTTCATTTTCAAGAATGGAACCAGGTTCAAGAAATACTGTTTTCAATGTGAGAAAAAATATCTTAATGTCCATTATTATGGAGTAATTTCTTATATATATCAGGTCATATCTAAGTTTATCTTCTGCACTGGTTGAGTATTTCCCCATTATCTGTGCCAGTCCTGAAATCCCCGCTTTAACTGAGTGTCTTTTATCATAATCGGGCAGTTGCTTGCAAAATTCAGCTACAAACTCAGGACGTTCCGGTCTTGGTCCTATAAGGCTCATTTCGCCCTTTAAAACATTTATTATCTGTGGAACCTCATCAATTCTCGTTTTTCTCAGAAATTTGCCAAATGAAGTTATTCTGTCATCATTAACATAACTTAGTACAGCCCCGGTTTTCTTTTCAGCATCCGTTATCATTGTGCGAAGTTTATAAATCCTGAAAATACCCATTTCGGTCACTCGTTCCTGTCTGAAGAATACCGGTCCCTTGGAATCGAGTTTTATGAGTATAGCACAGACTGCAAGTATAGGCGACACAGCAATAAGAAGAAAGAATGAAAAAGCAATATCGAAAATCCTCTTGAATACCCTTTCTTCTGATGTGAGCCCCTTGCTGTCAAAGTACAGGTATGGTGTGTCATCAATCTGTGTCAATTTTGGTCTCATTGTATTTATTTCATAAATTTTGGGTGTCAGAAATACTGTTGTTTCGTTTCTAGCGCAGATTTCTACAATCCAATCCTGCTTTTCCTTGTTTGTTCCTGAACATACAATTACAATATCAATTTTATCAAGATACTTTTCAAACATATCAATATTGCCATCAACATCAAATATGTATTTGATTTCATGGGTTTTCTTCTTATTCTTAATGAAGTCATAGCCTGTTTTCATACATTGTTCCAGAGGTCCGACAACAGCTATTGATTTTGTTTTCATTGCCAGTCTGTATAGAAACTCAACCAGAATTCTTTCTGCTCCAAGAAATGCAATCAATAAAAGAAGAACAAAGATATATGATATTTTAACTGTTTGATTGTGCCAGGCCCTTACATTTACAAAAATCGCAAACAGTATAGTACCTGCTATTCCTGCAAGTGCACAATTGAATAAAATCTCTATATATCTTTTAAATATATTTCTATACATATCTGTAAATATAAATATCAGAACGGTGGCACCGGCGGGCAGGTAAACTATTTTTCTCAAATTAATCAACTTTGCGAAGGGTTGTTCATTTCCAAAGATCAATACTATATAGAAACACAAAAACACTATAAAAATATCAATTAGTATAACCAGATAATTCCTGAGCCTTGCTTCACCTGTCATATTTTTTCTCCTATACCAAGAAATTCCGCATATTTAACAGCAGATTTTTCAAGACTATAAACATCCATGAGTTTTTTTGCCCTTTCCTTTAAATAACTCCTGTCTATGGCCTTATACAAAACTATAAGCATTTTATTTGCTATCTCTGAATAGTTATGCGGATTATTTATATATTCATCACACTCTATTCCCCCGGCATTTGTTATCGCCGGCATCTCAACGGACAATACCCTTGATTCACATACCATTGCTTCAAGTGGAGTATAACCAAAACCCTTGTATCTGGAAGCATTGACAAACAGATCTGCATTTCTATAGTATCCAAAAAGTATTTCCCTGCTAATACGTCCAGTAACTATTACCCTGTCCTTTAGACCTGCCCTCTTTATATATCTGTAAGCCCTTCCCTTTTCATTGATATCACCGATTACTACCAAATCATGAGGGATTTCATTCTGAATCTTTCTGAAGGATTTCAGTATGGCAATAAGGTTCTTCTGCTCGCTGTCACTATTGACAGATAATATGAATTTTTTCTTTAGAACAATTTCAACCCCTGCTCTGATATCAACGAGAGGATTGCTTATAACAGTAATGCTTTCACTTGGCATGTTTTTGTGTTTTACCAGTATTTCATCCTTGACCAAGTTCCCGGCTGCAGCAATTCTGTCAATATTCTTCAATTTTTTAAGTGTTATTCTTCTGTCCCGGCGGGAAACTTCCTTGGAATTCATGCCATGGGCAGTTGCAGCAGTTTCACATGAGAGTTTCACTGGCATGAGCTTGTGTATGTGAGGATAATAAACAATATCAACCGGATTTTTTCTGATATACCTTCTTAGTTTTTTTTTGTAAAACTTTTTACCTGTTTTTTTAAATCCTACTGCATGCAGACCAGGGTATTCCTTCAGCAGCAGTTTTTTCATTGATTCTGTTGCATAAACAACCAGGCTGGAACTATTTCCCAAGTTATATAAGCCTTGCAGGAGTCCAAGTGCAAAAACCTCTTCCCCTGTCTTACCTTCCATTTCTGAAACAAATGTCAGGTCATATCCGACTGTTTTCATCTATTATCTTCCCCCTGAGAATCATTTTATCATATATATCATCAGGTACAAACAACCCTCCCGTAGTCCAGACAATATGATAAGCATCCCTTTCTAAATTCTCAGTTGCAATAGGTCCTGGTATACCAGCTGCTGCTGATGGTTCAATCCTTATATTTTCCATTTTATTCAGTAAATAAAGATGCCTGAACATATCATCATCATTTATTGTATAGAATCCATTGCATAGTTTTTCTGCCAATGGAGCAACAAAATCAGACGGGCTTGCTACGGCCAGACCATCAAGTTCTGTAATGTTATCAAGGCCATATTCATTGACATTTGTCTTTCCATATTTCTTAGTCAATACACCCAGTAACATTGAAGGTGAAGACACAGGCTCTGCAAAATAGCATTCAACGGCATCATTGAAAAAATGCTTGAATCCAAATGTAATCCCCCCAGGTGCACCTCCCACCCCACATGGAAGATAGAGTATAAGCGGTTTTTCCTTTGTTGGAGTTATACCATTCTTTTTAAATTGACTGCCGATTCGCATGGCTGAAACCGCATATCCCATAAAAAGATTGCAGGACCTTTCATCATCAACAAAATGAATTTTATTTTTACCCTCAGCCTCTTTTCTGCCCATTGAGGCAGCATATGTAAAATCGCCGTCATGTTCAATTACTTCAACCCCCCTTGCAAGTAATCTGTCCTTTTTCCACTGCTTTGCATCCCCTGACATATGAACCCTGGATTTAAAACCCAGTGAAGCCCCAATTATTCCTATGCTTAACCCAAGGTTTCCCGTTGAAGCAACACTTATTGTATAATCGGACAAAGCTTCACGGATTTTGGGTTCAAGTATTTTAATATAATCGTCATTAATATCAATCAGTTCCTCTTTCAACAGTATTTCTTCAGTAACTTTAAGGACTTCATATATTCCTCCCCGTGCTTTGATGGAGCCTGCGACCTCAAGATGGCTGTCGAGTTTAAGCCACAGACTGCCCTTCATATTTGGATATAGTGCATTTACGAGTTTTTCAGCTGATACGAAGGGAGACTCTATTATTCCTCCCTTTGTTTCAGGAAATAAACGGTCTATGACCGGTGCAAATCTTTTCATTCGTTTTTCAGCATCCATGATTTCATTCATCCCAAAATCAAGACCTGCAAGATATTCTCCTGGATTTTTTTCTACATTTTCATTTTTGTAAAAAACAGTTTCCATGTTTTTTATTCTGGTGATGATATCCTTCATTCCCTATATCCTTTTTGCGATTGAATTCGTTGTATACATGAACATATAATAAAGACTTTTTACAAGGCCCAATTTTTCATTCCTACGGTATACTCTCCATCTCCAAATTGCCGCTTTTACTTTATTTCCTGACAATGATTTAGGTGAAACCCTATAGTATGCTAGGGATTCATCCATACCAAGGAGTTTATATCCCTTTTTTACAAATTCGAGCCATAATAAATAATCCTCATGTCTGCTGCTGGAGAAACAAATATCAGAAATATGAAACCTGTCTATTACTACAGTGAGGGTACCAATGTAGTTGTTTTTCAACAATGATCTATAATCAGCTTCTTTATAAAGACATTCAATTACTTTTCCTGTGGTATTTCCATTGGATTCCATAAGTTCATAAGATGAATAAGTCATTGCACATCCACTCTGCTTGATGAATTCCATTTGCTTTTCTAATTTATCAATTTTCCATCTATCATCTGAATCCAGAAATGATATATATCTTCCTTTTGCTTTTTCCAATGCCTTGTTCCTTGCTGATGCAACCCCTGTGTTTAGATTTCCTTTAACCACCATTATTCTACTGTCATTGACTGAGTAATTCTCAGCAATATCCAGTGTCCTGTCACCTGAACAATCATCGTAAACCAACAACTCCCAGTTTGTATAAGTCTGCATAATAACTGACTCAATTGCAGCAGAAATTGTGCCTTCACTATAGTAAGCCGGCATTATAACTGAAACCAACCCGTCATTCCATTTTTGTTCCAATGAATTCATATGAATATCCTACTCCAAAACACCCCTCAACGCAAAGCTTTTCAACCAATCATCCCAAGGATCTTTGGTTGTTTTCATCCAATCAT
>JAFGIJ010000174.1 GCA_016929655.1 Clostridia bacterium
AAAGCTGAGCTTAATGTGTCAATCAATCATAATATATTAAAATACAATGGAGAACCCTTTTCGATTGAAGAAATTGAAGAAAGGATCGGAGAACTATAATGAATAACTTTGAATTCAGCTATGATATCGATATAGCCTGGTGTCCCGGATGCGGGAACTTTGGAATAAGAAAAGCTTTGCTAAAAGCGCTTCAGGACCTTGGAATTGAACCTGCAAAAACTGTCATAACTTCAGGTATCGGGCAGGCTGCCAAGATGCCACAGTACATAGACGCAAATTTCTTCAACGGTCTGCACGGCAGGGGGCTTCCTCTTGCTGTGGCCATCAAGAGTGTCAATCCGGAACTCACCGTTATAGCAGAAGGCGGAGATGGCGATATGTATGGGGAGGGTGGTAATCATTTTATCCACAACATAAGGCGGAATCCGGATATAACACATTTGGTTCATAACAATATGATATATGGACTGACCAAAGGCCAGGGTTCCCCGACCTCCATGCAGGGTCTTAAAACAACTGTTCAGATCGACGGCGTTATCAATGAACCTTTCAATCCCCTTGCGGTTGCCCTTTCCCTTGGTGCAACATTCGTCGCCCGAGGTTTTTCCGGTGATATGGAGCATCTGACGGAACTCATCAAAGCGGCAATAAAACACAAAGGATATGCCCTTATAGATATTTTCCAACCCTGTGTCTCCTTCAATAAGGTCAATAACTTCCAATGGTATAAGCAAAATACCTATGAAATACCTGAAAAGCATGACCCTTCGGATTTCACTGCAGCATATGAGCTATCCATGAAGAAGGACAAATACCCTCTCGGTATACTTTACAAAAAGGAAGGAACTCAATCCTTTGAAGAAAAGACCCCTGTTTATTTAAATGATAAAACACCCATTATAAAAAGGAAGCGGGACATCCACAAAGTGAATGCGCTGATCTAGAACCAGTCCATTTCAGCAGCAAGTACCATCAAAATAAGCAGAATAAAATATCCTGAAGTCTATTATAGACTTGATTTATAATCCCTGTTTTCAGTAATCCATCTGGCTGCAAAATCCACACTATCTCTCATATCAATCAATGTGCAATCTGCATTTCCAATTTTACCTTTTTTTACTGGGTTGCTTTTTTCATAGTCAGCTCCTATTTGGGAGAAGTCATCAGAACAGTAATCAATGGTTCGAAATTCAACCCACTCCCTTTTTCCATCAACCAAAATGGATGTGCCTGACTTTTCTCCCAATGGAAATCCTTCAACCATAGTTTCGGCCAGATGAAATGCCGTGCAATTATCGTACGGGACACCCAATAGCAGAATCTTTGCTCTCAATTCATAGAGTTTCCCAAGAGGCGTGTTCATCCCAAAGTGATCTTCCAATGGATGATCTTTGGTAATATATGCTGCATGCTTTCCATGTGCACAAAATGAAACCACAGGGTGGTTTGACCTAAGTGTTTCCGGGAGGGTTCTGAATGTATCGGCTATCTTTCCCATTCCTCTGGTCGGTGTCATCCTTTTATCAAACGCAGGCATATTTTCACGGATTATCGGAATCCATTCCTTTGGTACCGGAGGATTGCTCCAGTTAGCCGGATCAGTCCAGTCACCGCTGTGGGCAGGCATGACCAGGGTTCCTTTTTCTCCAAGAACTTCCAAAAGGGCTGATACAACAGCCTGTGCTCCGCCGCAGACCCATCCTATAGATGATAGAGAAGAATGGACTATCAAAATCTCATCCTTTTTTATTCCTAGTTCTCTAAGTTCTTTCCTTATAGTTTTAATTGTATTTGGTGATTTCGTTTTATTTATTATGTTTTGTTCACTCATGCTATCCTATTACCTCTGAATGATATCCATTGATTACAAGTGCTTGATTATCAGTAAGTAAAACTTTATCAATAGCTTCTATATTCAATATACCTGCTGGTTTACCATTTTTTGCGTGACATTCAATAATTGTATTTATATAACCAAGTCCATTTTTTATATTTGCAGCTACAATATCACTGCCGGCGCTTATTCCAATATAGATTCCATCCTTTTCAAGAAATTCATCAATGCTTTTCTTAAATCCCACTGAATTGATTCTTTCCATAAGAAAGTCAGGATTTCCTGCTGTGAACAGCATTACATCAAAATCACTTATTTCACCCAGGAATGACTCTTCCAGGTCATATACTGTAATATTTTCATCAGTTATACCAAGGCAGTATAAATCTTCCATGAAAACGGGTATTGCTTCTCTCATTTCAGGTGTATTCAAGGCAGTTGGAATGAACAATGCTTTCAGTGATTTTCCGGTTTTATCTGTAAGCTTAAAAAATTCATCAACCAGCAACCGATTGTCAAATCCTGCAGATGTTAGAAACAGTTTCAAATTTTAATCTCCCCCATAGGCAATTACTTCAAGATCCTCAACAAGTGCCTGGGAACTTCCCCATGTCCTAAAACCCATATAATTCTGAGCATCATCATCAGCTTTATCAACCAAAATTGTTTCTCAGGCTGTTATTTCTATTCCGTCAATTCTTACTACCATCTGATTCTGAGTTTCACTATATTCAAAAATATCAATTTCCACTTCATGCTCTTCATTCCAATATGTGTCCGGGTCATAACCTGGAATAACATCTTCAGGTTCTATTCTGGCAAATGGAGAGTACTCTTTTCCATCGCTTCTCTCACGGAAAACAAATTCACCACCTGAATATCCGGCATCAAACTGGAATATAAATCCGGAATCATTTGCATCATTTCCAGTTATAGCTTCAACCATTATGCCGTATCCATTGCTTCCCTCCAGCTGAACATTAGTTACAATGGTATACTCATCAAATTCAAGAGGGAAAAAGACTCTATTTTCACCAAGGCTGTCATTGGTTAAAACCAATCGCCCGTCAACTTCCGTTACATCCCATTCATCTCTGTCATGAGTTATGATTATTGCCATTAGATCTTCAAGTTCATCCTGTGTCATATTGGCAAAATCGTAAACATATGATGCTGATGACCCTGTATCTATACTTGCCGCACCATGTATTGAACAAACAATTGTGTTGTTCTGAACAGATAAAACTCCGCCTTCCGGACATGCAATATCCTGAGTGAAGTATTCATGGTCGTCATCTGTTAGCATATCATCCAAAGTTAAATCAATTTCAGTGTACTGAAGACGCTGGAATGCCCTTATAGCCAGATATCTGTTGGCCTCACATGTTGTTTCTGATGCTTTTCCGGCTATGCCTGGAAATATTGCAATCGATATGGCAATCAAAATCCCAAGTATTACAACAACCAACATTAGTTCTAAAAGAGTAAATCCTTTTTTGTTATTAATCATTAAACACCCCAAATCAATTCTTTAATCAATTTTATCACACTAATATCTCTATTAACAATTATACATAGATATAGATAGTGTATGATGGTTTGGGGATTGAATATAAAAAGAGAAATCCCATATAATT
>JAFGIJ010000175.1 GCA_016929655.1 Clostridia bacterium
ATTTCATTCTTTGAAAGCACATATGTCACACCCGCGTTTATGAAGGTTTCCCTCAGGTTGAAATCATCAAGAATTACAACATAACCTACCGTGGGACACAGTTTCTTTATATTTAAAATTGATATCAGCTTATCAGAATCAGTTCCATTGTTCAGGAAAACCGTCTTTGCCTTGTTAAGGTTGACCAGTTCCATTGATTTATAGTTCTTAAGGTCGGAAAAGCACACAAAGACATCCTTGGAGCTGAATTCCTGATAAATCAGATCAACATCATTCTTTTCATCAGTCATTATAGCTACCTTTTTATCAGCATTTAGCAATTGGATGGCCACATTTTCTGAAAAACTGTCCCATCCGAGAATTATTGTATGATTTTCAAAGCTTGTTCCAAGCATACCCAATCTCCTTTTTTCTGACAACCTCTGAAAGAAGTTGGTCATTTCACCTATTATCAGTCCAAGTGCTGCTATTGCAAACAAAATGAATACAACGCCAATTATTCTTCCACCTGTACTGACAGGTGTATAATCACCATAACCAACAGTTGAAATTGTTACAAGTGAATACCAGATAGCATCCGTGAAATTTTTGATTGAACTTCCCTCTGCATTGCGTTCCAGGGAAACCAGCACAGCAACTAGAATGAAATACAGCGAACCGCCGAAAAGGATGATGAATATATACTTGCTGAACTTCTTCATTCCTGTTCCCCTCTGGTCCGGATGCATCAATGTCATAGAATTTATATCAATCTCCAGACCTTTACTCGGATTATACTATATCTTTTTTAAAGAAAAAAGAGTCCGGCAGTCCTTGTATAGCCAATGAAAATTTTACCAGGGAATATTCATCCCCTTGATCTTTTTCTCGTAAAGCTCTTCAAGTTCCTTTATAACACTGTCTGATATACTATATTCAGAACTTTTGATGTTCATTTCCAGCTGGCTTGTATTGACATTCCCGGGGATAACAGTTGAAACTGCTTCATAAGCCAGGCAAAAACCTATGGCAAACTGAGCCATTGTTTGTTCCTTTGGATAATTTCTGAGCATATCTATGATTTTGGCTCTGTTTTGGATATCATCTTCAGTCCATCTTGACCTTATTCCTTCGAACCTGCTGTCCTTATTATACTTGCCTGTCAACCATCCGGAATCAAGTGGAATCTTGGCAATTATTGCCACCCCTTTTTTATATGCAATGTCAAAGGCTTTTCTTGTATCCTGATGAATTATATTAAAAAATGCTTCGATGACTTCTCCACCAGTATTTTCCATAAAGGCTGTCATTTCATCTGCTGTATCCAAAGATGCTCCATAGGCAAGTATTTTGCCTTCATCCTTGAGCTTTTCCAGTTCCTGATAATGTTCCTCACTGCTTCCGTTAACAATTTCGAACCCCGGATTATGAAGAAGAACCAAATCAATGTAATCAGTTTTCAGTCTTAAGAGGCTTCCTTCAACAGATTTTCTGATTGAACCAGCTCCGAAATCCGTATGTCCGTCAGGCCAATGTCCAAACTTGGTACTGATGACAATACTGCTTCTCTGGGTAGATGACAAGGCTTTACCAAGCAGCCTCTCGCTGTTTCCACCGGCATAATTGGGTGCAGTATCAAAAAAGTTGACTCCTTCAAAGAGAGCTCTTTGAACAAGCTCAATGGCCTCTTTTTCAGACATTCTGCCCCAGTCATCTGTATTTCCAAGCTGCCATGCCCCAAAGCCAATTTCAGAAACCTCCGGACTTTTTTCTGTGTATTTTCTATATTTCATCTAATTCCCTACCTTTCTTTACTCTGAAAAACTTCAACCGCATCTTTTAGATTCATTCCTAAGAATTCCTGCGCCCGAATAATCCTGCCACTTTTTTTATCATCCAGAACAGCTCCCATAACTACTCCCGGAATGCAAGTACTGACATCATTTGGAGCCTGATTACCTCCCAAATCCGTTCTTAACCATCCTGGATCAACCAGATTTATCATCACATCAGTTCCTTCATATCTAGTGCCGATATCAGCTGTACATTTATCAAGTGCAGCTTTGCTTCCCGAATAACCTGCCAGTTCTGGAGTGTTCATTATTCCGCTTGTTGTATTTACAATCCTTCCAAAACCTCTTTTTTCCATTTTAGGTAAGAAGTGATAGCATATCTTAAGCGGAGCAATTAAGTTAACCTGAAAACTGATATTGAAGTCCTCTACAGGGGTTTTATGAAAGTCTGCGTGATAGGCCGTCATCATTCCGGCATTATTCAATATAATATCTATATCAACATTCAATGAATCCAGTTCTTCAAGTAATGCATTGACATTTTCAGGTTTGCCAAGGTCTGCTTCTACAATTTTAACACTGATACCGTTTTTGGTTGTTTCTTTGTACACTTTATCAAGATGCTCCTTTTTTCGGCTGTGTAGAACAAGATTGCACCCTAACCCGGCCAAATAAACAGCCGCTTCATAACCAATACCTCTGCTTGCCCCTGTTATCAGAACCCACTTTTCTTTAATGTTTATCATAATTTTTCCCTTTCCACTTCAAACGATAATATCAGCTGTCATACAATTGAGAATTGTATTAGCTGTTCAATATGTCAGCCCATATCCAAGGTCGAAAAGCAGCTTTGGAACTTCCATTCCAATTTCGCCTGCAGCCATATACCAAGGCATCGGCAATTTCCCTGAGAAAACTGCGTCTCCTGCCAAAAGATTGGAAATTCCGCCTCCTTCAGTTCCGGGCAGGTATGCCATTACTACGCTGTCCCAGTCATCGATATATTCGGCTATCATTATGTTTCTGCCAGCATAAATAACTGTAATTACAGGCAATCCTGAATTTTCAGCAATCTGAATTGCAGATAGATTTCCATCCAGGGCATGGTCTGATACTGCAGAAAGAAAGAAGCTGTCACCAAATCCTTCTGTATAAGGTTTCTCTCCGATTGCCAATATAACAACATCAGCATCATTTATTCTTTTTGAATCAGTTATTATTTCAAAATTATGTTTTTCAGCCGACTCAATAAGACCTTCCAGAAGTGTAGTACCTTCTGTTATTTCAATACCATTCTCATCAAGTTTCCCCTGCCAATCAATGGTCCATCCTCCGCATTGTACACCTACATTATCCATAGCAGGCCCTGTTACAAATATCTTCGTTCCATCTCCCAGCGGGAGCAGATTATTTTCATTTTTCAATAAAACAGCTGACTCCTCTACCAAAGACTCTGCAAAGCTTCTATTTGCGATAGAGCCTATATCAAAATCATTTTCCTCGAATTTCATGTCAAAGATACCAGATTCCATTTTTACCCGTAGGATTCTTCCGACCGCATCATTAATTCTATCCATGGATATGCTTCCATTCTCATTTCCCCTTACAATTGAGTATATTG
>JAFGIJ010000176.1 GCA_016929655.1 Clostridia bacterium
AAATACCCGAGAGGTGTTTGCTCGAATTTGATGAAACCGGAGGATTGGTAATAATTCTTTTGGGTGATTTGGTGTTTTAAAAGTGATATGATGCATTGGCTGTGATAATATTTCACTCAAAAGGAGTCAGTATGAATTACTTCAGGAAAATGCAGCTTCACTATCTGCATGGTGGGAATCTTATTGTTCTCATTAGGTTGTTGATTGACAATAAATTTGTAATTAATATAAGACAAATCCCCAAGGTGTTGATTTTGCTGATATCCAATATAATCAATATTCCATTTATATTGCTTCAAAAAATTTTCTTTCTCGGGAAAGTTGAGAAAACAAAAATTGAGAAAGACCCTGTTTTTATCCTGGGACATTGGAGAAGCGGAACGACTTTTCTATCCAATCTTATTACCAGGGACAATCAGTTCGGTTATTTCAATATTCTTCAGACTTATCATCCATCTACCTATATATTCTTGAAACCGGTCCTTCATTTTTTTGGTAAAAAGGTAATTCCCAAACAAAGACCCATGGACAATATCAAGGTTGCTCTGGACCTGCCCCAGGAGGAAGATTATGCAGTTGCAAACAGGTCTTTGTATTCAATGGTACATTTCATTGCTTTCCCAAGGAATTTTAATAAGTATTACTACAAATTTGGACTTTTCGAAGGTATAGGCAAAAATCAATTCAAAAGCTGGAGAAGAATATATCTCAGTGAAATCAAGAAGGCCACATATGTAGCCGGTGGTCGCCAGTTGGTTATCAAGACCCCTATAAATACAGGCAGAATAAAGGAAATTTTGGGAATGTTTCCCAACGCCAAGTTTATACATATAAGTAGGAATCCATATAAAACATGCCTTTCAACCCAAAAACTATATAAGAATTTCTTTCCCCTATACGACCTTCAGTATATGGCTGATGATGACGAACTTGAAGAAACACAGCTGAATGTTTACGAAGCTCTATATAAAAAGTACTTTGAACAAAAAAATCTTATCCCGGAGGGTAACCTAATAGAAATAAAGTATGAAAGTTTTATTAAAGAGCCACTTAAGCATATAAAGAACATATATACTGACCTTGGTTTGTCTGGATATGAAGAAGCTGAAAAAGAATTCAAGGCACATATTGATGCAGAAAAGCAATATACGCCAAACAGCTATTCATATGATGAAAAGAAACTGGCTAAAATAAAAGAAAGACTGTCTTTTGCTTTTGAAGGACTGGATTATCCAAAGGACCTTATTTAAGGCAGCATAGCACTAAAATTTAAATAATAATATTATTATTTATGTTAACAAAGCCATCAGCCTTTGATATAATAATAAAGTGTTCAGAGATAGAACAAAATCAATTTTATTCAAGGGGGGAAAATAATGAAAAAAGTATTGTCAATCATTCTTGCGCTCGTTCTTTTTGCAGCGATGTTCGCAGGATGCCAGAGTGCAGACACTGTAAAACCTGAGACTCTGGAAGTCCAGTTGATTCCGTCAAGGGATGCATCTGTTCTTGATGCACAGAGAAAACCACTTCAGGATCTTCTGGAGGCAGAACTTGGAATGCCGGTCAACGTAACCGTTGCTACTGACTACAATGCACTTATTGAAGCCATGGCTTCTGAACAGGTTCATGTAGGTCTTCTGGCAACAACAGCTTATGTTCTGGCAGCAGATGAAGGAGCAGCAGAAGCTATCCTCAAGTCACTCAGATATGATGTTGACGAAAATGGAAATCAGCTGACAGACCAGCCAAAGGTCAGTGGATACTATTCACAGCTGATTGCCAACAAGAACAGCGGCATAACCAAGGTTGAAGATCTTGCCGGAAAGAAAATCGCAATATCCTCATTTACATCAACATCAGGTTTCGTATGGCCTGCAAATCTTCTTGCAGACTATGGAATCGATCCTGAAAATGGTGTTGAATGGATAAATGCCGGCGGTCATGACAATGCAGTTCTTGCAGTATTCAACGGAGAAGCTGATGCAGCATTCACATTCAAGGATGCAAGAACATTATTCGAGAAGGAAGACAATTATCAGGCCATTAGGGACACTTGTGTATTTATAATGAACACAAGTATAATTCCGAATGATACCATATCGGTTATTCCAAACCTGGAAAAGAAACTGAAAGAGGATATCAAGGCAGCCTTCCTTGCCATTGCAGAATCTGAAGAAGGACTTGCAATCATCAGGGCAATCTACAATCACGAAGGATATGAAGAAGCAAAAGATTCAGACTATGATGAAGTCAGAACATATCTGGCAAGAAAAGACAGCTGGGGCGACTTTGAATAAGCCCGAAAAATTCTAGTTTGCACTTTATATGGCTGTTTTGTATCATAGATACAAAGCAGTCATATTTTTTTGACAGGAGATAGTTGTGATTAAATTTTTAAATGTCAGTAAAACATACCCAAATGGGGTGGAAGCATTGAAAAACATAAACCTTGAAATCAATGAAGGTGAGTTTGTTGCGATCATAGGATTGTCCGGTGCAGGCAAATCTACTTTGCTGCGGCTCATTAACAAACTCATTGATTCAACTGGTGGAGAAGTGTTTTTTGATGGTGAGTCCGTAACCAAGGCAAAGGGAAAGGACCTGATCAACATACGCCGTCAAATTGGTATGATTTTTCAGGGGTTCAACATCGTAAAAAGAATGTCCGTACTTTCCAATGTCCTGTCAGGCCGGGTGGCTTATCATCCAACCTGGAAAACTATTCTTGGGATATTTCCCGAAGAGGATAAGCAGATAGCCTACAGAGCATTGCAAAGGGTGGACATTCTGGAAAAAGTACACAACAGGGCAAGTGATCTTTCCGGCGGACAGCAACAAAGAGTAGCAATAGCGAGGGCACTGGCCCAGGAACCTAAACTTATGCTGGCAGATGAGCCTGTGGCATCACTTGACCCGATTACTACAGTGCAGGTAATGGATTACCTCAAAAAAATAAATGAAGAAGACGGAATAACCACTGTAGCAAATCTTCATCATGTTGACCTCGCATGGAATTATTCCACCAGGATTGTTGGTGTCAGGGAAGGTAAAGTTGTATACGATGAGCAGAGGAAGGACTTGAAAAAGTCAAAATTCTTTGCAGACCTTGAAATGGTGTACGGAAGACCCATTACACATGATGAGATTCTCGGTGACGAATGATGGATAAAATAACCGTTCCCAAGCCCAGGAGATTTAGAAGAAACTTTGTTATACTAACAGTGGCATTTCTTATTCTTGGAAGTGCATGGTTTGCCGGCTTCAATATATTTGAAGTTATGGGAAACCTTTATAAAGGAAGCAGACTTCTTGGAAGAATGTTTTTACCTCCGGACTTCTCATATATTCCAAGAATTATTTCACCGATGCTGGAAACCATTCAGATGGCACTGGTGGGAACCTTTGTCGGAGCAATCATTGCGCTACCAACAGCAGTTCTTGCAGCAAATAACTTCATAAAGACAAAGTGGCTGCATGTGCCTCTTAGATTAATCCTTAATATATTCAGAACGATTCCTGCAATGGTCCTTGCTTCGTTGTTTGTTGCAGTTTTTGGGCTTGGAGCCTTTTCTGGTGTCATGGCACTTGCAATCTTTACCTTCGGACTGATCTCCAAACTTACATTTGAATCAATTGAAGCAATTGATTATGGACAGGTCGAGGCCCTGATGTCTCTGGGGGCAAATAAGATGAATGTATTGAGATATGCAATTATGCCACAGATATTGCCTCAGTATACTTCCTATACAATATATGGGTTTGAAGTTAATATCAGAGCGGCTGCGGTATTAGGCTGGGTAGGAGCCGGAGGTATTGGTCAGACTCTTGAATATAATCTTGCCTGGAGAAATTTCGATAAGGTGGGAATGATAATTATTTTTTCGTTTGCTATAGTTCTAGTTATTGATCTTGTTAGTTCGGCTATCAGAAAGAGGTTGGTGTAATGGAAAAAATACTTGTTAAAAAAGAACGAAATCCATTGAAGACCACTCTTCATACCGTTTATTATCTGATAGTCTTCGGCTTGATATTCTGGGGGTTTGGTGGAATTGAGTACAAGGGAATAATGCAGACTGCTGCATCATCAATAAATGCACTTCTTGATGGATTCATAAATCCGGACCTTGCTTATGCCACCAATGGAACTGTTGATGGTCTGCCATATGCAATCCTCGAAACCATAGCTATAGCAATAAGCGGTACTTTTGTATCAGCAATAATTTCTATTCCATTTGCACTTTTGGCAAGTCAGAACATCGTGGGTCAAAGAGTGTCAAAGGTCGGTAAATTGATTGTAACCATGATAAGAACCTTTCCTGAGCTGATACTTGCATTAATCTTCATCAGTGTCGTTGGCCCGGGAGCTCCTGCAGGTATTCTTGCATTGGGTATTCACTCAATCGGAATGCTTGCAAAGCTTTTCTCTGAAGCAATAGAAAGCATGGATATGGGAGTCAAGGAAGCATTGGAATCCTGCGGAGGAAATTACTTTGAAGTGCTTTTCAGGGCAGTGCTGCCACAGGTTAGTCCTGAATTGTTAAGTTACACTCTCTATAGATTCGAAATTAATATGAGGGCAGCATCAACCCTTGGACTTGTTGGAGCAGGTGGTATAGGTGCTCCATTGATTTTTGCCATAAGGACAAGATCCTGGGAACGTGCAGCTGTGATTATTATTGTTCTTGTTGTTACGGTAACAATAATTGACCAGATATCCGGCAGAATAAGAAAGAAGCTTGTTTAATGAATATACTTATAGTCAATGATGACAGCATCAATTCATATGGTATAAGACTTCTGGCTGACAGAGCAAAGCACTATGGCGATGTATATGTAGTAGCACCACATACGGAGCAAAGTGCAATTGGCCATGGTATCACTATTCATGATTCAATGAAGTTGCATGTACAGAATGATTTCATGGAAGGTGTCAAAGCCTGGAGCCTGGAAGGCAAACCGGCCGACTGTGTTAAATTTGCTCTTTATGGTTTGCATTTAAAGATTGATGTTGTTCTTTCAGGCGTAAACAATGGTCCGAATATGGGAACTGATATCATTTATTCCGGAACACTGGCCGGAGCTTCTGAAGCCATAATCCTCGGAGTTCCAGCTATTGCATTTTCAACCGACTTTTCCTACTATAAGATTGTGGAAGATGAATTGGATTGTATCCTTGGGAAATTGCTGCACCTTGATGTGCTTAACACAGAAAATGTTATTAATGTCAACTTCCCATCTTCTGAATTCACTGAATCTCAGGGCATTCGAATAACTGAGCAGGGACTAAGACCATTTCTCCACGAATTTGAAATGGATGGGGATGTTTACTGGGCAAGGGGAACATGGGATAAAGTAGAAAATGGTACCAATACAGATGTATATGCGTTTGAAAACGGTTATATCTCACTGACACCAATTCAGATAAACAGAACTAATTTTGAGTATATGAAAGAACTGCGGGATAAAATCAACTGGAGTGAAGAGAATTGCTCATAAATCGTAAAAAATTTAAGTCACCTAAACCGTGGCTTTTTTCTTATGAAAGGTAAAATTATAGGATTAAATATCTGTGTATGCAGTGATATAATCATGGCATGGGGGTATGTTGATGAAAAAAGCAATAAGTATATGGTCCTTTGTTGAGCAATCGGTCAGAGAAAGTATGACATTGGCGAAAAAAGCAGGTTTCAAAGGAATAGAACTTGCCTTGAATGAAACCGGTGAAATCTCTATGGATGCAAACCATTCAGATATGGTTGAAATCAAGGAATATTCTGACTGTCTGGGACTTAAAATTCATAGTTTGGCGACCGGCTTGTATTGGTCTTATTCATTTACATCAGAGGATGAAACGCAAAGAGAAAAAGCTTATGAAGTTGCGGTCAGGCAGATTGAAGCCGCCAAAACCCTCGGTGCCGACAGTGTGCTGATTATTCCCGGTCATGTAAGCGTATCATTCGCACCCGCACTGGGAGTTATACCATATGATGTTGCTTATAACAGAGCACTGGAAGGTATAAATAGGCTTAAACGAATTGCAGAAAAAAATGAAATAAATGTTGGACTAGAAAATGTCTGGAATAATTTTCTGTTGTCGCCCCTTGAAATGAGAGATTTTGTCGATGAGATCAACAGTTCTTATATCGGTGTATATTTCGATGTTGGGAATGTAGTAGCGACAGGTCATCCGGAACACTGGATAAAAATTCTTGGCAGTCGGATAAAGAAGGTTCACTTCAAGGATTATAGGATTAATCCTGGTGGATTGGGTGGATTTGTTGATTTGTTGTCCGGTGATGTAAACTGGCCTGAGGTTATGAATGCCTTCGAAGAGATAGGTTATGATTCTTGGGTAACGGCAGAAATGCTTCCTCCATACAAATTTAATGCAGACCAGATAGTTTATAATACTTCACAATCTATGGATAGAATTTTCGGAGGAACAGAAAATGCTTAGAGTTGGTTTGATTGGTGCAGGTTTCATGGGAGGAATGCATGCTGCATGCTATAAAGCCCTTGGCCTCAATGTGAAGATTACTGCAGTTGCAGATGTTGTAAGGGAAAAAGCAGAGAAAATTGCCGGCGCAGCAGAAGCTGAAGTTTATGATTCAGGAGAGAAATTAATCGAAAGTGCTGACGTAGATATTATTGATATTTGTCTTCCGACGTATCTTCATACAGAACATGCAGTCAATGCAATGAATAAAGGGCTTGCTGTATTTATTGAAAAACCTGTATGCCTTCTTCCCGAAGAAGGGGAATTGCTGCTTCAAACCCAGAAAAAGACTAATGGTATTGTTATGGTAGGTCATTGCATCAGATTCTGGGAGGAATACACTTGGCTGAAAAAAGCCATTGAGGAAGAACTTTTCGGCAAAGTAATATCAGCAATTTTTACCCGTATAAGTCCAAAGCCGACCTGGGCATGGGATGGTTGGCTGCTTGACCCTGATAGAAGCGGATCGGCAGCATTGGATTTGCATATACATGACACGGATTTCATCAGGAGTATTTTTGGAGAACCGCGTGGAGTTGTTTCAGAAGCTGCAAGGGATAACAACAGGGCAATAAACCAAATTCTAACTTCATATATATATAGGGATAAACTGGTACTGGCTGAAGGAGCATGGGGATATCCACCGTCATTTCCGTTTAGCATGGAATATAGGGTAATGTTCGAACATGCCACGGCAGTCTATAAATCGGGGAGCATACCTTCACTTGTTGTATATGAGTCAGGTGGGGGAGTTTCAACCCCTGAATTCAAAAAGGAAGATATTGGTACAAATGTGACCGGAGGTAATTTTTCTGAACTGGGCGGCTACTATAATGAGCTAAAATACTTTACAGAACAAATTATTAATCAAAGAGAGATAGAAGAAGCAACCCTGGAAGAAAGCATCAAGTCATTTAATCTAGTTATAAGGGAAATCGACAATGCCGGAGGCTTATAAAATACATTAAACTATTAATATCGAGCAAACACCCCTCGGGTATTTACCTGAAAATCGAGTAAACACCCGAGGGGTGTTTACTCGAAAGCTTAGTATTCTAATATTTTCAAGCGACGGATGATTGATTCTACCATTTCGACCAAAAGTATAATAGTAAAGGATGAACCTACGGATATACGTCACTGTGTGCCTTTGAGTGTTACAGTTCTGAATATGGAATTGAGCACGGGATCATAATCGAGCAAACACCCCTCGGGTATTCACCTGAAAATCGAGTAAACACCCGAGGGGTGTTTACTCGAAATATTAGGATTCTAATATTTTCAAGCGTCGGATGATTGCTTTTACCATTTCGACCAAAGGTATAATCGCAAAGGCTGAACCTACAGATATAAGCCACTGTGTACCGTTGAGTGGTACAGTTCTGAATATGGAATTGAGCCCGGGAATCATTACTACAGAAATCTGCATCAAGGCGGCAAAAGTCAGTGAAACGAACAAAAGTTTATTTGTGAAAAAATCTTTTCTAAAGATTGATCCCGTCAGTGACCGTACATTGGTTACGTGGAACAACTGTATAAGACCAAGAACAAGGAATGCCATTGTAATAGCAACTTCTGATCCGAATCTTGACAGTGCGAAAATATAAACTGAGAGGGTTATTGCAGCCTGCAGTATGCCTTGGTATATAATATTTACTCCGACGATACCCGAAAAAAGATTGCCTGAAGCATCCCTGGGTTTTTTATCCATAATTCCGGGTTCTGCCTTTTCAAGTCCAAGTGAAAGTGCCGGGAATGAGTCGGTAACAAGGTTTATCCAAAGAATATGTATCGGGAAAAGGAAACTCCAGTTAAATAGGGTTGCCACGAAGACAGATATGACCTCCGCAGTATTTGCTGATAAAAGAAACTGGATGGCTTTTCTGATGTTGTCATATGTTCGTCTGCCTTCTTCCACAGCAACTATGATGGTGGCAAAATTATCATCTGCAAGAACCATGTCAGCTACACTCTTCGCCACGTCCGTTCCTGTAATACCCATACCAATTCCAATGTCTGCAGCCTTCAAAGAAGGAGCATCATTGACCCCATCGCCGGTCATTGCCACTATCATCCCCTTGCTCTTCCATGCTTTTACAATCCTTACTTTGTGTTCAGGTGATACCCTTGCAAAAACAGAGTATTTGCCAATCCATTGAACTAGTTGTTTGTCCGAAATTTCATCAAGCTCACGTCCGGTTATTACTTCAGTCTCATCTTTGAGCATTCCAAGTTGCTTTGCAATTGCATAAGCTGTATCCCTGTGGTCACCGGTTATCATGATTGCCCGCATACCGGCTTTTTTACAAATCTGTATAGCATGTTTAGCTTCACTTCTCGGAGGGTCTATCATGCCGGTAAGGCCTGTGAAAATCAGTTGGTTTTCAAGTTCACTACTGCCTTCTCCTTCGGGGATTACTGCTGATTCCTTATAAGCATATGCAAGCACTCGCAGTGCCTTTTCTGCCATGTTGGTATTAGCTGCAAGAATTGACCTGCGGTCATCCTCTGTAATTTCTCTTGGAGAACCATTTTGTAATATATGGGTACATCTTTCTATCAGTACATCCGGTGCTCCTTTTACAAGAACTCTATAACTTTCATCAAACCGGTTGACTACTGTCATTAGTTTTCTGTCCGAATCGAATGGCAACTCATATTCTCTTGGATGTTCCCTGTCCATCGTATTTTTATTGAACCCGTTGTTGTAAGCAAACTGTATAAGCGCTGTTTCTGTCGGATCTCCAATCATTTTGATTCCATCACCTGACAGTGAAAGGCGTGCGTCATTGCAAAGAACCATATTGCTGACCAGCATAAGAACATCAGGTCCTTTTACAATTGGATCGATTATTCCGGTTTCCTTTGTATATAGGTTCTCCACTGTCATTTTGTTGAGAGTCAAAGTGCCTGTTTTGTCAGAGCATATAATCTGAGTGCTTCCAAGGGTTTCCACGGCAGGCAGTTTTCGTATTATAGCTTTGCGCGCAGACATTTTCTGAACTCCGATTGCCAATACTACTGTTACTATTGCAGGAAGTCCTTCGGGAATAGCGGCGACGGCAAGACTTACGGAGGTCATGAACATATCAATGGGATTTCTTCCTTGAATCATTCCTATTAAAAAAATGACAACTGCTGCTGCGATAACTGCAATACTCAGAATTTTACCTGTGGCATTCAACCTTTGTTTCAGTGGGGTTTCAGTTCCTATCTCGTCATCATTTATATATTCTGCAATTTTACCGACTTCAGTATCCATTCCTGCAGCCACAACTATACCGCTGCCTCTGCCGTATGTAACAATACTGGAGGAGTATGCCATATTTTTTCTGTCGCCAAGTGGTAGATTTTCATCAGCCAGTGCCTTGATTGTCTTTTCAACCGCTACTGACTCACCGGTAAGGGAGGATTCCTGTATTTTAAGACTTGCGCTGTGAATAAGCCGCAGATCCGCAGGCACATAATCACCTGCTTCGAGTTCAACCAAGTCTCCGGGTACTATGTTTTCTCTTTTGATGCTGTTGACTATGCCGTTCCTAACAATGTTTGCATAAGGTTTCGACATACTCATAAGCGCTTCAAGGGCTTTTTCTGCCTTGCTTTCCTGAAATACTCCAATTATCGCATTGATGATGACTATGGCAAGGATAATCAATGAATCTGCCCACTCACCGAAAGCTCCGGCAATTATGGCAGCAACAAGAAGAACAAGTACCATTACATCCTTGAATTGGTAGAAAAATCTTCCGAGGAGTGTTTTCTTTTTCTTTTCACTAAGCATGTTTTTGCCATGCTCAATGAGCCTTTTTTCAGCCTCTTCTTCTGTCAGACCATTTTCTCCGGTAGCAAGGCTGCTATATATTTCTTCAAGTTCCAGAACATGCCAGTTATTCATGATTTCCTCCATGTGTATATGTTATCAAAATAGGCTCAAGTCTTCAAATATAGGAGTCGAGTTCATTTAAATCATCTATATAAATTTCTGCTTTTGTATCAATCGGAATTTTGTGGGAGTTGAAGTAGCAGGATGCAATTCCTGCATTTTTTGCTGAGAGTATATCAAGTTCGCGGTCTCCGACCATAAGCATACTTTTCGGATCCATATTGTATTTTTCCATGAAGTATATCAGGCAATCGGGTTTTGGTTTTATACCAAAGCCGTCTTCACGGGTAATTATTTCCTCGAAATAGTGATCATAACCAAAATAATCAAGGAAGCTGTAAATGGAATTACCTCTGTTCGTATAGATAAGATTCCTGCCACCTTTGTCAATGACTTTTTGTAAAAGCAAAGATGCAGTGGGAAAAGGTGGTGAAGCAGAAGTGTCCATTGCTTCTTCAGCAATAATAAAATTTTCTCTGAATTCCCACATATCAATGGAATGCTTTTTTGAAAAATGTGAGTATGTTTCTCCAAGGGAAAGGTGAAGATATTCAAGAACTTCGGACTTATTTTCATTGATACCATAAGTAGCAAGTACGTCTATAAAAACATCCGCTATAGCAGGATATGTATCAAAAAGTGTTCCGTCAAAATCCCAAATGATGTTGGTGTACATGAAAAACCTACTTTCATTTTATTATTACTGAATATATACTATACTAAATCAAGTTAAAGAGGTATTGAATTGATAAAACTACGTAATGAAAATGTGTATTTGTTCAGCGGTGACACCATTGTCCCTGCCGGTGAGATTGAAAATCAGTGCTGCATTATAGATCCCGGAGCGGATTACAGGGAACGTACAATGGCATATTCAATCCTGCAGTCCCATAATATTTCCAAAAGCAAAGAGAATCTTTCCATAAAATTTGATGCTCTGGCATCACACGATATTACTTATGTCGGTATAGTACAGACAGCAAGGGCAAGTGGATTGACCGAATTTCCCCTGCCTTATGCACTTACAAATTGTCATAACAGTCTTTGTGCAGTAGGTGGAACAATAAATGAGGATGACCATTCATTTGGGCTGTCAGCAGCAAAAAAATACGGTGGCATATATGTACCGGCCCACCTTGCGGTAATTCATCAGTATATGCGGGAGATGATGACTGGCTGCGGTAAAATGATTCTTGGATCCGATAGCCATACAAGATATGGTGCTCTTGGCACTATGGCAATGGGCGAGGGCGGACCGGAACTTGTAAAACAATTGCTTGGCCGCACATATGAAATAACATATCCAAAGGTCTGCCTGGTATATATAAAAGGCGAAGTGCCACACGGTGTTGGACCTCATGATGTTGCCTTGGCAATAATTGGCAGCGTATTCAGACAGGGTTTTGTCAAAAATATGGTCCTTGAGTTCGCAGGTCCCGGAATCAACGGACTTTCCCTGGACTTTAGAAACGGCATCGATGTTATGACCACTGAGACCGCATGCCTGAGTTCTATATGGATAACAGACGAAAAAACCAGGGAATACTTTAAAATACACGGACGAGATGAAGATTACAAGGAACTTAAGCCCGGTAACGGCGCTTTGTATGACAGGATGATTGAAGTGGACCTATCAATGATGAAACCTATGATTGCACTTCCATTCCACCCTTCCAATACATACACCGTGAGGGAATTCATAGACAATGCTTCTGATATTCTTTCTGAAATCGAAAAGGAAGCAGACAGGATGGCAACCGGTCTGGACTTCAGGTTAACAGACAAAGTCAGAGGTAAAAATGTTCTTATAGATCAGGGCATAATTGCCGGTTGTGCCGGTGGGACATATGAGAATATTCTTTCTGCTGCATCAATTCTAAAGGGCAAAAGCACGGGAACCGGTGATTTTTCTTTAAGTGTTTACCCTCAGAGCCAGCCTGTATATTTTGCACTGAACAACACTGATGCCATAAATACACTGATGACTTCAGGGGCGGTGATTAAAACTGCTTTCTGCGGGCCATGTTTCGGAGCAGGAGATGTTCCATCCAACAACGGCTTTAGCATCAGGCATACCACAAGGAACTTCCCCAGCAGAGAAGGATCTAAGCCTGGTGACGGTCAGATGGCCGGAGTAGCTTTGATGGATGCAAAAAGCATAGCAGCAACAGCATCAAGAGGGGGAATACTGACACCCGCTGATGAAATTGATTACATTGAAAAAAAGGAAGACTACTCATTCAATGGAGAGATTTACAAAAACAGGGTTTATCAGGGTTTTGGTAAAAAGGATGATACCGTCGAATTGAAATATGGACCGAATATAAAGGACTGGCCAGAATTTGATGGCTTGCTCGATAATTTGCTTCTTCTTGTGGCTTCTGTCATTGACGACGAAGTTACGACTACCGATGAACTTATCCCATCCGGAGAAACCTCTTCATACAGGTCAGATCCAATGAAACTGGCTGAATTTACCCTAAGCAGAAAAGATCCTGGGTATGTTGCAAGAGCAAAGGAAGCCCTGGATTTCGATAAAAAGAGGAAAAAGGGTGAACTTGGACTATTTCATGGGATTTCACTATCAAACACCATGGTTGGGAGTTTGATATATGCAAACAAACCGGGTGACGGCTCGGCAAGGGAACAGGCGGCTTCCTGTCAGAAGGTGTTGGGTGGCCAGGCCAATGCGGCTATAGAATATGCAACCAAGAGGTACCGGAGTAATCTGGTCAACTGGGGAATGCTGCCGTTTGTTGTGAAAGAAAAGCCCGATATCAGCACTGGAGATTATATATACATTGAAGGAATAAGAGATGCTGTTCGTGAGGGCAGGGAGTCGGTTATGGCTAAAAATATCACTAACGGAAATGAGCTTGAGCTATTGCTTCCCGCAATGACAGAAGATGAAAGACAGATAATCCTTGACGGGTGTCTTATAAACTACTACAGAAACCACGGAAAGGTTTAGGATGGACGAAAAAAAGCGGGATATGATTCTCAATGGAAAGCTTGGAACGATAATTATCAAGCTGGCTTTTCCGATAATGCTCAATAACCTGATACAGACTGTTTACAATATAACAGACACATATTTTGTTAGCCAGCTCGGGGACACCGAAGTTGCTGCAACAGGATTTGTGTGGAACCTGATATTCCTTGTAATTTCAATAGGCATGGGACTGTCCGTTGCCGGCAGGTCAATGATTTCGCAGTATGTGGGTGCACATGATGAAGAAAGTGCAAGACATACTGAAGCCCAGCTATTTTCTTTCCTATCCCTTCTAGGTATGGCAGTCAGCATTATTTTCTATATTATTGCACCATTCATAATTAAATTGATGGGAGCAGAAGGAGACCTTTATACATATTCCCTTGTATATATGAGAATAATTATGCTTGGCATGCCATTTTCATATCTATACTTTGCATTCAGTTCAGCAAAAAATGCCAGGGGTGATATGGTTACTCCAATGATCATAGGAGCTGTTTCAGTCGTTATTAACGTAGCCCTTGATCCGGTCTGTATATTTGACTGGGGGTTCGGATGGGGTGTAGCCGGAGCAGCAATAGCAACCACATTTGCCAGAAGTATCATAGCAATAGCTGTAATAATAGGCGTTTCCATGGGTAAGTTTGGTATGAAACTCAGTATAAGCGATTTGAGATTCGATAAAATAATAATAGGGAAAATCCTTAAATTGGGTATCCCTGCATCGGTCGGGCAGGCTACAGCTGCCATAGGGTTTACTATAATGATGGTTATGGTCAAGTCCTTCGGCGAATTAACACTTGCAGCTTATGTAATCGGAAGCAGGGTTAACTCAGTTGTTTTAATGCCTTTGATGGGAATAGGCTGGGGGCTTACAACCATTGCAGGACAGAATCTGGGAGCCGGAAACATAAACAGAGTCAAGAGCGCTTTCAAGTGGAGCATTGGTTATTCGATGATATTTGCAGTTGTCGGAGGCGTGATCATGGCACTGACCACAGAAGGAATAATGGAGATATTCTCTGACAATCCTATAGTCATTGAGCAAGGAACATTCTTCCTTTACATGATAATCCTCGCACTGCCTTTGATGGGTATATTCCAAAGCATGATAGGCTTGTATCAGGGTACAGGTCATACGAAATTTTCTTCTATCATGATGATAGGCAGGCTGTGGATTCTTCGAATACCTATGATAGTGATAATGAAAAATTTCACCGATTTTGGTGAACGGTCCGTTTGGTATGCTATTATTCTCAGCAATATTGTAATTTGTACCGTAGGTCTGATAGGATATTTACAGGGTTTCTGGAAGAAAAAGACTGTTTGATGCAAAGGGAAGGCATGGGAAGGTTGGAAAACTGACTTATTTCATGAAGTTATAGGAGATATGGTGTTCTATTTCAGGGATATTGAGAGAATAAAAGGAAATGAAATCGACCTGGTCATAACAACCAGGAATCCTGCCGATGAATCAAAGGGATATGTTCCAAGTTACTATTTCAATATGGTATTAAGCGGTACTGATACTGAAGTCGGTAAATGTGACCTGAGGATTGGTCACAACCGCAATACTTTCTATGGTGGGAATATTGGTTATGGAGTTCATGAGGAGTACAGGGGAAACCATTATGCAGCAAAGGCATGTCTTCTTATGAAGGAGCTAGCTCTGGAGCATGGAATGGATTATCTTATAATAACCAACAGCCCTGATAACATTGCTTCAAGGAGGATATGCGAAATCCTTGATGCAAGATTTGAGGGAATAGTAGACCTTCCACCTGACAACGAATTATACAAAGAGGGTTTCAGACAGAAGTGCAGGTATCTGTGGACAATAGGTGGAGAACAAAAGTGACCTTCCAAATCTTAAAACCAGACCCTTCATAGATAAGTGATTATAAGTGCTTTTTTATATCAGGGCATGTACAGCCATCCTGGAAACCAAATTGATTACATATTTTACAATCACACCAGGCCAGAATGAAGCTGGTATTCTATTATTGC
>JAFGIJ010000177.1 GCA_016929655.1 Clostridia bacterium
CTGGAAGGCAGAATCAATCCTATTGTTGGTGATGCTTTGGATGTACTGAGGAATCTCAACAAACAATACGATGTTATATTTATAGATGGAGCAAAGGGGCAATATATTAAATATTATGAGTTCTGTGCTGAAATGGTAAGGCCGGGTGGAATTATTTTTGCAGATAATATTTTATACAGAGGTATGACTGCCGGAGGTGCGAAAGTAAACAGACGTCAGCAGCTGCTCGTAGCAAGATTGCGCCAATACATAGATAATGCTGTCAATGATAACAGGTTTATAACTGATATACTGCCGGTCGGTGACGGTGTCTGTATAAGTTACAGAAAAAGGAATGATGAAAATGAAAAAAATTGAGCTCCTGTCCCCGGCGGGAAATTTCGAAAAAATGGAAATGGCATTTGCATATGGAGCTGATGCTGTGTACCTCGGTGGGAAAACTTTCAGTATGCGCTCAAATGCAGAAAATTTTTCTCTGGTTGAGATAAAGGAAGCTGTTTCCTATGCTCATGCAATTGGGAAAAAAGTATTTGTTGCAGTAAATATCATTGCACGTAACAAGGATATCAGGGAGGTTTCAGAGGAACTTGAGTATCTTGGGGGGACAGGTCTTGATGCTCTGATTATTTCTGACCCCGGTGTCATGCGTCTTGCCCAGAAATACGCTCCAGGTGTTAATATACATGTCAGCACACAAGCTAATATTCTTAATATTGAGACGGCCAGGCTTTTTGCGGATCTTGGAGCAAAGAGGCTCATTCTTGCTCGTGAGCTCAGTCTTACAGAAATTACAGAGTTAAGGGCATCAATTGACCCCAGCATAGAAATTGAGGTATTCGTACATGGATCTATGTGTGTTTCATATTCAGGGCGTTGTCTTATCAGCAATTATATGACAAACCGGGATGCTAACAGGGGCGATTGTGCACAACCATGCAGGTGGAACTACCGTCTTGTTGAAGAAAAGAGACCCGGCGAGTACTTTCCGGTCTACGAAGATGAGCGGGGTACATATTTTTTTAATTCCAAGGATTTAAATCTAATCAGGTATATACCCGAGTTGGTTGAGGCAGGGGTAGACAGCATCAAGATTGAAGGCAGGATGAAAAGTGTATTTTACGCAGCGATGACTACAAGAAGTTATCGCAGGGCTTTGGATGAATACTATGCAGATTCGAAGAATTATATCTTTGATGAAAAATGGGCAATTGATCTTGAGAAAACAAGTCATCGAGATTTCACAACAGGTTTTTTCTTTGATAATCATCCAATCGAAACCCAGGTATATGACACTAACTCATATATTCGTACACATTCCTTTGTTGGTAAAATCCTAGAATTTAACAGAGGGACAGGCCTTGCGAAGATAATGCAAAGAAATCCTCTTTTTGAAGGTGAAGAAATCGAGGTCATAAATACTGATGGTAAAGATTATAAACAGTTGGTGTCAGGCATGTTTGATGAGAATGGCGAAGAAGTTATTTCTACACCCCATGCTCAAATGATATACTATATGAAAATGAATGAACAGACCGGGGAAAATTCGATACTTGTCAAGAAAAAAATGGAGGTTTGAGATGTCTTATAAAATTGCTATAATTGGAGTTGGTAACATGGGTGGGTCTTTAGCGAAAGCTGTTGCCAGGAATCTAAAAGGCAGTTCAGTCTTTATTTTTGACAGATTATTTGAAAAAGTAAGGGATTTAATAAAATATGGCTGCATAGCAACAGCCAAAATTGTGGATGCATGCAGAAAAGCTGATATTATAATACTTGCTGTAAAACCTAATGTTATACCCCAGGTCTTATCAGAAATCAAGGATGAGCTCACAGACAAGCTTCTAATTTCAATTGCTGCAGGCTTGAAAATCGAAACTTACGAAGAAACAATTCCAGGTGTGCGTTTTATAAGGGCTATGCCAAACATGGCAGTTGCAGTCAGCGAAGGAATGAACACTTTAGTTTCAGGTAACAATGCAACTGAAGAAGATATTGAAACTGCAAGAAAAATATTTGAAGCTACAGGAGAAGTTGTCGTTATAAATGAGTCTTTAATGGACATTGCAACTGCGTTGGCTGGAAGTAGTCCGGCTTATGTTTTCATGTTCATAGAAGCGATGGCTGATGCAGGTGTGAGCGAAGGCCTTTCCCGAAAGACTTCCTATAAAATGGCAGCTCAGGCTGTGATGGGGTCAGCAAAATTATTGTTGGAAAGCAATGAAAATCCCGGAACATTGAAGGACATGATATGTTCACCGGGAGGGACTACGATAGAAGCTGTCTTGAAATTGGAAGAGGAAGGTTTCAGAAATGCAATAATCAAGGCTGTAAGGGCCTGTACTGATAAGTCAAGGAAGCTTGCTGAAAAATGAATGAAAAGCATGTTAAAATATACACTGATGGTGCCTGCAGCGGTAATCCCGGTCCCGGAGGATGGGGAGCTGTTATGTTATATGGGCGTCATCGCATGGAACTTTCAGGGTTCAAAGAAAAATCCACGAATAATGAAATGGAACTTATGGCGGCAGTAAAAGCATTAGAAAAGCTTAAGGAAAAATGTTTGGTGGATTTATATTCTGATTCAGCGTATTTGATAAATGCATTCAACCATGGATGGGTTGAAAATTGGAAGGAACATGGTTGGAAAAGGAAGAAAGATCCACTTAAAAACCGGGAGTTGTGGATGGCATTGGATAGTCTAAATAATTATCACAATATAACTTGGATAAAAGTCAAAGGTCATAGCAACAATGCAGAAAATAATCGATGCGATGAACTGGCTACAAGCGAAATTTCTAAAAATATTTAATTAATTTCTTTCATTTTACGCACAAACTGCATTAAGGCAGTTTTTTCTTTGTATGGGGACAGGTCTAGTGAATTGTGCTGAGTTTTTTCTTTGATTGGGGACAGGTTTCGTAAATTCAATATGAAATGATTGAAATATGGAAATAATTGACAGATACAATGAATAATGGTAATATATGTAAATGGAGGACATATGAGACCTAACAGAAAAAAGTCACCTAAATACCGGTATCATGTAAGGGTCAGGGGATTTACAGAAGTTCCTTTGTTCAGAGATAATGAAGATAAGGAAAAATA
>JAFGIJ010000178.1 GCA_016929655.1 Clostridia bacterium
TGCCATTGAATTTAATTGGAAACTCACCTCTGCCTGCGCAGGCATTCATGTATCTTTGGATGTTATAGCCAGATTCAACAAGCTCTGCCTGACTGTCTCCTGATATGCTTATGAATGAATTTTCAAAAAGCTTCCTCCAGTAGTCCATATGGGTTTCAAGGGCAGTCATATAATCAATACTGCTGCATCGGTCGGCCAATTGCTTCAGAGCATCACAAAATCCATCTGAGTCTTCTGTGATTTCTGTAAGAACTCCTATGCATATGGCATGGTTATTCACCGGTATCACTGAACTCATCCCGAGGCTGCCGGTCTTTTTCAATTGCCCTGATACTGCACATGCTCCGAAAGTCCTGTTCATCAACGGGTCCTTGGCATGGTGCGCGAGGTCTTCCATCTGCTGGAACCTGAGACTTGGAATATAGTGGGAATCCAGATTCCTGTGGTACCACATAATTGCATCATCATATTTATCACTGATATGGTCTTTGTATACTATTATTGGTTCCTCATCGTTGTCCTGACCGAAAAAATCGCCGTAAACGGCTGTTCTATTGTCGAATCCGCCCTCTATCCTTTCATCACTTGTACGCCAGACCTCTGATTCAAGTTTCAGGGATATTTTTTTATCTGATGAAATTCCAACTCTTATGCAAGGATTGTGGGCATCAACAAAGACTTCAATATGTGCCTTCTCCTTATCATCTTCATATTCAAGGGTTGTAACTCCCTTTGTTATATCAAGATTCTGGCTTATAAATGAAAAGCTGTCACCAATGGATAAATTGATGCGGCCGATCTTAAGCAATCTAAGGGAGGAAGAGAAGGAATCTGTCTTGCTGATGTAAAAACAAATACGTCCTTTTTCTTCACCCCATACCATGGCTCCGATGTCACCATTTCCAATCGGGACTGAATCCACATCGGATTTCCCCGGTTCGTAAAATACAAACTCATTTTTCATTAGGTCATTCCTCCATTAGTTTTTCCCGCAGTCCGGGTTCAAAAGATGCTCTTCTTGAAGGGCAGTTCACCATTTCACAAAGTTTACAATTGGTATATCCGCTCTTTGACTTGAACAGAATTCCGGATACAGATTTCTGCGGTACCATCAAATACGATTCAGTCAGCTCAACTCCCAGATCTCTGTTCTTATTGTCAAGAAGATTGAACAGCTCTACCTGCTGCTCTATGGGCCAGCCATCCAGTGAACCGGGATTCATTGATGCTATTTTAGAAACTCCATATCCAATCCTCACCGTGTCATATAGATGAGCAATGGCATTTCTGAGGGTGACCTCCATTATATGGTCAGCCCAATATTGTATAAATATATCATCGATTTTATGAGCCCAGTCATATAATTCTCTTCCACATGTTGCAACAAATGGGAATACCCTGTTTACATCATGCAAATTATTTTTCATTAGTTTACAGTAAAATCTATAGGAATCGATGGAAACACCATCTTCAAATCTTTCGGTAATATATGCTTCTGCGAAAACCAGTTTGGGTTTACCGATATTCAATGCAGTTTGAATCATTTGATCGAAAAGTTCAACATCCTCAGGTTCATCGATCCTAAGTTTATTTTTCATTGCTTCAACATTGAAATTTAGTTTTATATTATCTATTACATTAAGCTTCATAAGCACCCCCGGCATATTATAGCCATTATACGGCAGTGAATTTGATACTGCAATTAAATGTGGGAAATGAACATTTTACTAAACACCTCTCGGGTAAATATTAAATTTTTCCGTTTTTACCTGAGAGGTGTTCATCAAAAAACCTAAATTTCTTAGTTAGTTCGATCCTGCGCATAATAAAACAAACACCCTTACGAATGTCTGTTTTGGTGAGCCATCGCAGGATCGCCAATGCGTACTTGTATCCAAGGCGCATGCCCCGAACTTTTATTCTAAAAGTTCTAGGACAAGTTCGATCCTGCACATATTGAAACAGATACTCTTGCAAGTATCTGTTTTGGTGAGCCATCGCAGGATCGAACTGCGGACACCTTGATTAAAAGTCAAGTGCTCTACCTACTGAGCTAATGGCCCATGGCTGGCTGGGATGGCAGGACTCGAACCTACGAATGACGGAGTCAAAGTCCGTTGCCTTACCGACTTGGCTACATCCCATTGAAAGAATGGGGTGGGTAGTGGGGATCGAACCCACGACCTCCAGAACCACAATCTGGCGCTCTAGCCAATTGAGCTATACCCACCACGAGGTCGTCTCCAAAAAAAGGCACAAAGCTATTCTAAGTGAGGCATATATGTTTGTCAAGGAATATTTTGCCCACTTTTCCCCTGCCTTCAAACCCATTTTACAGCTAGTTATAACTGTTTCATTATTATACCACAATGAAAGACCCCTGCAACAACAGAGGTCTTTCAAGGGACATATGTAAGTTGGGGGTTACTCAATTTCGATTGTGTTTAGAACTTCATCTTCTTTTTGTTTCTTGGGAAGAGTTACAGAAAGAATACCGTTTTCATATTTGGCATTAATTTCTTCCTGACTTATACCCTCCACATAGAAGCTCCTGCAAACCTGGCCGGTCCTTCTCTCTCTTCTGATGTAGCCGTTCTTTTCTTCTTCTTTTTCTTCGTCTTTACCTGCTGAAATTGTCAGATAATTATTTTTAAGCTCAATTTTGATGTCTTTTTTATCATAACCTGGTAATTCAGCTTCGATTATATATTCATTTTCTGTCTGCTTGATATCTGTGGACATCTTCTGGGGATATGATCTTTCAAAGAAGTTGTTGTTGAAAAAATTGTCCATCATATCGAATACATCATAATCCCTTCCTTTTCTTACTATATTTGTTTTTCTTGGCATTATGCTATACATACCAACACCTCCAATATATTTTTTGACCATTACTGACCTTATATAAATATTATACCCAATATACATTAAAATTCAACATCTGCTTTTGACTATCTTTGACCTTTTGTTTTTTTATATTACACACTAGGCAGAAATTTTTTCATGCATACTTATTTTTTCTTTAATTTTCTTTGTTTTTCATTGTTTTTTGTTGAAAAGAAGAAATCGCTCCAGCAATTCCCCTAACTGTTCCATTGATTTACAGATATTCACCTGTCTCTTGAACTCAGACGACCCCTGAACCCCTTTCATATACCAAGCAGCATGTTTTCTCATTTCGAGAATGGCAACATGCTCTCCCTTGTATTTGATCATTAATTCCAAATGTCTTCTAATTGTTGCAATACGTTCTTCAATATCAATAAATGTTATTGGTTTCCCACTCACCAAATTATTGTAGTTATCAAATATCCATGGATTGCCCATGGCTCCTCTTGCAACCATGACAGCATCACAACCTGTTGTCTCCATCATTTTAAAGGCATCCTCAGCGCAAAATATGTCTCCCCCTCCGATTACAGGGATTTCTAAATTATCTTTAACAGCTTTTACAACTGACCAGTCAGCTTTGCCTGAATAGTACATATCTCTGGTTCTTGGATGAACTGCAACAGCCTTCACTCCACAGTTTTGGGCCATTAATGCAAACTCAATCGCATTAATGTTGTCCTTGTTCCACCCGCTTCTAATTTTCACTGTCACTGGTTTATCGGTATTTTCTACAGTTGCTCTAATAACTCCTTCTGCAGCCTCAATATCCTTCATTAGGGCAGAACCTTCACCATTCCTTACGATCTTTGGTGCCGGACATCCCATATTGATGTCAATCAAAGGAGTATTTGTGGAAGATAGATAATCAGCGGCGTATTTAATTGATTCGCAATCACTTCCAAAAATCTGAATTGCCGGTTCAGGTTCTTCATCTGCCTTTGCAAGTAAACCAATGGTCTTTTTGTCTTTATACATCAATGCTTTTGCACTTATCATTTCTGTATATGCAAGCCCGTATCCATGTTCTGAGCAAATAGCCCTGAAGGCTGCGTCTGTAACACCCGCCATTGGTGCCAAGAATAAATTACTTTTAAATTGTATATTGCCAATTCTGATCATATGAGATTTGCCTTTAAATATTTCTTAGAGAATAATTGCACCGGAGACTTGTCTTTTACTTACACATCTGTTTGCAGACAGAGCACCTTTTGTGTTCTCTCATGACTTGCCGGTCTACGTAGATTGCAAGTCACTGCCGAACCTAGTATTATGCTCCCA
>JAFGIJ010000179.1 GCA_016929655.1 Clostridia bacterium
GAAAACAATGCTGCAATAGTTTTTCATGAAATAGACGACCTGTCAGGTGACCTTGGGTTTTCTGATTACATAGACATTGCACGACTTGCAGGTCATGATGCAGTGATTACCAGTGGAGAATTTTCCAATGAATTCATAGAAGCAGTTGACAAAATTGTTGGCGAAGGAGTACCGGTGGTTATAAGCGGATTCGAAGATGTTCAAAGCAGCCGTGATGTTTTTATCGGAACAAATCAATATGAATTCGGCACAATTGCAGCATCGCTTGCAGCCGATGCAACTTATCTTGAAGGCTATACAAATCTTGCTGTCATCAATACAAAGATATACTCAAATGAAGAAGATCAGATTGACCGTCGTATAGCAGGTCTTACGGGAAAAATCCTTACGAATCAAGATATGAGGCTTATAACCATAAACAACAGCAGCAGTGACATTATAGGTGCAGAAGATGTTACGCAGGATATCCTAAGGGACTTCCCATCAGTCAATGTAATTTTCTGTATGAACGCCAGGGACACAATAGCTGCAGCCCAGGCGGTCGTTGACAGGAACAAGGTTGGAGATGTAAAGATTATCGGAACAGATGTAACTCCGGAGATACTGGATTTCATAGACAAGGGAATTATATATGGTGTCATTGACAGGAACGGAGAGGAAATCGGAAGGCAGGCATTGGAAAGTATTCTAAATATAACAGACGAAGAACTGCAGTCAAGCTATATAAATGTCAATATGGATGTTGTTACCATAGAAAATGCAGATGATTACAGGGAGTAAGTGTGAAGCTGAAGGAATTTGGTAAAAATTTATTCAACAGTATCCGTAAAAAAATACTTATGGTTTTCCTGGTGACTACTCTTTTAACAAGTATTGCTTCGCTGCTGATTCTAGGTTCGTCGATACGTTTCATATCCCGGATTGAAAGTATGTTTACCGAAAGTATAAATTTCGGTGAATTCATTGACAGCCTTGAAGCCGTTGACAACAATGTTTCAGGATATCTGACCAGTGAGGATTCTGATGTTTTGATGAATTATTATATATCAAAGGACAGGCTGGTTGATCTTTCGGAAAGTTTTGGTGGAACAGAACCAGCCGGAACAGAATTAGATGATCTTCTGAGGATGGATATTTTAAATCTGCAGAAATCATATTTAAAGACTGCACAGGAAGCGGTGGATGCAAAACAAAACAAAGATGCGGACATTTATATAGCCAAATATGTCGAAGCAAGCAGGATAATCCGTTACATTAAAAGCTACATCGATGAAATGAACCTGGCAAGATTCAGTGATAACACCGGTCAGTTCATCAATCTATCTGCAAATATTAATAACTTGGTTACGGCAAATATCATTCTTATAATTGCGGTGGTTGTATTGAATATCTTCATAGTCTTTTCCATCGCCTATTCCATGACAAGGCCGATTATAAAACTGGCTGAAGCTGCAGAAGAAATATCAAACGGAAACTTTGATGCTGATGATGTTATAGTTTCCAGTAATGAAAATGAACTCAAAGTCATGGCAACAACCTTTAATACTATGAAACACAGTATCAGGGAACATATTGAAGACCTTCATGATATGGCTGTAACAGAATCCAGACTTATGGATGAGCAGATGAGGAATCTTCAGATGAAATCACTGCTTGACAATGCAGAACTGAAATCACTTCAGTCTCAGATAAATCCGCACTTCCTATTCAATACCCTGAATGCAGGGGTACAGCTGGCTATAATTGAAGAAGCAGACAGAACCGCTGCATTCATGGAGGATGTTGCAAAAATTTTCAGATACAATGTGCAGAGTTTGAACAGAGTAGTAACCCTGAATGAAGAACTTTTAATACTCAGGTCGTATGGGAATATGTTTGAAGTCAGATATGGTGATAGAATAAATATTGTATATGACATTGATGAAGATTGCCTGGGTGCCAAAGTACCTCCCCTTATCATACAACCCTTGGTTGAAAACGCGGCGATACATGGTTTGGGAGAGAAGGAGGATGGGGGAACCATAACAATTTCAATGAAGACCAAGGAAGATTTGGTTCATATATCTGTTACTGACAATGGCATCGGTATGAGTGATGATATAATAAACCGTATACTCGACGAAGATATAGTAACGGGCAATTCGAACAGAAAAATCGGGCATACTACAGGGATAGGCACCCAGAATGTTATTCACAGACTTCGTTTGTTCTTCAAACGTGATGATGTAATCAAGATTGAAAGCATACCTGGGAAAATGACAAAGATAACTTTGATACTGCCATACATAGATTCTAATACGGGGGTTAAGGATGTATAAACTGCTGATAGTGGACGATGAACGAATTGTAATTGATGCTGTGAAGTTTATAATTAACAAGGAAGTAGATGACATTCTGGTAGCAGGAACTGCTTCAACAGGTCGTGAAGCAATAAAAGCCGCAGCTGAAATCAAGCCGGATATCATTCTCATGGATATCAGGATGCCGGGAATCAATGGTATAGAGGCAATCAAGGAAATAAAGAAGATTTACAGTGATGTACAGTTTGTTATTATGTCTGCATATGAGCAATTTGAATTTGCAAAGCAGTCAGTGGAACTCGGAGTCATAGACTATCTCATGAAACCTGTTAACAAGGGAAGACTTGTAGAAACCTTGAAAAAGATAACTGAAAAACTTGATATGGAAAAACGCCTCGAGGAAATTCAGCTGGATAATATGGAAAAATATAAAAAGGCCCTGACGGTCCTTGAGCAAGGGTTCATATATTCGATTCTTTTCAACAAAGAATATGGTACAGATCTTGGTAAGTACAAGGAAATACTGAACCTCAACATGGATACAGGCTACATGGCAATTCTGCATATGACTGACAAGAGGACGGAAAAGCATATTAGTACAGGCTTGAAGAGTCATAAAATTTATTCGGAGTTTAAGAATATCCTGAAATATAAAACAAAATGTGTAGTCGGCCCGATTCTTGTGGATAGAATTATCGTTTATATACAGTCAGCCAATGAAGATGAGTATTCAGGCAGGCTTGATTCAATCAGGATGGGTGAGGAAATAATAGAAAGGATTTCAGAAAAAGAACCTGAAGTCAGACTGCAGATGTCAATCGGAAGCATTAGAAAAGATGATGAGATCGTCTATTCTTATGAAGAAGCTGTCAAGGCGATGCGGGCAGTCGGTGACGGGAAAGTAATTCACATATCTGACGTTTCCGGTAAAATAATAAACTATGACAGCGACCTTCGGGTTGAAGAAGGTAATCTCCTGAATTTAATTGAGAGCGGTGAAACATCAAGTCTGAACAATGCCCTCCACCGCCTTTTTGAAAAATGTGAAAAAGCTGAAATAGCAAGGACAGGTAATTTCATAAATCATAGACTAAGGGGTAAATTGATTGAAATCATGGTCATAGCTCATAGAATAGCAGACGAAGCAGGTATTGCTGGAGATTCATATCTGAACTTTGACAATTATCTCGGAGATTTGATAGAAATCGGGAACTACAATGACTTCAAGACCTTTTTTATACAGAAGGTAGTATATATTGCCAATAAAATCAATGAACACAGGGATAATACCACAAATGAACTGATGTCACGGGCAAACAATATAATCAAGACACAGTTCAGAGAAGATATTTCGCTGGACAGTCTGTCCAGGACACTTGGAATAAGTCCGCAGTATTTCAGCCGTCTTTATAAGAATGAAACAGGCCGTAACTTCATTGAGTATCTGACGGATGCAAGGATGACACAGGCAAGAAAACTGATCAGAGAGGGAAAGTATTCCATAAAGGAAATATGCTTTATGGTGGGCTATAGCGATCCAAATTATTTCAGCAGACTCTTCAAGAAGATTGAAGGCAGGTCACCCACAGAATATGCAAGGGAGTTTGAAAAATGAAAAAAACAATAATTTTGATTGCCGGAGCCTTGTTGTTTGTTGCCCTGACAGCTTCATGCAGCAGGGAGATTCCCGAAAAAGATGATGATAAAATCCGGATTGGATTTATTGCAGAGACATTTACTGTGGAACGGTGGGAAGTAGACAGGGACATATTCATTGCCAAGGCTAGGGAGCTGGGGGCAGAGGTTATTGTACAGAATGCATATGAGAACTCTGAAAGACAAATTGAAATCATCAGGGATATGGTTTCTCAAGGAGTGGATGCACTGGTTATAATAGCCTATGAAAAGGATGCTCTTGCTGATGCCGTGGAATTTGCCAGGAATAATGGTGTAATTGTAATAGCATATGACCGACTCATTCTTAATGCAAATGTAGATCTTTACATAACATTTGACAATGTCCAGGTAGGGAAACTCATGGGGGAAGAAGCAGTAAAAGTTATACCTGAAGGACGTTATCTCATTTTAAATGGTGCAGAAACTGACAATAATGCTTTTTATTTCAGGGATGGATATATGGGAGTACTGACTAGAAACCCATTAATAGAAATTATTGATGAAACTTGGATTACTGACTGGCGTGATGAGGAAGCTTATCAGTATGTCTGGAATTATCTGGAATCCGGAGGGACAATGGATGCCATTATTGCAGCCAATGACAGGGTCGCTGACGGTGCAGTCAGAGCTCTGAGTGAGTTTCGGTTGGCAGGTCTTATTCCAGTGACAGGTCAGGATGCAGAACTAAGCGCTTGCAGGAGGATAGTTGAAGGCACACAGCTTATGACAGTTTATAAACCTATCAGAATTCTTGCAGAGGGTGCTGCCCAGGCCGCAGTTGACTTGGTAAACGGTAGGGAACTCAAAGGCTTTGATTTCATAAATGATGGTGAAAATGAGGTTAAATATATCGAATACACACCTCTGGCGGTTACAAAAGACAATATAAATGAGACGATAATTTCTGATGGCGTTTATACCATAGACCAGGTATACAGAAACATACCTGAAGACCAAAGGCCATAGCATTAATTTGACATCAAAAAAATCCATTCACCAACATTCGTTGATTATGGTTGCTAAAAAACTCCCATACTTGGTTAATATAAACTATGGATGGAAAAAACCGAACTGTTTAAACTTAAATGTATCTTGAAAAACGGGGAGGAATTTCTAAATGAAAAAAATATTAGTGGTAGTTCTGGCGCTTGTTATGGTTGCCGGAATGCTGGCAGGTTGCTCAGGCAGTGGTGACAAGGATGCAAAAACTGTTGGTGTTCTTATGCCTACTCAGTCATTGCAGCGCTGGAACCAGGATGGTGCCAACATGAAGACCCAGCTTGAAGCAAAAGGCTTTGAAGTTGATCTTCAGTATGCAGACAACAAAGTTGAGCTCCAGATACAGCAGATTGAAAACATGATTACAAAGGGTGTTGATGTTCTTGTAATAGCTTCTATTGACGGAAGTGCTCTTACAGGGGTACTTGCAGAAGCTGCGGCAGAAGGAATTAAAGTCATTGCTTATGACAGACTTATCATGGATACACCGGATGTTGACTATTATGCAACATTTGACAACTACCAGGTTGGTGTAATTCAAGGAACATTCATAATCGAAGCACTTGGACTTGACAAAGGCGCAACCGGACCATTCAACATGGAAGTTTTCGGTGGATCACCTGATGACAACAATGCATACTTCTTCAATGGCGGAGCAATGGATACATTGAAACCGTATATTGACAACGGTACATTGGTAATAAATTCCGGCCAGACAGACATGAGCCAGATTGCAATCCAGGACTGGGCTCCGGCTGGCGCACAGAACAGAATGGATAATCTACTTACAGCGTTCTATGCAGACAAAAACATTGACGTGGTACTTTCTCCAAATGACAGCCTTGCACAGGGTATTGTAGCTTCTCTCAAAGCAGCAGGCTATGGATCAGCTGACAAACCTTATCCGGTACTTACAGGGCAGGACTGTGACAAGACCAATGTTAAGATGATGATAGCAGGCGAACAGTCAATGTCAGTATTCAAAGACACAAGGACACTGGCTGCACAGGTTGTTGACATGGTCAGTGCGATACTCAACGAAACCTCTGTTCCGGTAAATGACACTGAAACATACAACAACAACAAGAAAGTAGTTCCATCATTCCTTTGCGATCCTGTATTCGCATCAATAGACAACTATGAAGAATTGTTGTTAGACTCAGGTTACTACACAGCAGACGACCTTAAGTAAAAAAGAGAAACAATCAACGGGGCGGCTTATGCCGTCCCGTATGTTTTCAGGGAGAGTATATAAATGTCCGAAAATATTCTTGAAATGGTGAATATCACCAAGACGTTTCCCGGTGTAAAAGCACTGGATAATGTCAATCTAAATGTAAAAAATGGAGAAATACATGCTCTGGTTGGTGAAAATGGTGCCGGTAAATCGACACTTATGAATGTTTTGAGCGGGATTTATCCATATGGAGATTATATCGGGGATATATTACTGAATGGAGAAATCTGTAAATTTAAAAATATCAAGGACAGTGAAAAACTGGGTATTGTCATCATACATCAGGAGCTGGCCCTCATCCCTTATATGACTATAGCAGAAAATATATTCCTGGGAAATGAAAGAGCACGTAACAAAGTAATAAGCTGGGAAGAAACAAACCGACAGGCTTCTAAGCTCATGCAAAAAGTTGGTTTGAATGACAAGCCTGATGTACTTATCAAGGATATCGGCGTAGGTAAACAGCAGCTAGTAGAGATTGCAAAAGCTTTATCCAAGGATGTCAAACTTCTTATCCTCGATGAACCGACGGCAGCATTAAATGATGACGACTCAGATAATCTGTTAAGGCTGCTGGTGGATCTGAATAAAAACAATGGTATCACCTGTATAATCATTTCGCACAAAATTAACGAAATAAAGCAAATATCAGACCAGATAACAATCATCAGGGATGGATCGACAATTGAAACTTTGGTAAAAGATATAGATGATATTTCTGAGAACAGAATTATCAAAGGAATGGTGGGCAGGGAACTTGTTGACAGGTTTCCAAAACGCGAAAGCAATATCGGGGAAATAGCTTTTGAGGTTAAAGATTGGGTGGTATATGATCCGCTTGATGAAGATAGGATAAGAATTGATAATGTAAGCTTTAATGTCAGAAGAGGTGAAGTAGTTGGATTTTCCGGACTTATGGGAGCAGGCAGGACAGAGCTTGCAATGAGCATCTTCGGCAAAGCATATGGCAAAAAGATAAGCGGGACAATAATAAAGGACGGAAGGGAAGTTCAGTTCCATAGTGTCAGCCAGGCGATTGATAACGGAGTAGCATATCTTACCGAGGATAGAAAGTCGGCAGGTCTGGTCCTCATTGATGACATAAGAAGAAATGTTTCACTGGCAGGCTTGAAAAAAATCAGTAAAAATTTTGTTGTCAATGAACATAGGGAAACAGAAGTTGCCCTTGAATACATAAAAAAACTCAACATCAAGTGTTCCACTATGTTCCAGAAGACTGAAAATCTGTCAGGGGGTAATCAGCAGAAGGTGGTTATCAGCAAATGGATTTTTGCAGGGCCCGATGTTCTATTATTGGATGAACCTACAAGAGGTATTGATGTAGGTGCCAAGTATGAAATTTATTCCATAATCAACCAGCTTGCTGCGGAAGGTAAAAGTATCATTATGATATCCTCGGAAATGCCGGAAATATTGGGTATGTGTGACAGGATATATGTTCTGAACGAAGGAAAGGTAGTTGGGGAGCTGGATAAGGAAGAAGCAAGCCAGGAAAATATTATGGGCTGTATTATACGAAGCAGCAATAGAAATTAATATGTTCAGGAGAGTATAAAATGGGAAAACTACAAACATTATTCAGAAATGGATATGATAAGGCCAGAGGGATTGTCAAGAACAACATGAGACAGTATGCCATGTTGTTTGCACTTATAACTATAATGATAATATTTCAGATACTGACTGACGGTGTTTTGCTTAAACCCAGGAATGTATCAAAATTGATTTACCAAAACAGTTATATTCTTATACTGGCAATAGGAATGGTTCTACTGATTATAAGCGGAGGTAATATAGATCTTTCTGTTGGGTCCATAGTAGCTTTCGTAAGTGCATCTTCTGCATTGTTTGCTGTAGTAATGGGAATTCCACCGGTAATTGCGATGGTTCTTTCACTTATCTTCGGTGTACTGGCCGGAATGTGGCAGGGCTTTTGGATAGCATATGTGAACATACCGTCATTCATTGTGACGCTGGCAGGCATGCTGGTGTTCAGGGGCTTGAACAATCTAATACTGAATGGCGAAACAGTAGCACTCCCCGAACTGTATGTAAAGCTTGCATCAGGTGTTGTGCCTGACTTTATCGGAGGACCGGACAGTAATCTACATCTGGTAACGATAATGGTTGGGTTGCTGCTTTCGGCAATTTATCTCTTTACAATGCTATGGTCAAGGCTCAGGAAAAAGAGAAATGGATTTGAGGTGCCCCGCACCTATGTATTCATATTAAAGACAGTTGCAGTTGTGGCAATAATCAATCTGTTCATGTATTGGCTGGCTCTTGATGATGGGCTGCCCAATGTGCTTATACTACTTACTGTGCTCTTTGGAGTTTACTCATTTATAACCATAAAGACGGTTCCGGGAAGACATGTCTATGCACTGGGTGGAAATGCCAAGGCTGCTGCACTATCAGGAATAAAGACAAAAAGGGTCTTGTTTTGGATATATGCCAATATGGGACTTCTGGCGGCCATTGCAGGTATCGTATTTGCAGGCAGACTCAATGCAGCAGCACCTACAGCAGGAAAGGGATTTGAGCTCGATGCTATTGCAGCTTGTTTTATAGGTGGAGCATCAGCTTCCGGCGGAGTAGGAACTGTAATGGGAGCAATAATCGGTGCATTTATAATGGGTATACTGAACAATGGTATGTCCATAATGGGATTGAGCATATTCTGGCAGGATATAATAAAAGGGCTGGTACTTTTAGGAGCGGTAGCCTTTGATGTATATTCAAAATCCAGGGCAAAAAAAGCAACATAATATTTTTAACATTATACTCTTCCGGTTGCTCCTGCAGGTGGTTCGGACAGCTGCCTGCGGGGCAACCAACCCCTCGGGAGTTGATCAAACTCTTTTTTTTAAAATAAGCGATTCATACATATGATAATATATTCATGTCAGATTAGACGGGAGGTATTTATGAAGATAATTGCATTGGTCGGTAGCTCAAAATTCGGTAACACAACCAGAGTTGTAAAGTACTTCTCTGAAAAGCTGACTGAACTTACAGGTTGTGAAGTAGAGTATATATATCCGGCAGACTATAAGATAGAATTCTGTGTCGGATGCCATAACTGCATATTTCTCGGAGAAACAAAATGTCCGCATCATACACAGTATGCGCCTATAGAGAAAAAACTCATGGAAGCGGACGGAGTCATACTTGCCAGTCCTGGTTACATGTTCAGTGTAACCGGGGTTCTAAAGAATTTCCTCGACCATGTTGCATACAACTGCCACAGGCCAAAATATTTTGGTAAAAAAGCATATGTTCTCGGAAATTTCACAAAGTGGCAGGAAAAAAGTGTTTTTACCCCCATGGAAACCTGGCTTTCAGGAGCAGGCTTTGAAGTCTGCGGAAAGATCTATGTTGACATTCTTCCTTTCCCACTGAAAGAAGAAGAACTCGACAAAAGACGAAGAAAACTTGAAAAGGGTGCGCAAAGTTTTGCAAGGCACCTGAAATC
>JAFGIJ010000027.1 GCA_016929655.1 Clostridia bacterium
AAAACTGAATTTCCTGTTATAGGGAAAACAACTGACCGCGGGTTTTTATCATTGATTAACAATAAGTATTTCATCAAAGACCTGTTGGATGCATATACCGGTACCCTTGATGAAGTTTTTCCGACAAAAACAAATGAAGTTTATATAAAGCCTATTGACATAGTATTTAAATCCGGTGGCTCAACAGTTTATTCAAAGGGTATCGTAAAACCAAGAGTGGTTATTCCGGTTTTCCCGGGGACAAACTGCGAATATGACAGTGCCAGGGCATTTGAAAAAGCCGGTGCTTCAACAGAAACATTCATATTCAGGAATTTAAATCCTTCGAATGTACACGAGTCAGTTGAAAGACTCAAGAAACTGATTGAAAGCAGTAATATATTAATGATTCCGGGTGGGTTCAGTGCAGGTGACGAACCTGAGGGGTCAGGTAAATTCATTGCCAATGTTTTCAGGAACAAATATCTTGAGGAAGCCGTTATGAAACTTCTGAATCAACGCGATGGTCTTGTTCTGGGTATATGCAACGGTTTTCAGGCTTTAGTTAAACTGGGTCTTCTTCCATATGGTGAAATCAGACCTATGGAAGAAAATAGTCCGACACTTACATTCAATGCAATAGGCAGACATGTATCATGTATGGTGCAGACAAGAATTTCATCAGACCTGTCCCCATGGCTTTCTTTGGTAAAAATAGGGGATGTACACACAATACCGGTGAGTCATGGAGAGGGACGTTTTATAGCTGATGAAGAGCATTTTGAGCAGATGTTCAGAAAAGGACAGATAGCAACACAATATGTAGATTTTAATGGTATACCAACTTATGATAACAGATTCAATCCAAATGGCTCGATGCACGCAGTTGAGGGCTTAACAAGTCCTGATGGAAGAGTATTTGGAAAGATGGGGCATTCAGAAAGAATAGGAGAGAATGTTTGTATTAATGTACCCGGCTCAAAGGATCAGTTAATTTTTGAATCGGGAGTAAAATACTTCAGATAGGATTATATGGGATTATTTGAAATACACTGTCATACGGCAGAGTCAAGCATATGCGGACAGGTTGATGCAAGGACTTTGGTTAAAATGCATAAAGAGGCCGGATTTGAAGGCATCTGCCTGACTGATCATTATAATGATTATCATTTTGCCGACCACTTCAAAGATGATGTACAGAATTTTTTAAAAGGCTATAGAGTAGCCAGGGAATACGGCAAGGAAATTGGATTGAAGGTTTTGTTAGGGGTTGAATACAGATTTGCAGATACAAACAATGATTATCTGGTCTTTGGGATTACTGAGGAATTTGTTATTGAAAATCCAGATGTTTATAAATTGACATTGAAAGAATTCAGAAAAAAATTTGCTGATGAAGATTTTATATTGATACAAGCACATCCAATGAGAGACGGACAGAAGAGAGTGGATGTTGCTTTACTGGATGGAATGGAGGTTCTCAATGGTAATCCCAGACACGAAGCACGTAATGAACAAGTGCTGGCATATGCGAAGGAAAATAATCTTATTATGACCGGAGCAAGTGATTATCACAGGACTTCAGACCTTTTTCTGGCATGTATGGATTTTGAAAATGAAATAAACAACGAAAAGGAACTGGTAAGAGAAATAAAAGCAGGCAGATACAGTATTATTGACAATACTCGGTTTGCCTAGAGTTCTGAGGGGACAGGTCTTCAATTAGGAGGGACAGGCCTTGAAAAAAGCATACATAATTATGAATAAAGAAGCATTTGCCCAAATTTACAGCAAAGAGGAACTGAGAAGAATTAGAAAATTGGTGGAACTTGATGAAAATATATTAATTCCTGATGAAAATGGTTATTTGAAAGATGTGCCGTCAGATGGGCAGATAATTTTATCCGGATGGGGAGGACCAAGAATAGACGGACGGTTTTTGGAGTTGATGAAGGATCTTGAAGCTGTTTTCTATGGAGCTGGTTCAATAAGAGGCATAGTAACTGATGAATTCTGGAAAAGTAATGTTGTAATTACAAGTTCATGGACTGCTAATGCAGTGCCTGTAGCTGAATATACTTTGGCTCAAATTATCCTTTGCTTGAAAAACGCATATAGATTGCAGCGAGAATATTCTTGGAAAAAGGACAGCCTCGATAAATCCGGGCGTTTTGTGTATGGTTCATATAAGTCCCGGGTTGGAATCATTTCACTGGGAATAATAGGGCGCTTGGTTTGCGGGTTTTTAAAGTCTATGGATGTAGAAGTTCTGGCATTTGATCCTTATGTAACTGATAAAGATGCAGATTCACTGGGTTTAAAACTTACAGATCTTGAAACTATATTTAGAACCTGCCATGTAATATCTCTTCATGCACCCTGGCTTCCTGAAACAGAGGGATTGATAAAGGGTGAGCATTTTAAAACAATGATGCCGTATTCATCTTTCATTAACACAGCAAGAGGAGCTATAGTAAATGAAGAAGAGATGATTGAAGTACTAAGGGACAGGCCTGATATAACTGCCGTTCTGGATGTAACTCATCCGGAGCCTCCTTCAAATGATTCACCATTGTTTATTTTGGATAATGTTTTTCTAACACCGCATATTGCAGGTTCAATGGGAAGTGAGTGTGCCCG
>JAFGIJ010000180.1 GCA_016929655.1 Clostridia bacterium
ATTATCTTGGATTCAGCGATTGGATTATGGTTGATGCCGTCATCAACACCAATGGCACCTCCCACAATTCTGAAGAATTCAAGCGCAGCTATATGCAATACGGTAATCCGTACAAAAGAGCATCAGATGATTTCCCTCTCATATTATTGATAGGAAGGCTTTACATAAGGTATTTTGAAGAATATAACTGTACAATTGCGATGTATATCATGGCTCGTAGTGAAGAAGTAATCATTGAATGTGATAAAAATATACTGTCCAAAAGTACTATAAAAAGCATCGGGCTGATCGGTAAGTAATCAGCCCAGGATAATTATTGTCTGATTTTTACCAGAACATAGAATCTTATCCAACCCATTTCAGAACCATTGTCATCTGGATATAGTTCAGCTCCTGTGAATACTATCCGTAAGTCAAGGTTATCGGTTGTTTCATCAAAAGAAATGTGATCATAAACCAATTCATCACCATATTCCTTCCATGCGTCTACAATTTCATCCATATAGTCATCGATGGTTTTATTAAATTCACTTTTACCATCCAGGGTTATGTCCAGAATTGAACCATCCGGATCCCTCAGGAAGCTGAATCCAAGTCTTCCGACTGGAGTAACGGGTTCTATATATCCCCATCTTTCTGAATCCCAGATATACTCATATCCATTAAGTGCTACTACAGACCCCAGGATATCATCATTGATCATAATATATTCACCTTTGTCCATTGAGGGTGCATCCGGGTAATAATATGTATAACTGAATCCAAAAACACTCATCATATCAGATATTTCAAAGCCTGAAGGAAGATAATCAATGTTTTTATAATCATAGTTATATTCAAGATACTGCAGCTTGTCAGAAATTTCGCCCTTTGTTTTTTCATCCAGACCATCAGCCTTTTTCAATGTACCATCAGCCTGAAGGATGTTGTTTTCCAAAAGAATTCTTTCAAGTCTGTTGGTTTGGCTGATTCTACCGACATTTATGGCATTCCACGGGCCAACGACACTGAGAAGTGCAAGAACAACAAGTGAAACAGTCATTATTCTGGTACATCTTGATTTATAGTTGACAATGCCAAGGTAAACTGCATTTCCCAGCATCCATATACCAGTAATACCCAGAAGATATCTGTTTGCGGTGATTCCATAAGCATTTACTCGAATTCCAAGGGATATGAACAATAGAACAATCGGCAAAATAACTATTCTTGGAAACCACTTCCCGAAGACAGCCGCCCATTTGCTTTCTACATCCATTCCATGGATAAAATACATGGTAACAGTACCAATAAGAGCATACCAAAGAACCATGTTTGCTACTATTCCATCCGGCCAGTCCCAGTTTATAAGAATCCTGAGTGCATAGATATAGAATACCGCCGTATAGGCCGTAAGCAGAGGTGCTATTACATAAATTACAAGAATTCTGAAGAATTTATAGATTCCACTGGGTTCAAGCTGTTCCTTTGTATCAGGAATTCCGCTCAAAAAGAAAACCGGAGAGAAAAAGCCTAGAATTATAAGTATTGTATCCATATATGCTTCTTCTTCGATATGAACATTCAGCAATCGCTCAATAGCAAATAAAATCAATGATATGCCGCCCCATATTATCAATGTATAAACGGCAGTTATAGCAAGTCGCCAGCCAACCAATGTTGAATAGACTTCCTGATATTCCGTTTTACGCCTGAATACTGCGGTCATGAACAATACAAAAAAAGCAAGTGATAATATTGCAAACCGTATTACTTCGAAAAGCTCTATGCGTTCCATTGATCCATACAGATATGCCATGTACAAAGCAACACTGCTTCCGAATACAATCCAGGTAAAGACCTTGATGCGAAGTCTGGTTACATTATTTTCAAAGACTGTTTTAACTGTAACAGACACCAGCGCCCCAAGAACCAGCGCCATTATAATGCTTGCAAGCAGCCGCTCCGTGTCCTCGGAGACATTGTCAAGATTGATAAGTACGATTCCACAGATGGAGGCTGCTGCGGCGAATACCACTGCAACCGGATATCTTTTTAGAACTTCTGAGAGTCCGGAAATTATTCTTCTAAAAACACCGGATAAACTGAATTTTTTCATAACACCAATCCCCTCTTTTCTGTCTGTCTATATTATACCACTAAAGAATCAGTCCAATTGTTCTATGACTTCGTCTGCCTTTTTGCAATAAAATTCGATTATTTCCCACAATTCATCAACCCCTTCTTTATTTGCTGATGAAAATATAACAACCGGGGTTTCATCGGGAAGATTCAGTGTATCCAATATCTGCCTGACATGTTTCCTATAGTTCCCTCTTGTAATCTTGTCACTTTTAACAGCACATACTGCAAATGGTATACCTGATTCCTTAAGCCAATCCGTCATTTCAACATCCTGTAGAGTTGGCTTGTGCCTGATATCTATCAGAAGAACTATCAACCTAAGGGTTTTTCTGTTTCTAAGATATGTATTAGTCAAAGCACCCCAGGATCTGCTTTCTGATTTGGCTACCTTAGCATAACCATAACCGGGCAAATCCACCAATCGAATCTCATCATTGACGCAAAAGAAATTGATTTGTCTTGTTTTTCCGGGAGTTGCACCCACATAAGCCAGTCTTTTTCGATTTACAAGACTGTTGATCATTGATGACTTGCCGACATTTGACCTTCCGGCAAATGCAACTTCGGGCCTATCGGCTTCCGGATACTGGTTTTGTTTTACTGCAGTTGTTACATGTACTGCACTATTTATCTTCATGTTTCCTCCGTCATTACATCAATGAATGATTTTGCAGCTCCTGATACTACACTGCTACTCAATGTTACCACACCTATGCTTCGTTTACGAATCGGCACTTCTGGTCTAATGATATCAATTTTTTTGTCATAAGGACTTTTTTCGAGGAAATCCCTTGCAATACAGCTGATTCCCATCCCAAGTGAAGTGAATCTAAGAAGAAGCTCGACGGACCCCAGTTCCATAAAAGGCGTGAACTTGACCCCGGCTTCTTCAAAGTACTGGTCCAGATGCTCCCTTGTTGTTGTTCCTTTTTCAAGAGTCATTATGGGAAGACTTGCCAGCTGCTCGGGAGAAGTATGATCATCATATTTTCTGATACCCCTTTTCATAATGAAATATGATTCAAGTTCAGTCTTTTTCCATATCCTGAGCTTTTTATCAGGAGTGCTGCCTAGATTGATTATTCCCAGGTCTGCATCACCGCTTTTTAAAGCATCAATGGTTTCTGCTGAAGTTTTGTTTGCAATATTAAGTCTGATGTTTGGGTATTTTTTACTGAACTTTTTAAGGTATGGAGGAAGATAATACATGCAGAATGTATCAGATGCACTTATTCTAACCTCTCCGATTTTTTTATTACTGGCACTTTGCAGTCTTCTTTCTGCGTCCTTTATTAAATTGAAGGCTGGTTCCAGATATTCCATAAGTATCCGCCCTTCATTTGTCAGCACCACTCCCCTTGGCAGCCTCTGAAATAACCTGACCCCGTTGCGTTCCTCCAGGTTACTTATTGCCTGACTGACAGCCGGTTGTGTGACGTATAGTTTTAGGGCACCCTTGGAAAAACTACCCTGGCGGGCGACTTCCAGGAATATTCTGTAAGAATCTATGTTATCCATAAGCTGTACTTATCCTTTTCATAATTTATATTAATTTTACTTATATTATAGCAAAGCATATAATCAAAGTATAGAAAAAAACAAGAGGTGCGAAATGATAACATCTGTAGTTGGTTTGAACTGGGGAGACGAAGGCAAAGGACGCATGGTTGACTATTTTGCCGGAAAGGCTGATTGTGTAATCAGGTATCAAGGCGGAGATAATGCGGGACATACAGTCGTAAATGAGCTGGGGAAATTTGCTTTTCATAATTTTCCGTCAGGAGTATGTTATCCGGGCGTAATCAATATTATCGCCAGTGGTTCAGTTGTAAGCCCGGATTCATTCATTTCCGAGCTGAAGGATGTAGAATCCAAGGGTCTGAAAGTGGAAAACATATATATTTCTGACAGAGCTATCCTCATAATGCCTTATGCAAAGATTCTTGAAAAGCTGGAAGAGGAACGTCTCAAGGATAAAAAGTATGGTTCAACCATGAGCGGAATTGCACCGACATATGGTTACAAATACCTTAAAAAAGGAATACAGGTGGGAGAGCTTCTGTATCCTGAATATCTTAAGGAGCACGTTAGGGCTGTTGTCACCTATGCCAACCTGCAGATTTCAGCTTATGGTGCTGATCCTGTAAACGCTGATGAAATGATTGCATATTTAATGGAATATTCTGAACTTCTAAAGCCATATATTACAAACACAAAAGTACTGGTAGACAAGCTTCTGGCAGAGGGCAAATCCATTATTGTTGAAGCCCAGCTTGGTGCACTGAGGGATATTACCCATGGAATTTATCCATACACCACTTCATCCTCAACCCTCAGCGGCAATGCCTGTGCTGCCATACCCGTTTCCCCTTCTTCAATTGAAAGAATAGTTGGAATCACAAAAGCTTACTCAACCTGCGTAGGAGAAGGCCCTTTTACTACCGAACTTTTTGGCGACCTTGCCCACAGAATCAGGGAAACCGGACATGAATATGGAGCAAAGACCGGAAGACCGAGAAGAATCGGATATTTCGATGCAGTTGCTACAAGATATGGATGCACACTTCAGGGTGCGACAGATATGACAGTTACATGTCTGGATGTACTTACAGGCATCGAGGAGCTCAATATATGTACTGCATATGAAATCAATGGTGTGCAAACATCTGATTTTCCAATCAACTGCACTCTTGAGTATGCCAAACCTGTATATAAAACTGTAAAAGGGTGGTCAGAAGACATCACGGGAGTGCGTAATTTTGCAGACCTGCCTGTTAATGCACAGGAATATCTAAGGGAAATTGAAATCCTCACTGGCACCAGGATTTCCTATGTTTCCGTTGGACCTGAAAGGGATGCACTGATAACTATCTGAAAAACCGAAAATTGTGTCTTGATAAAGAAAAACCGGTTCAACTGAACCGGTTTTGTATTATTTTTTCTTTCTCTTTCTTGCAGCTTCTGATTTTTTCTTCTTTCTCACGCTGGGCTTTTCATAGTGTTCCCTTTTTCTGACCTCAGCAAGAACGCCTGCCTTTGCGCACTTTCTCTTGAATCTTTTCAATGCACTTTCAAGGCTTTCATTTTCCCTGACTTTTACTTCTGACATACTTTCAATCCCTCCCTTCTGCAATGGGGTTTTATCTAAAGGGACTGCCTTCAAATCAAGTTTTTCAGGCACTGCTTCCTTAAATACTGTAAGCCATTATACATGATGATCTATCATTAGTCAACAAATCAAAATTCAGCAGGTTTTTGTTCATTGAAGCTCTTTTCTTCACCTTTACCAAGGAATCTTAAGGTATTCCCAGAGAAAATCTTCAATCTCTCTTCTGAACTGATACCAAGTTCTGTAAAAATATCATTATCCGTTGAAATCCATTTTTCTGACCATTCATGGTTATAATCATTAGCATTGCAGTCACTTCCGAACAACAGATTATCAATTACGTCATAACCTGTTCCAATCAATTTTTCTATGGCATATTTCCTATAATTGAGAGGCGTCCCCGGAGTCATATCTATGAACATCTCTGTTTTGCTTTGGTGATTTCTTGTTCTGAAATTCAGAAACTTACCGTATACCGCTATCATTTCATCAACCCAGGGCCATCCGATATGAGCAAGGGAGAATTTCAGCCCTTCAACCTGTAGAAGACTTTCAAAATGAACCGGTCTGCAGAATTCGGACGAGGGTTTCCCATCCCATAAAATTCCCGAATGAAAAAGAACAGGCTTTTCTAACCCTGCGATAATTTCACAGACCAAGAGACACTTATCATCGCCCGGATAAAAACTATCACAAATTATCTTAAACCCTGCCGCACCGGCTTCAACAGCAGCATTTACCTGATCAGGAGCATCCTTGTCCCCGGGATTAATCCAGTAAAAAGGATGCAGGGTCTCATATCCCATGGTCCATTCCATCATGTTTGAAATCCGGATGTTGGAACTATCCTCTTCAGGGCATTGTGAAATCAAAACTGCACCAAAAATCTTTGCCCGGCTCATACTTTGCAGAAGCAATTCAGGCTGCACCGCACCTTTTTTTATATGTACATGTGCATCAAATATCATATCAATTCTCCTGAATGAATTCAGCCATCAAGTCAATCACTGAAGAATCCACTTCAGACAGCTGATAATATTCCTGCGGTGTACTTTGCTCTTCCCCATAGGCAAGCATATGATTGAGACCAGTAATCAGGATGGATTCTGCATTTATCATATCCTCAACCGCACTGTGCCATTTATTATACTCATTTTCATTAACCTGATAATCCCTGTCCCCGTGTATAATAAAGACCGGTTTTCCCACCAACTTTATTTCCTGCAGCGGTCTGTAATCCTGAAGGTCCAGCCAATATGAAACAGGAGCGTTGAAAAGCTCTGAAGCCTCATAATTATCACCCGGTTTCAGGTTTTTGATGATTTCTGCCGCTTCCTCGATTGCTCTTATGCTGCTTTTTTCGGTTTGGGTCAGACTTCCATCCAGTCCATAAATATATTCCGTTTGACTCACCATAAGATCTTCCAAATGAGATGCATTTGGTGCAAGCATGATGAACCCTGCTGCA
>JAFGIJ010000181.1 GCA_016929655.1 Clostridia bacterium
ATCAACTTTTCATATATCTCAAGGGATTCATTGATTCGGTTTTTTTTCCATAGATAAAGTGCCTTGTTTATTGCAAGACTATATGCTTCCTGATCAGTCATTTTCCTTTGTTCCGTTGCTTCTATGATTTCTCCGGCCTTATCATATTTGGCAGCTTTCAACAACAGGTAAATGAACATCAGTGAAGTATGAACAGTAGATTTTTTTAATTTGTAAGCCTTGAATGCATAACTTATGGCCTTGTCCAATCTTTCACGCTTGCTGTTATAACCAGTTAAGATCTTTAATATGGTTTCATATTGAAATATCACAAATACAGTAAAGTAAAAGACAATAAAAAGACCCATTAATATATACTGCCTGCCAAGTGCCAAAACCAGCAAAGCTATAGGAAATACAACGTATATCAGCAGTGTTTTTATTTTAGCCATTTTCATCTCCTTTTTCGCAAGGCTTATTATACATTGTAATCATAAAGACGGGCAATAAAGAAATGAAAAAGTCTAGCCGTCATTTATCATATCGGACATTGAAAATAATCCTGATGTTTTATCGCTTATGAAAACTGCAGCTTTCAGGGCACCTTCAGCAAATATGTTTCTGGACAGAGCTTCGTGTTTGATTTCTATAATTTCATCATTACCTGCAAAAATAATTGTATGCTCACCTACAATTGTACCGCCACGGATCGTATGTATCCCCATTTCGAGGGAATCTCTTTTTTCTCTTCGGAGTGTTCTGTCATAAATGGTTTCTTTTGGGTCGTCCAATGCATCATTAATAGCGTTAGCAATTGCCAGTGCGGTTCCGCTGGGAGCATCAATTTTATTACCATGATGTTTCTCGATGATTTCTATATCAAATAAACCTTCGGTGAATGAAGCTGCTTTTTTTGCAAGCTCCATGACCAGGTTTACCCCCATGGACATGTTAGCACTGTGAAAAACTGCTGATTTTTCGGCAATTCCAGAAAGATTTGATATTTGCTCTTCAGTAAGCCCTGTAGTTGCCATAACCAGTGGTATCTTGTTCATCAGGCAGAAGCCTGTGACAGTATTAAATGCAGCCGGATTCGAAAAATCTATTACAACATTGATATCAACAGGGCAATCGTTAATCGACGAATATACTGGAAAATCCGAATTGATTGCAGTGTTCACATCAAAACCAGCAACTATTTCAACATTGCTGCGGGTCCTGGCTATGGAAGCTATGACTTGCCCCATTCGTCCGCTGCATCCTGATAATAATATTCTGGTCATGCTAATCTCCTCACTAAATAAGCCTGAGTTTTTTCATAGCCTCTTTCAATATTGAAGTGTGGTCATCTTCCATCTCAACAAGTGGAAGACGAACTTCGCTGGTCCCCATATGCATAAGGCTAAGCGCTTTTTTTATGGGAATCGGATTGGTATCGAGCCCCAGTGCCTTGACCAGTGAATGTATTTCGTAAAAAATATTTCGGGAAGTATATATATCACCTTTTAAGAATGCTTCGGTTATGGTGTGTGATTTCCCCGGAATGATGTTAGACATAACGGAAATTAGTCCTTTGGCACCAAGTGCCATAAACTGAAGAACTTCATCATCGCTGCCTGAATATACAGAGAAATCATCAGGTGTTCCGGATATTACATCTGCAACTTGAAAAATGTTGCACTCTTTCACTCCGACAATATTGGGAACTTCTGAAAGTTTTATAATTGTATCAGCATTAATATTAACAACAGTTCGCGAAGGTACATTATATAGAATTATCGGTAGTTTTACGCTGTTCGCTATTACTTCGAAATGTCTGACAAGACCACGCTGAATTGATTTGTTGTAATATGGTGCTACTGATAAAAGGGCATCTGCACCTGCATCCTGGGCCATTTTGCTGAGTTCAATTGCATGTGCTGTATCATTGCTGCCGGCATTGGCGATAACAGGAACCCGACCTTTTGTATGTTTGACACCAAACCTGACTACATCAATATGTTCTTCATCAGGCATGGTGGATGACTCTCCTGTTGTTCCACAGAACAACAGAGCGTCAATTCCTTCGATTATCTGGAAATCAATCATTCTGCCCAGGGTATCGAAATCTACCCGGCCATCCTTGAATGGGGTTGCCATGGCAGTTGCGGTTCCTTTGAATATTGTCACTTTTTTGTCCGGCATAAATATCTCCTATGAATTTTCCCAGAATCTTATAAGTTCCTGGGCAATCTGAACTGCATTTGTAGCAGCTCCTTTTCTTATGTTATCAGCAACAACCCACATATTGATACCTGAATCCAGACTCTCATCTCTGCGGATTCTTCCGACAAAGACTTCATCCCTGTCTGCTGCTTCTTTGGCCAGCGGGTAAATGTTTGCTGAAGGGTCATCCTGTACAATTATACCAAATGAGGAGGAAAGAAGATCCCTGAGTTCAATTATGTCAAATTGATTTTCAAACTCAACATTGATTGATTCGCTGTGACTGTAGAAGACAGGAACACGCACTGTCGTGGCAGTTACCCTAAGGTTTGGGGAATGAAGTATTTTTCTGGTTTCCCATACCATTTTCATTTCTTCCTTGGTATATCCATTTTCCATAAATACATCTATATGTGGGATACAGTTTCCGGCTATTGGGTGAGGCATGATTTTTGGCGGTTTCCCGGCAAGGGAATCAGTCAGCTCATCATATCCCTTTTTGCCTGCACCTGAAACAGACTGGTAGGTGCTGTAAACAATTCTTTTGATTTTATATCTGTCATGCAAAGGTTTCAATGCAACAACAGCCTGAATAGTTGAACAGTTTGGATTTGCAATTATTCCGTTGTTCAGTCGGATATCTTCCGGATTTACTTCAGGTACAACCAGGGGAACATCCGGATCCATTCTCCATGCACTGCTGTTATCTATTACTACCACTCCCTTTGAAGCTGCTATGGGAGCGAACTCCTTGCTTGTTCCGCCACCGGCTGAGAAAAGGGCTATATCTATAGGTTTATCAAATGAATTTTCAGTAAGTTCCTCAACAATATATTTTTTCCCCATGAATTCAATTTCGGATCCGGCCGTTCTGGCTGAAGCCATGAAATAGATTTTATCTATAGGGAGATTTCTTTCTTCAAGAACCTTGATGAAAGTTCTGCCTACCATTCCTGTGGCTCCTACGATTGCGAAATTATACTTTTTCATTTAAATCCTCCTGTATAAATTATTATACCAAAAAAATAAAACCGGTACAGAGTACCGGCAAATAAACTTTGCGATAGCTCTCCATCATTACGATGACAGTCACAGGGTTGTTCACCCGGCAACCAGGCCGACACGTCAGGACTGTGCCTCCTTCGGCGAATTTCCCTTTTGTCATGAAGATGAAGTTCCTGACTTCCAATCATGACTACTTATTAAATCCGCGCCTCTATCAATCTTATTAATATCCGGCTTCCACCGGGTAAATTTGTTTGAGTATAACAGAATACAATACCCGCCGCAACCACCATTTTCACATTTTCGAGTAAACACCCCTCGGGTATTTACCTGAAAATCGAGTAAACACCCCTCGGGTATTTACTTGAAAATCGAGCAAACACCCGAG
>JAFGIJ010000028.1 GCA_016929655.1 Clostridia bacterium
ACACCTATTACTAAGAAAGATCAACCTGATATCTCGTGGGATGAGAACTGACTAAACTACTAATGTGCGTACCTGTTTGACGCTTACGATTAAAGAACCGGTAAAACGGTTCTTTTTTTTGCGCAAAATAACCTAGCAGAATACGTTTTTTACATTAATCAAACCTAAAAGGTGCTCATGACCCCTGGGATTATGAGCACCTTTTGGGCGAAATTGCTTATTAGTTAAATATTTCAGGCAAATTTAAACAAAGTGTTAATGACAATAAATGGTAATTGTGTTAATTTGTCATTGAATCAATGCGGCCGCTGGATTCACAAAAGATTATTGGAGGTAAGAACTACATGAGAAAGAATCTCAGGAAATTAATTTGCATGGTAGCTGCGACTGTAATGGTCCTTGCTGCCGGAACGGGCGTTTCAGCCGTAGAGGAAAGCTTTTCAATACAGGGAGCATCAAATGTAACTGTTAGCGTTCCTTCCGAACCTGTTTTCACATCAGGAGTAAATACCGGTACAATTTCATCAGGCAGCGATATCACATTTACCGGAAGCAATGAGGATATTTATGTAACTGATGAAACAGGAACCAATTCAGGATGGAAATTCAGCATTGCTATAACAGACTTCTATTCACAGGGCATAGATGATCCCACTGACGCAGGAACTGAGGATATGGATGTCTTTGTAGCAGCAGGAGATTGGCTGTCATTGGATATTGACAATAGTGTTGACGGCATTACGGACGATTCAACACATACATTGGTTCCCGGAACCGAGGGTTCAGGTGAAACAGTTGCAGCAAACAATGTGTTTTTCCTCGGTAACCCATTGCCGTCAGCTTCACCAAACTGCTCAGTGGTTACCACAGATACTGTAAACTTAGTCACAGTTTCTCCCGGGTATGGAGCCGGAATATACTATTTCGACCTCAATTACACAATAACTGTTGATGAATGGCTTCCAGAAGGCAGCAAAGTAGATTCAACGTCAACATCGGGCGGTCGTTTTGATGACCTGACCATTGGAAGCCAGGATAAAGTTCAGGTATTTGAAGGAACATATACCACAAGCATTACATACAGTGCATCATGTAATCCGGCATCATGACAATTCTGTGACAGACAAAATGTATTTTGGAGCTGCCCGGTTGCAGGGCAGCTCCGGGGGTAGTAATTTATGAAAAAAATTTTATTTATTTTGATTCCAATATATATAGTAATAGGTTCCATGGGAATTTCAGTCAGGGCATCAGCCGATGAAGAAATATTTTTACTGAAACATGGTGGTAAAAACAATTACATGGAGTTTGTTGTTAAAGCGGGGCAACAGGGCACAATTGATTTTGAATTATGTAATATTTCGGGAGAGAAAAAGACCAATTATGTTCTTGTTTACGATTCCATGACTGCAATCAACGGGGGAAATATTATAATGACTCCGGATAATTTATGTTGCAATGAAACAGCTTCATGGTTTGAAGTAAACAGTATGGAAGTGGTTTTGGAATCAGGACAAACCAAGGCATTTAGTACTTTTTATAATATCCCGAAGGATATTCCTGACGGAGTTTACACAGCCATTCTTGCTTTATATGCATATTCTACTGATACCTCACTGGAAGGCGAGGATGTTAATCTGAAGATTGACAGCAACTATACCAGTACCATAGCCATTATATTCAGGGTTGGAAAGGATTCGTCAGCAGAATTCAGGTTGGGAGAGGGCATAGAACTCATTTCAGAGGGTTCAACCGGGAACTCATACATGCTGGTGCCAATAGAAAATTATGGATCTGACTATGGTTTCCCAACTCTTGAATACTCAATTTTTGATGACAATGGAATTGAATTGCAGTCAGGTAGCATGAAACTTGATATTTTTTACAGACTCACATCCTCCAAGGCTGCAGTGCTGATTGAAAAGGGAATTCTTACAACAGGTTCATACAAGGCTGATGTGAAAATACTGACATCGAACAACAGTGAATTGCAGGATTCTGCATCTTACCTATTTGAAATGGATGATAAGACAATGAAAGAGGTAATCAGAAACAGAATTGAGAACCAAATTGATAACGAAAATGATTCTGCCTGGAAATCTGATTTCATTGTACTGGGCAAACAGGAGGTTATATTAGGGTCAGCTGGAATTCTTGGTGCTGCGCTTATTTCGGTACTGCTTATAGTACTGCTGAAAGGGAGGAACAGAAGTTGAAGGGAAAAGCTCTGTCAAAACCCGTCAAAGTACTGGCATGTATGGTGATGACTTTATTGCTCACTATGATATCCGGTAAAGACACTCTGCCTGGATTATTGTCTATGGATTCAGTCATGGCTGCGGGGGATTTTATGTATTTCCCATATCCTGTGTACACGGTATCTGAAGACTGCCAGGTTGCAGACATATTGCTTATGCGCAAAAGGACCAGTCTGTGGTTGATAACTGCAGATTATACAACAGCTGATGTAACCGCTGCTGCAGGTTCTGACTATATAGCCATACAGGGAACAAAGACAATGACGATGTTTTTGCAGGACAGCTTATCTGTCACTATAGCGAATGATATATTAGGTGAGGCCGATGAGGAATTTACCATTACACTATCCGGGCAATACACCCTTGATGACCCTGCAAATGGATATTATAAAAGCTGTACTGTTGTAATAACTGACGATGATGGTGGAGTATCCTTATCTGACAATAACTTTCTTGATTCGCTGGAAATCAGCAGCGGAAGTCTAAGTCCAATGTTTTCCGAAAGTATTCAGGCATATGAAGCTGACTTTGGGGATACTGTTCAACAAATAAACATAAGGGCTTGTCCGGAGGATGGTGCTGCAATGATGGAATTGAATGGAATCCCCCTGCTGGCCGGGGTGTGGAGTAATTCAATTACCCTTGAACCAGGGCAGAATACTGCTGAGCTGCTTGTTGAAGCAGAAAATGGAGATCCAAGGATATATGTGATAACATTCAACAGAGACATCCTGCCAGTACTAGGCCTATATACTTCTCCTCTTACAGCCGGCAACGGCAACCTGCTGTCAGTAGACAATAATATCGAATACAGTGATATACACGCAGTTGTAGTTCAGGATGACTCAACCACGGGTTGGGGCTGGCGTCTATGGCTTTTCCTGGATGAATATATGGAATCCGGACCAGGATTAATAGATGATCCATTGCTAATGGGAAGTGAATGGCTGGATGTCAGGATTCCCTCAGCTGCACTTTGTTCATTTTCACTGCTTTCCATAACAAAACCTGATCAGGTCAATTACTCTCAGGGGTACAGTCTTGATATTGCAGGAGCACCTGTGATTTCAGGTATATATAAAACTGAAGCATTAACAGACACTTCTGGCATTCCGGGGCTCTATATTGTTTACATAGGACAGAATGTCAGTATTCCCAGTTGGCTCCCTGAGGGAACCATAATCAGTAGCAGCTCGGGTTCCAGTGGGACAATAATCGGTTCTGCTGATATGAAACAAACATATGGCAGTAATTACTATTATGAAATTAATTATACACTAGAAAGAATTATTCAGCCTTGAAAGTGGGATTACTATCCGTGAGCCTGTTACTTCATTGCTGCCAACAAATACATCGGCACCATAAACATCCTTTATGATTCCGGCATCCAGTATTTCATCTGGAATACCTGCCCTAACAACAACACCGTCCTTCATCAAGAATATATGCTGTGTATATTGAGCTGCAAGATTCAGGTCATGCATGACGCACACTATTGTCTTGTTCATGTTATCCGCAAGACTGCGGGCCAGATCCATAATTTCGACCTGATGGTTTATATCAAGCATTGAAACAGGTTCATCCATGAGAATGATATCAGAATCCTGTGCAAAGGCACGTGCAATGAGTGTTCTTTGTTTTTCGCCGCCTGACAATTCATTAATGCTTTTATTCCTAAGATGTGTTGTGCTTGTTTCCTTCATTGCTTTTTCAATTTGTTCTATATCATGGGAGCTTAGATTGTCCAGGGCTGAGTGATAGGGATTGCGTCCCATTGCTATTATGTCAAAGACTGAAAAATCAAAACCTATATGTGAATCCTGTGGGACATAAGCAATGTTCCTTGCACGTTCCCGGGGATTCATATGCCGTATATTGACTTCGGATAATACAATGGTGCCTGCAGATGGTTTGAGATAACCATATAGGTTTTTCAGCAAAGTGCTCTTTCCACATCCATTTGGTCCAAGAATGCCATAAAAAACTCCTTTGTAGAAGTCCATGTCCACTCCCTTTAAAACTTTTAGATTGCCATATGAATACTGCAGATCCCTGATTTCCATTATCTTCATATAATTGATCTCCTTTTGGTTCGGATAAGGAGTGATATGAAGAATGGGACACCGAGGAGGGAAGTAATGACCCCGATTGGAATTTCCTGGGGAGCAAACAGTGTCCTTGCAGCTGTATCACACAATAGAAGAAAAATAGCTCCGGTTAGTGCAGAAATAGGCATAAGCCTTTTGTGGTCAGGACCAGTTATAAAACGCACGGCATGAGGAATGATAAGGCCTACGAAACCTATTGTTCCGCAGAAACACACACTGATTGCCGTAACCAATGAAGCGACCAAAAGAAGTAGTTTCTTCAAGGCCGATGCATTGATGCCCAGTGAAACTGCGGTTTCATCGCCTGTTGAAAGTATGTTCAGATTACCTGCATTGAACAACAGAACAAGAGAACCGATAAGAATAAAGGGAAGCATGACAAGAACTGTATTCCAGCTTGAACCTGTCATGCTCCCCATTGTCCAGAATATTATACGCTGGGCCTGCTCCCTTGAGGCAATGATGATAAGGGATAGCAGGGAAGAGCATAAAAAGCCTATGGCAATTCCGGACAGGATTAAAATATTTGTGGACAGGTTTCCTTTTTTCTGGGCTATCATATAAACAACAGCAGTAGCAATGATAGCACCTATGAATGCAAAGATCGGAACCAGACTAAAATTGAAAAGAGCAGCCTGGGTCCCGGTTACAAATGCGATGGCTGCGCCTAGAACAGCTCCTGATGAAATCCCTAGTATATATGGATCCGCCATGGGATTCCTGAACATGCCCTGGAAAAGCACACCGCATATTGATAAACCTGTTCCACAGAGAATCGAAGTCAGAATCCGGGGCAACCTAATTGAGAATATAATGGTTGAATATGTTTCGGGAAGATTCCTGATATCTACATATTTCCCAATCAAGGGAATTCTGGAAAGAATAATCTTCATGCTGTCAATGAAGCCAATGTCAGCAGAACCTCTTCCAGCAGAAAAAATAATTGCTGCAAGCAGTGAAGCAACCAAAGCTATATAGATCCAGACATCTGCCCGTTTTCTCAAATTACTGTCCTCTTTCTTCCTTATTCAAACAATTCCGGATGAATAGCAGCAGCCATTGCTTCAAATGCATCGGCTATTCTAGGCCCCAGTCTCTGAAGTGAATCATCGTCCAGGGGGTACATGCTTTCATTCTTTACTGCAGTCAAGTCTTTGTAACCATTTACAGTTTTCAAACCATCAGCAGAAGCCCACATAGAAAGAAGCAACACATCAGGGTCATGTTCAACAAGTTTTTCAACACTGTAACTCCAGCCTTCGGTATCATCAGCCACATTGACTGCACCGCAGCTGTTAATCATTTCGCTGATGAATGTTCCTTTGCCTGCAGTAAAGTCACCGTATTCTCCATAACCCATTACATAATAGACTTTTTTCTTATCCACACCGGCCACCTTGTCCATTACTTCCTGGATCCTTGTTTTCATATCAAGGACAATTGCATCTGCCTCATCTTCCAAAGCAAGAACATCTCCAACCATTTCAATGCAGGTGTATGCTCCTTCAAAGGTTTCTTCATTATCTACAACGAAAAATGGAATGCCTGCATTTTGTATTTGAAGCGCAAGCTCTTTGGATGTAATCTCTGAAAGCAATACAAGATCAGGATTCAGCGAAATGATTTTTTCAACATCAGGCTGGTCTATGTTGCCCACAGATTCATACTCAAATACCTCAGCAGGGTAATTGCACCAGTCTGTCCTTGCAAGAAGCTTATCCTGGGCTCCGAGAGCAAATATAATCTCCGTTATATTGGGTGCCAGTGAAACCACAGTTTTCGGAACATCAGAAAATGTTATTTCATTTCCCTGGGAGTCGGATACCGTATATGATGTGTCAACGGGAGTGGGCTCCGGTGTAGATTTTGACGTAGGTTCCGGAGTGAAGCTGACCTCAGTCTCCTGTGCAGTGCAGGCGGTCAGAACCATAGCGGTAGCCATGATAATTGCTGCAGTCATTAGTAATTTTCTTTTCATCTTTACCTTCCTTATAATGTTTTTTCATTAATAGAAACCAGGTAATAAAAAACCGGACATGAGGTCCGGGTATAATGTTTTTGATCATACACCCTCTATGCCTCGTAGAGTTACCAGTGCAACATTGATGCAGGTCTTCTGACTTAGGATCATCGGTTGTGTCCTCCTTCCCGGTTTAAAACCAGTGGAATACGGAGCAACCTCCCCAATACAGCGGCGGGACCGTCCGGGATTTACACCCGGTTCCCTTTTAATCCGACCCGTAGGTCGAAACAGCAATGCCTTCTATTAATTTGTGCTCCCATTATAAAGCCGGTTATGGGCTTCGTCAATGAGGGATTAGACTGTTTTGTAAAATATTTACCATCACCCATTTTTAGTATTTTGACCTAAATGGGCAGTCCACTGGATAAATGGTGATATAATACTTGCCAAGGAGTACGATATTGAAGAACGCAGTCATTAAAATATTTGCCGCCTTACTGAGAATAACACTGTCTATATGGCTGAAAGTTGTTTATAATATCAAGGCATTCAACGAAAACGTCAAGGACTTGAAAGCTCCCTATCTTCTTATAGGAAACCACTGCTTGAACTGGGATCCGTTCATTGCAGGCTCATATATAAAATATGATACAAGGTTCATTGCAAGTGACAGTCTTTTCAGAGATAAAATTGTTGCTTTCCTCCTTACATATCTGGTTGGAGCAATTCCAAAGAAAAAAGCAGTATCAGATATGAGGACTATAAAACTTTCCTTGAAAACACTCAAGCAAGGACATGTTGTTGGTGTATATCCAGAGGCAAACAGAACCTGGAACGGCCGCACCATCAATATTCTTTATTCAACGGCTAAGTTTGTGAAACTGCTGAAGGTTCCAGTGGTTGTATGTATAACAAAAGGTGGGTACATGTCCCGACCACGATGGGCTGTCAAAGGACGAAGGGGGATTCTCGAATTACACTACTCAGTTCTTTTTACTACTGAAGATATTAAGAATAAATCACTGGATGAAATATATGATGAGATGAACCAGGCAATCCAATACAATGAATATGACTGGCAGAAGGAGCACATGCACTATTTTCACTCCAGAAAACCAGCCCAATATCTTGAAAATTATCTTTATATATGCCCTGAATGTAAAAAAATCGGAACCCTTGTAAGCAAAGGGGATGAGCTTGCCTGCAAGAACTGTGGTCTTACTCACCGGATTGACAATTATGGCTTCTTTACAGATCAGGAAAGAAAGTTTGACAATCCTCAGGAGTGGGGTGACTGGCAGGAAGACAGATTTCGTGAAATGGTGGCTGAAAATGATTTTTTATACAGGGATACAGGTGCCAGACTGTTCGCTGAGAATAAAAACGGAAAACCTTACATAGCTGCAGATGGTGATCTGGCATTGTACAAGGACAGACTTGAATTTAAATCTGCAAATCTTAACAGAACATTTTTCATAGATGATATATTCGGCAACACAATCCAGCTGAACTGTATCTTTGACTTTTACTATAAAGGGGATTTTGTAAGGTTTCGTTTTTATCCAAAGAACAGGGCATCAGCCTTCAAATGGAACCATGCAGTGGACTATATAAAGAGTCTTCAGGAAGAAAATGACAAATAGTACCATAATTATCGAGAATTCATAAAAAAAAATTAAAATATTTAAAGAAATTTGTAAATTTTACTGTAAATTCGGTGAATTCTCCGTTGTTTATATGAATACAAACATCGGAGGTATTTTTATGAATGCATCAGGAGATTGGTATGTAATAAATACATACACAGGAAAAGAAAAAAAAGTAAAGCAATTGATTGAAAGCATGGGGTTTGAAAGCCTTGAGGTATGCAACCCGGGGCGGGCTGTAATAGAGCGGAAAAACAACGAACTTAAAATTAAAATAAAACCAATTTTCGAAGGATATATTTTTGTCAGAGGTAACCTCGACGTCATGAAATTTATTTGTATAACAGGTTTGAGTGATGTCATAGGTTTTGTGCGTGAAAACCTGGTTCCGGTGTCGGTGGCAGAGACTCATATAATAAAACTGTTGGAAACAGCAGTTAAATTTCCTGACAATGCCCTTTCGGAGTCAAAGGTTTCAATCGGAGAAAATGGAATTGAAATCACAGAAGGTCCTTTGATGGGATTTGAATCCTTTATCTCAAGGACTGCACTAAGGCGGGGACGAGTCTATATGAATCTTTCGCTTTTTGGTAATCAGCTTACAGTTGCGATGCCTGCCATGATGGCTGCAAATTGAAAGGAGAAGGCAGTGAAAAAGAAGACTATTAAAAAATATTTTAAAACCGGACAAATAATTGTATCTTATAAATTCAATCTAGAAGTGTGCAAAGCGGATCTCGAAGAGGCTTTCAGGAAGCTGATTGCTGAACATTCTGCGAGGCAGGCTATGTAGTGTAACAAATGAATAATATTCAATTGCATATGAATTCGGTATAATGATATAATTTCAAAGATGTCAATAAAAGCGGAGAAGCATGGGAAATGAAATCTACGATACTTTAAAGACCTTCTATATCGGTAATTACAACCGGTTGTGTAATTATGTCTCTACATATATTGGAAACGATAGACTGTCCAGGGATCTTGTACATGATGCATTCCTGGTGGTAATGGATAAATATATACATCCGCCGGATGAGAAAAGATATAATAAAATAATTACCAAAATCCTGAAGAACAG
>JAFGIJ010000182.1 GCA_016929655.1 Clostridia bacterium
ATATATGGTTCTCTGATGCCGTTCCAGTCAAAGGATGAGTTGAGTATGGCTTCAAGGAAATCTCCGTTAGGCATAAAGTCAGTCCACATTCTCTGGCCCTGGAATCCCGACATTACTGCATTTCTGCCAAGTGCTTCTTCGCCAAATCCTGCATCAGCCAGCTTCTGATTACCTGTCATTATATCTCTGGCAATCAATGCCATTTTAACGCATGTTTCCCAATCAGAATCCTTCTGAGCACGGCTTCTCTGCTTTGCAGGAGGATTGTTATCCTTACTTTCCCGACAGTTTTCCTTTGTCCATGCCAACGCTATTTTGTACTCTTCTTTGTCATAAATTTCTTCATTGATACGTCTGATGAATTCTGACATATCAACGTACTCATTTCTGATCCCCAGATATTTTTGGAAGAAACCTTCAACTGTGATTGAGCCGGCAATACCCATTGATACAGAACCGAATGATACATAGGATTTGCCTTTCATATATGCCGCTGCAAGTCCTGCTCTTACAAAATTCAGTATCTTTTCCTCTACATCACAGGGTATTTCAGTATCCCCCATATCCTGTACATCGTGGCCATAAATTCCAAATGCAGGAATTCCTTTTTGTGAATGTGCCGCAAGGACAGCTGCAAGATAAACAGCACCCGGACGTTCTGTTCCATTGAATCCCCATACAGCCTTAGGTGTATGCGGATCCATATCCATTGTTTCTGATCCATAGCACCAACAAGGTGTTACCGTCAGACTGACTCCAACGCCTTTACGGGCAAATTTTTCTGCACAGGCTGCCGATTCAGCTACCCCCCCGATGCATGTATCAGCTATGACACACTCCACCGGCATTCCATTAGGATATCTGAGATTCTTTGTTATCAGTTCTGCTGCAGATCTGGCCATGTCCATGGTTGTCTGCTCAAGAGATTCCCTGACACCTTTTCTTCTTCCATCAATAGTCGGTCTTATTCCAACCTTTGGAAGTGTTCCAATCAATCTTTCCACAGGTTCATTTCTTTTCAAACTCATATGTATTCCCCCTTGTTCGCTTTTCTTATATTGTATCACTTGTAAAAACAAAAAAAACACCGGTAAACCGGTGTATTTTTTTGGAATTTCAATCAATATCTGTTAAATGCGTCATAATATCCTATTTCGTACTTCGGAAGAGTCTTCTTTTGATCAAGCATCTGTAGCATTGCGCCATAAGCAAGCTTTTCCTTTACATTATTTATAGCATCTTCATACCCTGTTCTTGAAACCAGTTTCACAATGTGGAACCCAATCTGCGTTTCAAGAAGTTCGAAGTCTCCGGGTTCTGCTTCCAGAAAAGCCCAGTCAGCAATCTCAGGCAGACCGACTTCACTTTTCAACGAAGTATATTCACCAAATGTCTCATCTTTGGCGGGATCTTCTGAGAGTTCTGCTATCAAAGCATCGAAATCCTCTCCTGCCAATACTCTTTCATACGCAGCATCAACCCTTGCCTTGGCATCATTATAGTCATCACCTTCCAAAAATGTCTGGGTGTCTGCATCATATGTAGCAATAAAAAGTTGCTTCAGAGTAACCTGGTCCAGGTCATCCTTGTATGAGTCGTAATATTCCAGCATATCCTCTTCAGTGACTTCACTTTCGTATGTCAGAAGGATATCATCCTGATACTTGCTGGAAATCCATGTATTCTCATATATTTCCAATACAACATCAAACTTTGAACCGTATAAATCCTTTGAAACTTCATCAACTTTTCTGTCCAATGATACTGCATAGTCAGTGAAGGTTTTCTTGAAATTATCCTTGCTGTCCTCAAGTTCAGCCTCGTCATATTTATAGCCTTCCTCTTTGGCCAGATCCAGAAGTATGTATATATCAGAAATCCTCTCCAAGGCAAGCTGTTTGGCAAATTCATGATAAGTTATACCTGACTGGTACTCGCTTTGAAGAAATACTGCCTCAGTTACATCGGGATAATATTCAAGTATCTGGGAATAAAGCATGGTTTTCTGCTCGAAATAGTGATATTCAAATTCCTCCTGGGAAATCTTATACTCACCTATGGAAAGAGCATTTGTAGGTATTATGCTAATAACCATAAATGCTATTATGCAGATACCTAGAATTATTCCAAGGGCAATGAAACCATATTTAATTATGACTTCTTCCTTGCCTTGTTTATGGTCATGTCCGGTCTGTGCACTCTTCTCTTTGTTTTGTGCAACAGTCGGAAATTCCTTGTTTGTTTCTTTCATACAATACTCCTATCGTTGAGGCATATGATACATTATACTTATATAACATTATCATTTCAAATACTTTCGGTAATACTCCATTAAATATTCACAAAAATTTTACATCTTGATTATTATTGTCCCTCTTGGCAATTTGCTATTGATTTATGATATAGTTATCAACGGAAGAAGGTATCACATGAAGGAAATCAAAGGCATTTCCAGCGACAATATACACAACATTCATTTCATTGGAATCGGCGGTGTTTCCATGTCCGGTCTTGCAGAAATTTTGATTGGTATGGGATTCAATGTGAGCGGCTCTGATATCGAAGTATCCAAGTTCACTGAAAAGCTCAAGGGACTTGGTGCAAGGGTTTATCTCGGTCATGATGCCGACAAAATGGGAAAACCCGATCTGGCTGTTTTTACTGCTGCGGTGCATGCTGATAACTGTGAATATAAACGAGCATTGGAACTTGGAATCCCCCTTATGAGCAGAGCTGTTCTGCTGGGTGACATAATGAAATCCCACGATTATGGCATCGCAGTATCCGGAGCCCATGGAAAGACCACGGCCACAACAATGGTTTCTTATTTATTTGAAAAGTGCGGCCTGGAACCCACAATCCATATCGGAGGTGAAGCAGACTTCATAGGCGGCACTGTTAAAAGCGGAAACAGCAGGTACTTCATAACTGAAGCATGTGAATACACCGATACATTCCTTAACCTGAATCCATTCATAGGCATTGTCCTTAACATAGATTATGATCATGTTGACTGGTTCAGCGACCTTGCTGATATGCAGCAGTCATTCCTTGAATTTGCACAGCTTATCCCAAAGGAAGGTTATCTGATTGTCTGCCATGATGACAGGAACTCCCGTTTTCTTGAGGATTTAGTTGACTGCAATGTTATTAGATATGGACTTAATGATAAGTCACTGGACTATGCTGCATTGAATCTGGAATACGATGATGATGGCAAGGCTTCCTTCGACCTTTATATCGATGGTAAGATATACGGCAGGCCACGGCTAAATATCCCCGGCACACACAATGTTCAGAATGTACTGTCTGCAATTGCCGCCTGTCACCTGTCAGGAGGAACCATAAAAGATATTTTGAACGCCTTGGAAACAATGATGGGCCCAAGGAGACGCTTCGAACTTCGGAGTAATTCGAACAATATAAAAGTCTTTGCTGATTATGCCCACAACCCGGCAGAAATTCACGGAACACTTGAAATTGCATCAAACATGGAACACAGGGAGATATGGGCTGTTTTTGAACCCCATACATATACCAGGGTACTTGTTCTATTTGATGATTTCTTAAAAAGCTTTGGTTTTGCGGATCATGTTATCATGGCTGACATATACAATGACCGTGAGGAAACAGGGACAAAGGTCAGCAGCAGGCTGATGGCAGAAGAAATAGCCAAGACCGGAAAGGATTCCATTTTCCTGCCGGATTATGATTCAATAACCAATCATCTTTTTGAAAATATGAAACCCGGGGACATCGCAGTTATTCTCGGCTCCAAGTTTATAGAAGGTGTAGCAGATAAACTTGCTGATAAATACAGAAGCAAGGTTTAGCTATCCGGGTATATATAATAGTAAAGCAGGAGGAATAATTATGATAAATTTCACATACTACGCACCTACCAAGGTTGTTTTTGGTAAAAACACAGTAAAAGAAACCGGAAGACTTTTAAAGGAAGCCGG
>JAFGIJ010000183.1 GCA_016929655.1 Clostridia bacterium
CTGGGCATCAAATTCATGGAAACAGTCATAAAAGGTGCACCTTCAGCCCGTTTTGGAAATGAAACCGTTACACTTCAGGCATTGTATGAAAAATTATATAAATCTCCTGAGAATTATCCTGAAACAATTATTTTCCACCCGGCTGCTGAACGTTATAACAAGGTCATAACAATTGAAAATGACAATCACACCATCTGGTTCTCACCGGTTCCGTTTTCCAGGCCTGAACACTTTCGAAAGGTCTTTGAAAAAGCAGGTGCTCATATTTACTCAAATGGCAATGACTCTGTGACATGCGGAGCCGGCATTCTTTCTGTACACACTGAGAACGGCGGCAGCAGGGTCATTTGCTTGAAAAATGGAATTGAGATATCAATTGATTTGAAGCCCGCGGAAACTGTTCTTATTGATGATACAACAGGTGTAGTTATAGCGAGGGACTGATTACCTGTTCTTCTTATTATATTCATCCAGCAGCTCAGGAGTGATTTTTTTCACTCCTTCTTTTACAGCTCTTTCTGAAATTGCAGTCAGAACTCGTTTCAGAAAAACCCTTGGCACTTTGACCAAGCGCGCATATGCCTGTTCATCCCATTCCAGCTCAAAAGGTAGCCTCTGCACTTCATATTTGATTGAATTGACATCTATCCCTTTGTTTTTGGGTATGGCTTCCGCATACGGACGGCTGTGTGGAGCGAACCAAAAATGTCGGCTGTCCCGGTAACCATAGTCAACCGGAAGTCCCGGGAATTTACCGCCCTTTTTAAGTGCCTTGTGCCATTTTTCCTGCATAAAAATATGGTCAATCTTCAAAAGGAAATGCCTTTCGCCTCCATCATTTGCATAATGGAAAAGTTCCGGGTCATCAATGTATGTACACTCAAATATTTGAATTGATTCCGTAATAACATCCGGATAAACTTCACCATCGGCCTTGTCATTTCTCATCGAAGGTTCAATTGTGAATATGCAATCCTTCAGTTTTTGTTCAGTGGTTTCCCCAGGATACCCAAGACACACTGCATTTTTCAGAAACTTCTTATTATACGGTATGAAATTCAGTGCACAATGGTTGTTACTGTTCATTAGGTTCAGGGATGTATTACTGTCTCCCCTTGATATAAGCATCATATAGTGATCACCTGCAATCCCAAATGGAAAACAAAGCGAATATGATCCAATGTTTGTCAACCCGCTTTCTGATACAGTTGTAACCAATACAACAGGCATCGGATAGAAGGAAGATGTCTGATAAAAGTTGTCCAGAACTGCTACTTCACTGAATTTACTCATACATTTATACCTTTCTTATTCCAATCAATCCCCTGCAGGTTTTTTCGCCCTTTTCCATGGCACTTAAGTCCATTCTAAGATAGTATCTGCAATTGTCATTGACACTGACTACTTTTATCGGATATTCGTTCCAAGGTGCCCATACTGACATCCTTCTAAGTTCAGCGGTGACCCGGGAAACACATTTTTCACCGCCTGCCGGACCACTTTCCCTTATGGTTATTGTATCAAAATCAGTACCTGATTCACCTTCTATGAAATCAAGGGACGCATAGTAATTTCCTGGTCCATACTTCTTCAGATACTCCGTTATATCAAACCTTACAATTGCCTTACTTCCATTGAAAATTGATTCATCCCATTCACCTAAGGCCGTTACTGAACAACTGTCTGTGCTTGTTGATATGCCGGTTTCAACCATATACCGCTTTATTCCGTCAAGCGCTCTGAAAAGAACCATTTCAGTGTCAACAACCCTATTATGAGGAGTTTGTCCCGGTGGAAGTATAAGCGATGACCATTTATCAATTGATTTTCTCATTGAATATGCTGCTTTTCTAAGACCGCTATAACACACTATAACCTTTTCTGTATCTATAGATGATTTAGATATTTCATTTATAAATGAAGTTACATGCAAATAGGCCTTCAACCCTGCCAAAACACACCGAGCTTCAAGTATTAATTCCTTTGTGCCTATTTCCTTTGCAATCCCCAATGCCTTTCCGGCACTGGAAATATGCTTTTCTATATTTTTGATTGGTATAAGCTCGGACATTTCAAATCTGTGGTCTTCTAGTGTAACCCTGCCCCTTAAAATCAATGAATAGTTATAAGTCAGTCTAAGCATTAATTTGCTTTCAGCAAGTTTCCATGCAGGGGTTTCAATTGTCTTTATAAATTCCAGGAATTGATCCCTTGGAATATTGTTCAAATCAGCGTAATCACGGACAAAGTCCTCTGTGCTTCTTCCCTTTGGATTCCAAAGCCATTCAGCCATTGCCATTAGATTGAATTCGTGATACCTGTTCGATGGAACCGCATAGCCTATGACTGTCTCAAGTCCCTTTGATACAAATTCATTGCATCTGTATCTGATGAATCCAGGGGCAGTCCAGGGGAAAACAGTGCGCCATGAATGTGTTATCTGCGGGTAAACTCCAAGACGTCCACCATCTTTTACAAATTTTTCAAGACATGGCATTATCATAGGATATTTGCCTGAGTCATAGGTCCTGCCGCCATCATAATATGTCAGGCTGACTTCCCTAGGAAGCATTGCAGCAATTTTATCGGTTACCTCAAAACTGCCCTGTGACAGCATTATGCCTAACTCAATGTACGGAAACTCCGGTTTTAATCTCTCATATGCCCTTAGCAGGCATGCCGTTTCAAGTTGAAACGGTTCATCTCCCTTGCAGTCTTCGCAATAACAAGGAGTGGATTCCTCTGAAAGCCAAACCAATATTTTTTTTACCATATCATTTTGAGCAATTCCACGGAACCATTCGAATATCATATCTTCTGTTGCTTTTTTACTCATACAAAGCCCGGGGAAATAGTCACTTCTTTTTTTTCTTTCTTCAGATGGAACATTGAGGACATCACTTCTTTTTTCAAGGAACCCGCTTCTTGATATCTGTTCTAAATGTGATATTGTTGCCCTGATGTCTATTCCATGGGCAGTTGCTTCATTGTACAGCCGGTTGTTATGTGTAACCATAGGATTCCCGTCTTCATCGGCTGTAACCAAAACTTTACCATCAAGGGCATTGAGTTTGAACTGATAGGTCCATGGGATATCACAGTTCGAGTTACCGCCCCACTGGCCTCTAAATGCAACCTCCGGCCAATCCATTGCATCAATGACTGGTATCTGTACAATATCCTCCTTCATGGAAAGTGCCTGCTTTAAAGTCAAAGCTCCATAAAGAAGCCCGGTTGCAGTGAGAGCTAAAACATCAATTGACCCAAATACACCACGGGTGATATTTGAAACTATTGCATAAGCCTGCAGATTGTTCTTTTTCTTTTTCAATGCATTGATTTTCTTTTTACTGTTATAGTTTTCAGCAATAATGAATCTGATATAAAAATCAGGAGCCAGCTGGGCCGGAGCAGTAAATTCCCCCATTATATCCACTATGGTTTTATAAATAGGATCATTCCCAATGGGAACATCGAGTGCTATCCTGTTTGTTGTATACTCTATGCCACTTTTTATTTTTATTTCCCTTGGCATTGGAAAGATTCTGTGAATTATATCCTTTGAGGCCATGACTCCACCCCCTGTGCACATATAAATTTCTTATTAATAATACCACAAAACCTCAGCACAAATTGTTTTCGAGTAAACACCCCTCGGGTATTTGCCTGATTTTCGAGTAAACACCCCTCGGGTATTTGCCTGATTTTCGAGTAAACACCCCTCGGGTATTTACCTGATTTTCGAGCAAACACCCGAGGGGTGTTTGCTTGATGGGTGTTTACTCGAAAATACCGGTTCACCTAAATGGATTATAGTTTTTTGATTGAAGCTCTTCGCAAAAGCCATTTTGTCATGTATGTCATGAACAGAACTGCAATCCAAAGAACCATAAATCCCCAGTTCGGGACATATGACAGTCCTTTTTCATGTATGGCATAAATGAAATCCAAATGCATGAATCTTGCATAGGTTATTTCCATGAATGCTACATCAAGACCAAAAATGGCAAGGGGTATAATCATGGCAATGAAGATTTTCTGTTTCATAATGAAGTATCTCATCAATGGTAAGCCGAAAAATGCAATAGGCATAAGCAACACAATAGATGAATATCCGGGACTAGCTGAAAAGAACCCTTCATTCCAGGAGTCCCTCATCCATTCATAACCTTGAATTAGAAACAGGTATAATATCGCATATTGGCAGCCTGACAGAAATCCAAAAAGCACTCCATTCCTATAGCCAAATGAAGATTTGACCCTTCTGATGAACTCATTGATATCTCCTCCGGTCACCTGCTCAACGGTCTTTCCGGAATTCATAGCATCAATGAACAACCCAAGTATGTCATTGAGGGTTTCTTTCCTTTCCATTACCCCGAGGACCGAACCTTCAAAGCTGTCTGCAATCATTTCATAAACTTCAAAGTATTCTTTGTTCAATAAACCTGCAGTCTTCTTAATTTTTTTTCGCGCCAGTATAACAATTCCAACAGATAGAACTGCTATAAGGATTACCGTTGCCGCAACCCATATCCTGGCATTCCCAACATTCTCTCTGCTGCTTACTAAATAGAATATGACAGTAAAAATCAATAAAGAAGATATAAACAGCGCATAGTAAATTATCAATCTTGTTTGTTTTGTCAATTTTTTCATTTTCTTCCCTCCAACAGTCTTTCAACCGTCAATTTCATTTCCTTCCAGTCCAGCAGGAAGCATTTCAATTCTTCATTGCCCTTATCAGTCAGAATATAGTATTTTCTGGGAGGTCCAAGTTCTGAAGGTCTCTTTTCACTCTTTAAAAGCCCTTTCTTCTCAAGCCTGTTCATTATTGGATATACAGTTGCTTCCTGAGGTTCCCTGAAACCATAATTCGCCAGTTTTTCCACTACCTTATATCCATATGTTACTTCCCTCTCAAGTAGGGCAAGTATGCATCCTTCAAGCAATCCCTTCAATAGTTGTGTGTCCCTGGCCATACAATCACCTCCGCTACTATGTATTACATAGTTCTAGCATGATATTATCACCACTACTATGTATTGTCAAGTAGTATTTGAAAAAACACAAAAAAAGAACCCCGTCGGATTCCAATTTTTATGTATCTTTATTCGTCTTCTTTTATTTTCTGGTTATACCTGGTGTCTACCATTCTATTGAAGTCCTCCATCAGATTATTGGCATCCACAGGTTTTTTTTCCATTTCGATTATTGTCTTTACGGTATTCCTTGTACCCTTGGATATATTTTCATCAGAAGGATCAACAAAGAAAACATTGGGTTTTCGTTTTTTCTTCACCCCAATCACCTTCTTTCTATTCTTTTTATACCACATTACAATTTAAAAGAATATTCAAAAAATAACCGTTTGCCTCAGTCATAAACTGATGTCATGTCTTTTATAATTTTCTCAAGCTGCTTGTCACTGAACAGAGTAATTTTAGGCATAAGGGCTATATATTCACCTTCCTTAAAAGATATTTTATTAAATTCAGTAGACACGGGCATTCCGTAGAAACCATTTTTACTGTTCTTTAGCATTCTGTCAGTATCAGCTCTTACTACATTTAAATAATCAGCTGAATTTTTCATTGTTATAGCATCAGAAATAATTCCAAGTATTCCAGGGGTTGAAACGATCATATCCGCCTCCTTGTAATTTGCAGTAGCTGCAATAAATGCATATTCAAATTCCAGTCCAAGATACTGCATACTTTCCTGCGGGTATGGGAAGTACCTGTCAGTAACTATTTCATATGCACCGAAAACATTGATATCAACAAGATAATGTGTGACTCCATTTTCATCTGCCCTTACAATATTCAACGGAGGGTAAGGTTTAATTAAAAGGATAACAGCCGCAGTCACGAAGACAATTACAAGCATTATCCAGAAGAATTTCATTCCCTTCTTTTCTTTATATTCCGGATTATATTGACCTGTATTGTACAATGAACCAAGTACATTGCCGGCATTGTTCAAATTACCTTTTCTACTGTCGCCCTGACCGCTCATAAAATGTCCTCCTTGGGTTATGTATATAATATATCTTCCTGGTAGCATAAGCTAAACCCATAGGTTTCAAGAAATACATTTTGATATACTAACTGTCAGAATTCGTGGATTCACCTGCCAGAATCCAGAACATACATCCCGTTATCCTGCCGTTTAATACTGAATTTAAGCCTGGAATCAACTGTTCCTCCGTCAATCCTTATAACAAGGATTTCCAGACTGGCTTTTTCTGCCATGTCTTCTGAGGCTTCAAGAGGTGACCAGAAGATTTCATTGTTATTTAAAATCGCCTGTCTACCCAATGGGGAAATTCTCCCATCAACTTCCCAGTCAAGGAACTTGCCTTTATCAGTTGTCCACTTGAAAACATACTCCCCATAGTATGCCTCGTCAGGAAGAATTACCCTTAACGGAAATCCAGGCACAGAAGAAATTGTTGGTGTATAGAAATCAAGCGGAGACTCAACGTATACATCAAATTTTCTTCCATTGCAGGAAGCAATCAGAAAAAGTAGAAGAACACAAATTATTATTGCTGAAGATTTTTTTCTCATTCTTCTCTCGCTTAAATGTTAATTTAATTCAATTATCCTTTACGGCCCTGTAAATGGCAAGTATATTATCCGGGTCAGTGTCTCCCTGCACCTGATGGGTAGGCGATACTATGTAACCATTGTTTGCCCCAAGTATTGCCATTACCCTTTTGGTTTCTTTGTATACTTCCTCACTTGTTGCATGGGGCAGCAGCTCAACCTCATCAATTGCCCCATGGAAACTAAGTCTGTCACCAAATCTGGGGAAGAGTTCTTCAGGAGTCATTCCTGTTGCTCCGACCTGGATAGGATCAAGGATATCCAGTCCAATTTCAATGAAATCATCAATGACAGGGGTTATTGCTCCGTCTGAATGGTAAAAGGTTCCAAACCCCATTTTCTTGAATGGCGTTATCAGCTTTGCACTGTAAGGTTTTATGTGTTTTCGCCACTTCTGTGGACTCAGCATCATTGCATTCTGACCTCCGATATCTCCACCGGAGCCAATGACATCTATCATTCCGTTTGATGCTTCAATGACCCTCATGGCCCTTTCATAATAGAAGTCTGCAACCTTTCTGCTTATTGCCTCTGCAATTTCGGGTTGGTCGTAAATATCTATCAAAAACTGCTCCAAGCCCCTCATATACCATGGACTTTCAAAAGCTCCACCGGCAAAGAACATTATTGCTGTATCGTCTGTCTGCTTTTCTTTTTTTATAATCTCAGGGATAGCGGAATAATCCCACCAGTCAAGGTTCGGCCAGTCATAGTTCTCTATTTCTTCAACTGTTGTCATTTGACCAAGGGGATGATAGGTTATTTCATAATATGTATTGAAATTGTTGGTTATTGCCTTGTTATAACAACCCCAGAAATCATACCCCTCACCACCGAGTGGTGCCAGCGACCTGTTTTCAGGACCTATGAAGGGCAGCCCTATCCACCTGAAATCAATGCCCAGCAAATCATAAAGCTGCTGTTTGCTTGTGGTTCCTGTTCTTTCCAACAGCGCTTGCTGAACTTCCGGTGTACATCTCAGCGAGGAAGGCATCCTGTCGGACGGCTGCCTCTTGATTGTGTTTAAAACTCTTTCCCTGCCTGTCATGTAAATCTCACTTTCTGTCAAAGAACACCGGACTTATCCAGGCTGACTGCCCATTCGTCTGATGGACTTCTGCATGGATGAAATCTCCGGGTTCAACTTTTATTTCCCCTTCCATTGCAAAATTGTAAAACTCTCTTGCAACTGCCTTATGTATGAGATATGCTTCGCAATTATATTCATTCATATGCCCGCTTACACTGTTTTTTACTAATTCTCCAATGGATACATTGACAATTTTATCATTTACATCAATAGTGAGTCCAGTTGATTCGTCACCTTTGATTTCAAGTATTACTGCGTTAGTTGAGGAGTGCCTTGTTGTCGTATTCCTGAAGGTTGTACATTCAAAAACAGCTTTTGAACAGTTGAGAATGCAGGCCTTGTTGCCCAAACGATTAACATCATCCGGGTGATCGACCCCTTCCTTTGGCGCAAGTACATTTTGTCCCCTGAAACACTTGTCAATTGAAACGATTTCTCCGTTTGTCAATGAAATCATGTTTTTCCAATGATAAGGACTGCTTTTCCTACCCCAGCCTACTTCAATCCTTATTTTATATATGTTGTTTAAACTACCCTCACCAATGAAATCTTCACGGTGCCTGACCATAACAGATTCAAGGTTTTTATATATCACAGCTTTTTCGATGAAATCTGTTCCATTCACTTCCAGTCTGTATCTGGCGTTTTCAACCGGTTCCAATATCGATCCCATTGGTTTGCCATTGACAGCGAAGCGGCACCTGATTCTATCGCCAGTCAGGGCATAGGTTCTTCTTGCAAGAATTGCCTGCCATATGGATTTTCTGTCAAGACTGTCTGAAAGAACAGCTGTCAACCCATCTCCGTAAGAACCGGGATATCCGGCATGGTGATCAGTTGAGCCTGCAAAACCAAATCTTTTCCCCTGCTTTAATCCTGAATAAACAGTATTTCTTCCATCCCTTGGCCCCATTGTATGTAAATATTCACCTGCCGACTCGTCAGATACTCCGCTGCCATGCTTGGAATAAACCTCCACCACAGGGCTTATATTTTCGTTGAAGTCCACCCATGAAATTCCCCTGTATCCCGGTGTATAAGCTATGTGATGAGGAATTGCCACTGCTTCTGCTGCCAGGTTTTCAATTACTTCAGCCGGTGAATCGCCTGTTTCAAGGGTTAAACTGTCATCAGGTGATAAAAAATGGTGATCGCCGTATTTTGAAGAATGCATTTCGTAGCTTTGGAAAGTAACAAAACTGCCCTCTTCATTTGCATCAGCTATGGCTTTTGTAACCCAGTTCCAGTTTTTTGACAGTTTTTCGAAACCAGCCCTATGAAAATCTATGATAAAACCAGTATCTTCATTCCGTCGGAATATGTCAGGCCAATGGGCATGACCTGTAACGGTGCAAAAATCAAGGTGCTCCCTGGCTTCCATTAGGGCGTATTCCAGATTCCCGAACCCATAACTGATATTACAGTGATTGTGCAGGTCGCCAAAATAAATGTTCATTTCGATTCACCACTTATGCTGACGGGCATATTTGTCTTTGCTGATTCATACATTGAAGTTATTATTTCAACTGCATGCCTGGCTTCACTGCCGGCAACCGGCGGTTGTTCTCCTTCCAGAATGGCTCTGACTATTTCTGTAAGTTGATATAGATGCAGGCTGGAGTCATTTTTTTTATTGGTTCTGGCATCTCCGCCATGTTCCCCTGACTCATCTTTTTGGGGAATGTTGATATTCTTTTCTGCTCCATTCATTAGCTTCAATTCCTTAATATCCTCATTTTCACATATAACTCCACCTTTGGTACCATTCACCGTAATAACCGTTGAAAACCCCGGATATGCACAGGTTGTTGCTTCAATGACACCGTATGCATGGTTATTGTATTCAACAACGGCAACTGCAGTGTCTTCGCCTTCAATGTTTTTGTGCAGTTTTCTGTCAGTCCGTGCAAATACCGACTTCACCCCGTTGTTGAACCACTGGACCATATCAATGAAATGAACACATTGGTTCATCAGTGCTCCACCCCCGTCAAGTGCCATTGTTCCCCTCCAGGATGAGTTGCTGTAATATTCAGGTTCCCTGTACCATTTCATCATTATATCTGTGGTTAAAATTTCTCCGAACAGACCATTGTCTATTGATGCCTTTATCCATTTATATACCGGGTGATACCTCTTATGGAAAATTGATGCTATGAATACGTTGTTTTCACGGCAGGCCTTGAGCATTCCATCGATTCTTTCGGGAGTAATTTCCAGTGGTTTTTCACTGATTATATGTTTGCCTGCAGCTGCAATATACTCAACCATGGGCAATCTTGACCCGCTGGGAGTACATAGCACAACAACATCAACATCCGGATCATCAGCAAGTTTTCTATAATCCGTATACCATTTGCACCCTAGTACATTGGCAGTATTTTCTGCTTTAATCAGGTCTCTTGTACAAACTGCGGTAATCCTTGCATCATCAATCATGGTTATAGCGTCAATATGAATTTCACTGATAACCCCAAGGCCAATTATTCCTATTCCTAGTTTTTTATTCATGCGAGGTCCTTTATTACTGCTTTTATGTATTCGAGGTCCTTCACTGCAAACCATTCCCTGTCACCGGACCTGGGCGCTTCAACGCATATTGGTCCCTGATATCCTGATTCCATGAGTTTTTTCATTATATGGCGGTTGTTGAATTCACCGTCAGCCAGTCCAACCTTAATCCTTCCGCTGTTTGTCGTTATTACATTCTTCAGGTGAATATAAAAAAGCCTGCCACGGGTTTTATCGATGGCATCTTCAATTGTTATGCTGCCCGGAAGAGCATTTGCATTTATATAGTCAAGATTCACACCAATGTTACTGGATTCAGAAAGTTCTGCAAGCTTCATGGCAGATTCAACTGTGTCATGAATAAAATTGGGATGAGTTTCAAGGCCAAGTTTGAATCCAAATTTTTCAGCAAGGGCAGATATTCTTTTAAGCCCTGCGATACCCTGCTGCCAGTGCCTGTCTTCAGCTATGAATGACCCATGTTTGGTAAAATCAGCATATTCTATTTCAGCTGAAGGGTTCATGACTGTTCCAATTAAAAGATTACTGACCTCGAATCCAAACATTTCAAATGCCCTTGGATAAAAATTTTCGCAGTATTCCAGATCTCTTTCCCTGGATACCGGGTCTTTGCTCATTAAATTTGGTGTTCCGCCACCAAATATAACCGTCTTAATGCCATATTTCTTTGCAGCCTTATAAATGGTATTAAGATATTCTTCCATATCCTCTTCAATATTGAATCTTTTATTCCTGAACTCAACTCCATCATATCCCCATGCTGCGGCCTTTTCACATGTCTGCTCAAGGCTCTGCCCCTGCTCACAATAGTTGATGTGCATTATTAACTTGTAATCCATTGTTGCTACCTCCCGGAACTTTATAATGATTATATCAAATATTCATGGTGATTCATGTGAAAATGCGATTTAGGGCACCCTTGA
>JAFGIJ010000184.1 GCA_016929655.1 Clostridia bacterium
GAACATTTCCACTGATGGCCTCAGGTATATAGGGCCCATGGCAGTAGGTTTCATCATACTTGCTGCATTCAGAATAGGAAGAAAAGTAGCAACAGATGGATTTACAATTATTCTGCTTGTGCTAAGCGGTATAATTACATATTTCATAAGGGACCCATGGATATTTCCAGTAGTTCTTATTGCAGGGGGGCTTGCAAGCATTATTTACTCAAAGGAAAAGAATCTGTGGAACAAAGTTGAGGTCAAACCTCCATGGGGATATTTGATTGCATTTGCAATTCTCGCAATAGGAAGCGTTGTGGCATCCTTGATTTTTGAAGAGAGGATTGTCACCATATTCGAGCATTTTTATAGGTACGGCTACCTGGTATTCGGAGGTGGACAGGTTGTTGTTCCTGTAATGCACTCAGAACTTGTAGAGGTCAACGGATTCATGACAAATGCAGAGTTCCTTACTGGTTATGGATTGGTTCAGGGGCTTCCGGGACCTCTTTTCAGCTTCAGTGCATACGCAGGTGGAATGGCTGCCAGGGGAAGCGGGGTTTTTGTACAGATACTTGGCTCAATTGCCGGCGCACTTGGGATATTTCTACCAGGACTGCTTTTGATATATTTCGTATATCCCGTGTGGGCATCACTGAAGCAGATCAAAGGCATCAATGTATCTCTCAAAGGGATAAAAGCAGTAGCCGGTGGCCTCATAGCGGTATCGGCAATCATTCTGATGCAAAGAAGCGGGTTTTCATTGGAAAATATAATTGTAACCCTGATCACCATCGGTTTGCTATTAATAAAGAAGATACCTGCTCCATTAATAGTTGTGTTGGCCTTGCTGGCGGGATTCCTGATTTAGTTGCATAGGGCTGTGATATAATTATTTCATAACAGGGGGCTCATATGAATAAGATGGATATAGCAATAAAGGATGGCAGGATGATTGAAATGATTCCTTCCATGTCAAACAGGCATGGACTTGTTACGGGAGCGACAGGCACCGGAAAAACCGTTACTCTCCAGGTACTTGCTGAAAATTTCAGTGAGCTGGGAGTTCCCGTTTTCCTGCAGGATGTCAAGGGTGACCTTACAGGTATCATTGAACCTGGTAAAGAGAGCAGTAGATTCAGGGAGCGTCTTGATTTAATTGGTCTGGATAAAGTTGATTTTACACAGTTTCCTGTAACTTTCTGGGACATGTTCGGGGAACAGGGCCACCCTATAAGAACCACTGTAACCGACATGGGACCTCTTATGCTGTCCAAGCTTCTCAATTTGAATGACACTCAGACATCTATACTTTACACTGTTTTCAAATTTGCAGATGAAAACGGCATGCTTTTGCTCGATTTCAAGGATTTTATGAGTATAATTGATTTTCTGGCAAACAATAAAAATGATTTAAAGGGTGAAGTTCTTTCGGTAAACATTGCATCAGTAGCGGCAATAAAAAGAAAACTCCTGATATTGGAAGAACAGGGGATTGAACACTTCTTCGGTGAGCCGGCCCTTGATATAAAAGACCTGATGGTAACAGATAACATGGGAAGAGGGATGATAAATATCCTTGAATCATCCAGGCTGTTTACGAACCCAGGTTTGTTTTCCACATTCCTTCTGTGGTTATTATCTGAGCTCTTCGAAGAACTGGATGAAGTCGGAGACATGGATAAACCGAGACTTGTTTTTTTCTTTGATGAGGCTCACCTTATTTTCAAGGATATGCCGGGATTCCTTTTGGAAAAATTTGAGCAAGTAGTTAAATTAATAAGATCCAAGGGAGTGGGGGTGTATTTCATAACCCAAAACCCATTGGATATTCCCGATTCTGTTCTGAGCCAGCTTGGTAACAGGGTTCAGCATGCCTTGAGGGCTTATACTCCAAGGGATCAAAAGGCTGTTAAAACAGCAGCTGACACATTCAGGCAAAACCCGGAATTTGACACAGAGGAAGTTATAACAAATCTGGGACTTGGCGAAGCACTGGTATCATTCCTTGATGAAAAAGGTATACCCGGAGTTGTTGAACGGGCATATATCATGCCACCGAAAAGTAAAATAGGTCCGGCTTCAGATGAAGAAATGGTAAAAAGATATATTTCCATGTCTTATATTGGAAGAAAATATGAAACAGTCATCGACAGACACTCTGCCCATGAAATGCTTTCAGAAAGAGCTAAGGCCAGAACTGCGGTTTCAGCGAAAAAAGAAGATGGTGAAGTCTCTGGAAATGGAAAAGGGTTATTGGAAACATTGGTTGGGGGGAAATCCAGCAGGAACCAGACTTCACTGGACAGGTTTATAAAATCTGCTATGTCATCAATGGGAACGCAGGTTGGAAGAAGCATAGCGAGAGGGATACTGGGGTCAATATCTAAATAGTAATTAATACTACTACTGAAATAGAATAATAAATAGTCCGTTTATAAAGGAGTATTTTTAAGAAAGTTAAAGTTTTAAATAGTCGGACAGATTGTAATAGGCAGGAGATTAATATAGAATATAAAAAAGTAATTTATAATCTTGTTGGCTAATTATTTGCAATAGGATGAGCATTACGTGGGGGGGAATAATTTGAAAAAAGTATCACTTTTATATAATTGCATATCGTTGTTTGCTGAAAAATCTCCGGAAAAAATAGCTTTAATTGGTCCTGACGGGCAAAAGGCAGGTTTTTCGGATTTTTTATCTGTTTATCACTCGATTGAAAGATTTATTAACAGAAGCAATATTAATGAAGTTAGCAGGATAGCAATACTTATGAATGATGTAATAAATATGGGGCTATCAGTTTTACCGGTTATGGGTAATGCAATTCTTGTATTAATAGACAGTGATATGAGTCCCGGGCAATTTAGTGATTATTACAATCTTATAAATGTTGATTATATTATCACAGATGATCTCTCAAGTCCCGGTTGCATAGCTGCTGAAAAAGCCGGAGTTGGAATAATATTAAATCGGATATCTGGAATAATGAACCAAAAAGTATGTGAGATTGAACTTAGAACAGAGAAGATTGTAAAATACTCCGATAGTTATGTGGTAGATGCAGATATATTGAATATTTCTACAACTTCAGGAACTACCAGTACACCTAAACTGGTTCCAACCACATATAAGCAGTATTTTGCTGCTTTGGATTCAAGGATCAGAAATTTTGAATTTACTTCAAATGATGTTGCTTTGATTGTCACAAAACTATATAAGATGACGGCACTGAACGCTATGTTGACTACTGTATCTGTCGGGGGGACAGCAGTGATATCAAACGGATTTAACCATAGTACATTTATAAGATTAATTAGAGATAACAAAGTTACAACAATGACTATTTCACCGGCAATTTTATCTTCCTACGCTGATTATATACGAGAAAATGGAATTGAGTTCAATGATACTTCTCTGAGATTTATTAGAGCAAGTGGTGCACCTTTGTCAAGAAAGCTTAAAGAATATCTGGAGAGTGTTCTGAAGACTCCAATAGAACAAAGTTATGGTATGACCGAAGTGAAAAATATTTCATCTACATATAAGGCACCAAAAGGATATAAAGAAGGTTCTGCTGGAGTGTCCACCTTGCTGGATGTTAAAATTCGCGACGGAGAAATACTTGTAAAGGGTGTTACTGTTTTTGAGGGTTATTTAAATAAAGATATTGATAACAGCAAATATTTCACAGATGGATGGTTTCATACGGGGGATATGGGATATATTGATGAAGATGGTTATATTTTCATAACTGGAAGAATCAAGGAAATGATAAACAGAGGAGGAGAAAAAATTTCTCCATATGAAGTGGAAAATGCAATTTTAAAGCACAGTGATATATCTGATGCAGTTGTATTTCCATATCCAAACTCCTTTGGTTCTGAAGATGCAGGTGCAGTAATAGTTCTTTCTCCGGGGAAGAATATGGATTTAATTAGCCTGAGAAAATTCCTGAATGGTAAAGTTTCTGCATATAAAATGCCTTCGATTCTTTATATTGTAAAAGAGATTCCAAGAAGCAATAATGATAAGGTTCAAAGAAAAATGATGTTCGATCAGCTAAGTGAATTATATCCAGAACAGAATAGAGCAAACAATGAAAAAATAATCTTAAAACAGACGAAAACAGAAAAAGAAATTAGAAAAATATGGATTAAGGTTCTAAAGAAGAAAAACTTTGGCAATGATGTTACTTTTATGGATTTAGGTGGAGATTCACTTAATGGTGAAGTTGTTTTAAGTCAGATTGAACACAATTTAAATGTTAGGATTCCTGTTAATGTGCTTTTTAACGAAGGTACTATTAAATCAGTTGCTGAGTATATTGAAAGTGCAGGCCATAGCAGTGTTTATAAATTTCTTGTACCTGTAAAAGAATCAGGAGAAAAGAAACCTCTTATTTGCGTTCATAGTGGAACAGGTGATGAGGTTACATACAGGCATATTGGAAAGAACATAGAAGAAGAAAGGCCTGTTTATGCCATAAGGTTTGATATGAAAAATTTCAAATGGAAAAGGCCACTTACTTTTGAAGAACTGGCGAAAGTTTATTCTGAAGAAATAAAAAAGCTGGATCCTGAAGGACCTTATTATCTTTGTGGAAACTGCTGGGGCGGGGTACTTGCTTTTAAAATTGCATCATATCTAAAAGAAAATGGAAGCAAGATTGGTTTGCTTGCAATGATAGATTCTGCTGATAAAGGGAAAAAGAAAGGTGAAAAAAATAGTGGGCTGCTAAGACATATTTACAATACTTTTTTTGAGAGCTTGGATCAACTGAAAGAATTAGGTTTCAAAGACAAAATAATGATAATTCTAAAAAAAACAAGCAATATTTTTAATTTGGTAAGATTGTCTCAAAACAAACGGATTTATGCATATGGTAACAAGAGAAACAACACTTTTCTAATGAATTTATCAGGAAGAGCAGGAGCATTGGGCTATGCATATCAAAATTATCATCCTGAATTTTATAAAGGCACAGTACACTATTTCAAAGCAACTAAAGGAACTTCAGGAAGAAATAGGAATGAAGAATACTGGGCGGAGAAATCTGAAGATTTTATAAAGGTCGAATTAGAGTGTCATCATAATGATATGGTTATAGGAGAAAATTCAAAAAAGCTTACTGATAAAATATCAGAGATTATAGAGAGGTGAAATGCTTAAAAACTTAACCGGCAGTGGAAATATCCGCAGTTTATCAGGTCCTTCATTGGTAATCAAGAATGCTATTTCGTTGCTGGCTGGCCTGTATTTAATATTTGCAGTACTTTTCTATCCAGAACCAATTCTACACAGAAGTATTGCGTTTGGGCTCTTTTATTCTGTAATTTTCATCAGTTATACAACTCCGAAATCTAAAATAATTAACCGGGTACCCTTGCAGGATTGGATGCTTATGGCTTTGTCTTTGGGTGTTAGCATTTATATCGGGATTAATTTTGACAGAATAATTAATAGATTTATTTTTGTTGATCCGGTTTTTACGACTGATATTATATTTGGTTCAATAACCCTTCTTCTTTTATTTGAAGGTACAAGAAGAGTTTTAGGTCCCTGGTTGCCAGGATTAAGTCTCCTGGCCTTGATGTATATATTCTTTGGGCATCTGATCCCAGGTAGGTTTGGGCATCTTAAATATACAACCGATTATATTTTTGACGGGTTATTCTTATCAACATATGGCATATGGGGAAGTACACTGGGTATTGCCACAGGAATGATTATGGTGTTTTTGATGTTTGGAACTTTGTTCAAAAATACCGGTGCCGGGGATTTTCTGTTTGATTTTGTTGCAAAAGTAGCAGGAAAAACAAAAGGTGGAATAGCAAAAGTAGCTATACTGTCATCTGCATTGTTTGGTATGATTTCTGGAGGTCCATTGACAAATGCTACAACCACAGGTGCAATGACAATCCCTGCAATGAAAAAGAGTGGATTTTCAGGAGAATATGCTGCCTCTATAGAAAGCTGTGCATCTGTTGGGGGTATTTTTATGCCACCTATTATGGGGTCTGTTGTTTTTATCATGTCAGATGTCGTGGGAATTGCATATTTTGAAATAGTAAAAAGGGCAATATTGCCTGCCTTGGTTTATTTTGCGGCACTGTTTTTTGTAGTAGATTTCAGGGCAAGAAAAATGAATATAGAGGGTTCTGCTTCTATTACAAGTGAAAAGTTTATACGTCTCCTACTGAGAGGTTACAATTTTTTTATACCTCTGGGATACTTGATTTTCCGATTGGTTATGGGAAGAACACCGGCAAAAGCCGGTCTTGAAACGATTGTAATAATGATATTGCTTGGATTATTGAATCGAAAGAAACCGATAACCTTGAAAATCATTGTAGAATCACTTAAAACATCTGTGGTTAAAGGAGTAATGATAGTTTCAACCATGGCAATGTGCGGTGTGCTGATAGGCGTAATTGATATAACGGGGCTTACAGCAAAATTCAGTTCATATCTGATATATATCTCTGAAATATCCATACCTGTAACATTGATTGCAGTTATGTTGATAACACTATTCCTTGGGCTTGCCATGAATATTTCATCATCGTATCTGATTGCAGCTGTGCTTGGCGCACCAATACTTGTTAATGTTGGATTTGAGCCACTGAGTGTTCATATGTTTATATTGTTTTTTGCAGCCATGGCTACAATTACTCCTCCTGTTGCTATTACATCATATGCAGCTGCTTCAATTGCAGGTGTATCTCCCATGAAAGTTGGGTTTATGTCAATGAAAATTGGCATGGTTGCATATATTCTTCCATTTGCATTTATTTTCAAACCGGCAATTTTATTATATGGATCGTTTGTGGATATAATATTGACATTGATTTCTGCACTAGTAGGAACAGCAATACTTGGTATGGGACTGGAAGGATGGTTCTTTGGAGTAAGAACTGGATATATTCCAAGAATTATGCTGGGAATTGCAGGAATTATGATAGTGGTAGGGAAACTCCCATTAATTGGAGTTTCTGCCAGTATAATTGCTATGGGGGTAGCAATTATGATATTAAATAAAATAAATGACAAAAAGAAAACAATAGCGGGGGTTAAAATTGAGTAAGTTTAAGACAGCAATAATTATAATTATTATTGTTTCCCTTATGGGAATTACCGGATGTCAAATCGCTAATGGAGATAACATTTCAGATACAAGCAAAGCTCCTGTTAAAGCATCTATAGCCTATGGAAGTCCTGGAGGTCTTTGGTTTATGCTTTGCTCCGGAATTTCAGAAAGTGTAAACAAGACATATCCGGGTTCGAACCTGGAACTCTCACCCGGGGGGAATTTCCCAAATTTATCCAGAATTAATGAAGGTACCCTGGATTTTGGACTTACCCTTACCAATATGACCTACGAGGGTTATAATGGCATAGGTCAGATTGATGAAAAAATGACTAATATAGGTGGAATAGCAGTGTTTTATCCTTCAACTTTTCAACTTCTTTTCAGAAAAAAGCTTGGAATTACTTCTTTTGAACAAATACTTGAAAATAAAATTGCTGTAAATATGAGTATTGGTGAGCCGGGAGGTAATTCTGCTGAAGTTTTAGGATATGTTCTTTCAGAGTATGATCTTACAATTAAAGACCTGGAAAATTGGGGATGCAAGTTTTATGAAAAGAGACTTTCAGAAACCGAGGAGATGTTCAGTGACGGTGTCATTGATGGAATCTGGTATATTGCCGGTGCGCCTACTCCTGTATTTGCTCAGATAGGAACAAATGAAGAACTAGTTGTTTTGGAACTTCCTTTAAATATCTTAAAGACACTGGTTGATGACTATGGATATAATAATTATGTCTTGCCCGGTAATAGTTATAGCTTCAAACAGGAAGACTATACTACAGTATGCTCATACACTATGCTGACAGCATCATTGTCCGTATCGGATGAAACCGCTTATAAAGTGGCAAAATCGATCACTGAAAATGTTGATTATATTGGGAGTATTCATGCTTCATTAAAAGGTTTAACTTCAGAATCAATCTTAGCAGGTATGCCGGTACCTTTGCATCCGGGTGCTGAAAAGTACTACAAAGAGATTGGGCTGATTGATTGAAATTTTAATTTTAGACTCGGTTTGGCGATGTTATTATTAAAAAATAAAAAGAGGATTACTATATGAAAAATTTTAGAACCGTACTTATTGCATTAATTATTTTTACAATATTGTTTGCAGGATGTAGTACAGACAAAATAGAAGTAATTGTTGATGAAAAAACAGGATTTAACAATTCACCTATAATTACATCATTAATTCATGGTAATCCCAGTGGAGTGTGGTTCATGATGGGTACGGCGATAAGCGAAAGTTTGGGGAAATCCTACCCTGGCTCTATAATGCACATTACACCGGGGCAGTCAACTGCAAATATTTACAGGACAAATGATTTTGAAACTGAATTCGCATTATTTCACAGTTCTCTTGTTTACCAGGGATACAATGGGTTGGGGCCATTTGAAGAAAAAATGAATAATATTGGTGGTATAGCAGTGTTTTATCCTTCAATTTTACAGTTCGCAGTAAGAGAAAATCTAAATATTAAGACTTTCGACGATTTTATCAATAACAAAGTTCCTATTAGAATTTCGACTTCATCAAAAGGAGGGAACTCAGAAGTCGCCTTTTTTGACTTGATTAAACTATATGGTCTAACAAAAGAAGATTTGGAAGGCTGGGGATGTGAACTTCTTTCAATTGAAAACAAAGATAGTGGAGATGCATTCTCTGAGGGTGTAATAGATGGCATTTTTATTATGGCTTCAATTCCTAATCCATCCATCCAGAAGATGAGTACAGATGATGATATGATAATGATTTCATTCAGCGATGAAGTTATTGAAAAAATGTCAGAAAGGCATGGATTTAACAAAGAAGTAGTGCCAAAAGGTAGTTATAATTTTGTAACTGAAGATATCCCAAGTTTTACGACATACACACTTTTGGGTGCTTCTTCAAACACTTCTGACGAAAAAGTATATAAAGTAACGAAAGCTTTGGTTGAGAACATTGATTACATTAGTTCTATTCATTCATCATTTGAAAATATGTCATTGGATACACTTTTGCTAAACATGAGAATACCATTACATCCCGGAGCGGAAAAATATTACAGGGAAATTGGTATTTTAGACTGATAAAATTTTATGTTCTCGGAGGTTTTTATGAATGAAGAAATTATGAAAAGGTTGCTTATAGACCAGCAGGATGAAATTACAGCACACCATTTGTACAGAAAGATTGCCGGAATAGTAAAAGATGAGCACAACAGGAAGGTTGTTGAGATGGTTGCAGCTGATGAAATCAAACACTACAACCGCCTTAAAACTGTTACCGGAAAAGATTTCAAACCGCAGAAATTAAAAATATTCATTTTTTACTGGATGACAAGAATATTTGGGCTTACATTTGGAATTAAGTACCTTGAAAGAGGAGAGGGTAAGGCGGTAAAAGCTTATTCCAAAGACATAAAACACCTTGAGGGTATGGTAGAGATAATTGAGGATGAAGAACGCCATGAGCAGGAGCTGATCTCAATGATAGATGAGGAGAGGCTTCAGTATATGGGGTCGGTGGTCCTTGGATTAAATGATGCCTTGGTAGAGTTGACCGGAGCACTTGCAGGATTTACTTTTGCATTTCAGAATACAAGACTTATAGCATTGACAGGACTTATTACGGGGATCAGTGCTTCATTTTCCATGGCTGCAAGTGAATACCTCTCAACAAGGCACGAAGGTGGAGGAAATCCGGTAAAATCTGCAATATATACAGGTGCTGCTTATGTGTTTACTGTAATTTGCCTTATATTGCCATACCTTGTTATTGGTAATCCTTTCATCAGCCTTGCCGTAACACTTGGAGTTGCCGTTCTAATAATTTTTATTTTCAACTACTA
>JAFGIJ010000029.1 GCA_016929655.1 Clostridia bacterium
AATCATTTATCCTTTGCCTGAATACAGATGGAATGACTCACAATGGATGGAAAGCCGCAGGAACAAGGATTTCTACCATTCCCCTATATCCATTTACGAAGTACACCCATCGTCTTTCAGACGTAAAAGCAATGGCGACATTCTAAACTGGACCGAATTGGCGGAAGAGCTTATACCATGGGTAAAAGGACTTGGTTTCACACACATGGAACTCATGCCGGTAACCGAATATCCATTTGAGGGTTCGTGGGGATATCAGGTCACAGGGTATTTCGCCCCGACTTCCAGACACGGCAAACCCGAAGATTTAATGGATTTTATAGACAAGTGCCATGCCGCAGAAATCGGCGTAATACTTGATTGGGTTCCCGGTCACTTTCCAAAGGACCAGCATGGTCTATGGAAATTCGACGGAACTTCTTTGTATGAAAATGCCAACCCGCTTCTGGGCGAACAACCGCAGTGGGATACGGCAGTATTTGATTACACCAAAAATGAAGTGAACAGCTTCCTTATATCCAGTGCATTGTTCTGGTTGAAGGTATATCACATTGATGGTCTAAGGGTTGATGCAGTAAGCAGTATGCTCTACAGAAGCTTCGGAAGGCAGGACACCGGCTGGCTCCCTAACGAATCCGGAGGAGACGAAAGTCCCGAAGGTATGGATTTCATCAAGAAGCTTAACACAGTGATCAAGGAGGAAATCCCTGATGTACTTATGATAGCTGAAGAATCCACTTCCTGGAAAGACATGACAAAGCCTGCCGATGAAGGCGGTCTTGGTTTTTCGTACAAATGGAATATGGGCTGGATGAATGATATTCTTAACTATATCAAGACTCCTTTCCGTGAAAGGAAAAATCATTATAGCAAGCTGACATTTTCACTTCACTATTCATTTTCAGAGAATTATATCCTGCCTTTTTCTCATGATGAAATAATACATGGTAAACTTACTTTGCTTGACAAGATGCCTGGTGAGTACCATGAAAAGTTTGCAGGACTTCGTACATTGATAGGATATATGTATGCCCATCCGGGGCTGAAGCTTCTGTTCATGGGTACTGAGATGGCTCCATTCATGGAATGGCGATATAATGAAGAACTCGAATGGCATCTTCTGAAATATCCCATTCATGATTCATTCTGTGTTTACCTAAGGGATCTGAATACCTTTTACAGAGAAACTTCTCCCCTATGGGATGAGGATCACTCCTGGAATGGTTTCAAATGGGTTGTTGCTGATGACCCGGAAAAGGGAGTCCTAATTTTCGAAAGAATCGACAGAGCCGGAAACCCTGTGATGTGTGTATTCAATTTTATGCCTTATGCTTACAATGGATATAAAATCGGTTTCAAACAGAATCTTGAATTCAAGGAAATATTTTCAAGCGATTTAAAAATATACAGTGGATCCAGTGATGAAAAACGAGATATGCTGAAAACAAGCGAATTCCATACCGGGGAATTCAACCACACATTGGAACTGGATATATCAGCCCTTTCAGCATCGTTTTTTAAAATTATAAAATCGGGGAAAAATATAAGCAATGAAATTCATAACAAGTGAGGTGGCTCAATGAAGAGAGACAATGGTTCAAACACCCTGTGCATACCGGGAGTACGCACAGCAACCAAAAAAAAGGAGACAATAGCCATGCTGCTGGCCGGCGGACAGGGAAGCCGACTTGGAGCCCTGACAAACAAAATGGCCAAACCAGCAGTGCCGTTCGGGGGCAAGTACAGAATCATTGACTTTGCTCTAAGTAATTGTACCAATTCGGACATTGACACTCTTGGGGTTCTTACGCAGTATCAGCCTCTTGAATTGAACTCATATATAGGCAATGGTCATCCATGGGACCTTGACCGTATAACCGGAGGGGTTTATGTTCTTCCTCCATACATGAGTGCAAAAGCCGGCGAATGGTACCGTGGTACTGCAAATGCCATATTTCAGAACATTCCTTTCATAGAACAGTTCAATCCGGAGTATGTTGTTATTCTTTCCGGTGACCACATCTATAAAATGGATTACAGCCTCATGGTGGATTTCCATAAGAAAAAAGGTGCTGATGCAACCATAGCTGTACAGACTGTGCCCTACGAAGAAGCAAGTCGTTTCGGCCTGATGGTTACAGACGAAAATGACAGAATAATAAATTTTGAAGAAAAGCCCGCAAATCCGACAAGCAACAGGGCATCAATGGGAGTTTATGTATTCTCATGGCCTGTACTCAAAAAATATTTGATTGAAGATGAAAACAATCCTGATTCTTCCAATGACTTTGGTAAAAATATTATTCCTGCCATGCTGGCCTGCCATAATACAATGTATGCCTACACTTTCAATGGCTACTGGAAAGATGTCGGTACAATTGAGAGTCTCTGGGAAGCCAACATGGACCTGCTTTCATCTACTTCTACCCTGAACCTTTATGATTCCAACTGGCATATATACAGCCGAAACCCGGGAATGCCTCCCCATTATGCATCACCCGATGCCAATATCTCAGAAAGCATGGTGACTGAAGGCTGCCATGTAAGCGGTGAGGTTTCTGACAGCATTTTATTTGCAGGAGTAACCGTACACAAAGGAGCCAGTATAAGGAACTCAGTGGTAATGCCAAATACAATTGTAGGAAGCGGAAGCAAAATAAACTATGCAATAATTGCAGAGGATGTAATAATCGGTTGTGATGTTGTCTTCAAGGGCAGTTCTCCTTCCCTGATTACAGTAATCGGTCCCGGTGCCATAATCCCGGATGGTGCTGTAATTGAAGATGGGGTAAGAATTTCAGCAGAAGAAGCCAGGGACTTATTCGGGGAGGTGATATAGCATGAAAGATGTATTCGGACTTATTATTTCAGGCAGTGAAGACCAGGAATTAAGGGACCTTACAATGATGCGTTCCATAGCGGCCGTTCCTGTTGCGGGCAGGTACAGGGTCATAGACTTTTATCTTTCCAACCTGGTTAATTCAGGAATTCACAATGTAGGTGTAATAACCTACCAGAACTACCACTCTTTGATGGATCATATATTGGGTGGTGTTGAATGGGATTTAAGCAGAAAACGTGATGGTCTTTTCATTCTTCCTCCGATGAGCCAGCAAAGCTCCGGCTCAAAATTCTATGACGGCACAGCAGAAGCCATTAATGGTGTCAGAAGTTATATAAACCGGTGCTCACAGAACACCTGCCTTCTTCATACCAACTGCAGGACCCTGTTCAATACAACCTATTTTGATCTTCAGAAGTTCCATAAGGAAACCCAT
>JAFGIJ010000185.1 GCA_016929655.1 Clostridia bacterium
ACGGTCTGACCGGTCTGGCCAACCTGATGTGAGTAAGCTATCCAACCTGCATCAACTGCAGCTCTGCTGGCACCTACGGCACCTTCGACTTTGTTAGCCAACTTTTTAAGCAGTTCAAAACCCTTGGGTCCCTTGACTCCTCTCCCGCCTGATATTATTATCTGGGCATCGGCTAGGTTTACTGTGTTTTCATCACTGTGGTAAACTTCCAGGATTTTCTTTGTTCCGGCAAGGTCACTGTCCACAATAGTTTCTTTGATTATTGTTCCGGTTCTGCTCTTGTCAGGTTCCGGTACCTTCATAACCCTTGGCCTTACTGTAGCCATCTGGGGTCTGTGGTTTGACGAACGGATTGTAGCCATGATATTTCCGCCGAATGCAGGCCTTGTCTGTAGAAGGTCCCCATTTTCCGGGTCTATGGCAAGTTCAGTACAGTCAGCCGTAAGACCGCATACCTTTGTAACGGCAACCCTGGGTATAAGAGCACGACCTCTTGTTGTGGCTCCGCATATTGCAACTTCCGGTTTATATTTTTCGATGAGCCTGCCCAATATATTGGCTTCCAGTTCATCATTGAAATTAAGAAGACGCTCATCTTCCACGACAATAACTTTATCAGCTCCATAATGGAAAAGCCCTTCGCACTGTCCGTTAAAATCTGGTCCGGTCGCAAAAACCCAGACTTCACTGCCTCTGTCATCAGCCAGGGGGCGGGCTGCACCTATCAATTCGAGGGTAACCTGCTGAATGACTCCTGAAAGCTGCTCAGCGATAACCCAGATATTTTTGAATTCTTTTTTACTGTTTTCTGTCAATGCTATCATATCTATCTCCTCGCTTACAGTATGCTGCGAAGCCTGAGCTCACGCACCAGTTCCTTCGCACATTTATCTGCCGGACCTGTTATCTTTATTGTACTTGATTCGCGCGGCGGCGGCGGATTGGTCTTTACAACCCTTGTCGGAGAAGCCATAAGACCTATTTTTTCAGGGTCGGCACCAATATCAGCTGCAGACCATGTAGGTATTTCAACTTCCTCGGACATAAGTCTGCCTTTCAATGTAGGTACCCTTGGTATGTTTATTCCTTTTACAACTGTAATAACTGCCGGAAGTTTCATTTCACAGATATCATAACCATCTTCATGCATTCTCTTTGCAATTATTGATTCATCGGTTATATCCTCTACGGAACTTACATAAGTTGCCTGCATCCACTCAAGGTGTGCTGCAATACCAGGACCAACCTGTGCGGTATCTCCGTCAACGGCTTGTTTTCCACAGATAACAAGATCAACATTACCGATCTTTTCAATTGCTTTTGCAAGTGCATAGCTTGTGGCCCAGGTATCCGAACCTCCTAGCGCACGGTCACTGAGCAATATAGCCTTGTCTGCACCAACAGATATTGTTTCACGAAGGCTGTTGACTGCACTCGGGGGACCCATTGACAAAGTTGTCAACTCTCCGCCAAACCTTTTTATAAGCTTATAACCTTCTTCAACGGCATATGTATCAAAAGGATTGAGTTCGGCTTTAACACCCTCTCTTATTATCCTTTTTGTTTCCGGATCTATTTTTGCGTCTGTGGTGGCAGGTACTTGTTTTATACAGACTACTATTTTCATAACTTTTCCTCCTATATATGAATGCTATTTCCACAGGCCTTCGAGCTTGTCAATCTGATACTTGAATCCGAGGAGGGACAGGTATACACCGCATTTTGGATAAAGCCTGTGAAGCTCTCCAAGGGTTTCAATCGGATCGAATACTGTGTCCTCAGGTATTTCATAACCTACTGCATCAGAAAGAAGACTTAGCTTCTTGCTCATCCAGGCTTCAACGATTACTGGCATGGACGGGTAATTCTTAAGAAGCTTGTCAACTACTTTGTTCTGTTCGATAATCGGTTGTGTGATTACAAAAGTTGCTCCAGCAGCTATCTTGCGGTCAAGTTTCTCGAATTCATGCTCTTCAGGTTCATAAGGATTGAAGGCTACACCAATGACGAATTTACCGGGATATTCCCTCAGAATATAACCGGTCAGTTCAACTGATGTAACAGCTTCAACTCCGACTGCTCCCACATCCGTGGGTTGTAATTTGGGAAGCCTGTCTGAACCGTCTCCACTTATGACGAGAAGGTATTTGATTCCCAGTCTGATGCATGTGTCAAGAATTTCATCAAGATTTTCCTTGGTGTGGAAAGTGTTAAGATGAATCATAACCTGTTCCGGATTTACCTTCAGTTTCAATTCTTCAATGACTTCGGTGCCCTGGAAAGCAAGCAGCCCCATGGCATTGTCAGTAATACAGGCACAGCGCCCGTCTTCCATGACACGGTTGTACTTTTCTGCAAAACCGTCAAGTCCTTCGTGTAGTTTCTCAATTGTTACTGCTTGTTTCGGTGGTAGAATTTCTACATGGTATATTTTGTTCTTGATGTGATGTTCCATGTTTCCTCCTGTTACTTTAATCAATATAATAATGCCCCACAAATAAAATAAGGCATTATATAAAAACCTCTTTCTAATTATACACTATGAGATTATGATGTACATTAAGAAAAAGGGCTGTATTTTGTCATTTTTATCATTAAATTGTCATTGGACTTTCTATGTTGAAAAAAGCACTATAAATTTCATGTCAGGCATCCGGTAAAGCACATTTTCTGAACTCCTTTTTTATATTATCGGCATCCAGAGAGTAACCAATCAATACAAGGGTGCCCTGTTTTTCACTTGGTTTCAAATCAGGGGTTATCAATAGGTCACTACCGACAATTTCAATATATGCCGGACCATCTTCAAGGGTTATGAAACCCTTGGCACGCAGAAGGGTACCGGAAAGCTTAACAAAGAAAGCTTCCATCATTGCCCGGCTGCATACTGATTTTGTCCTGAGGGTAAGGGAGGTTATGTTTTCCGGAGGTGTTTCATCAAGGGCTGTATGTGCATGCCATGTGCCTGACAGGTCCAGAAGCTCACTAAAATCTACATTTGCATGATTTGTATGCACCAGGCCGGCTTCTGGGTTAAGGGAGAGCAGCTTTGCATCAAGGACAGGCAGATAGTCATCTTCTACAAGATCAGTCTTGTTTACAATGCATATGGAAGCTTCGGCAACCTGGGTTCTTGATGCCGGCAGCGTTTCATAAATCTTGTGGAAGTTGGCAGCATCTACAATACAAAAGTTCTGCCTGATAGATATCTGGCTGTTGAAGGGCTCCATGCCCAGATATTCACCTATGTCACGTGTGTTTGCAAGACCTGTTGATTCAATGACTGCGATATCATAGGCAGGGAAGTTGTTTGCAATTCCATCAAGGGCCTTTAGAAACTGATCCCTTGTACATACGCAGAATATGGAACCCTGGTTAACTTCATATATCCGGGCAGCCTTTTCTTCGAGAAGTTCACTGTCTATGCTGACAAGACCGAATTCATTGATCAGCAAGGCTACTGACTTCCCGGAATTTCTAAGATGGGAAAGCAAACCATTTACAAAGGTTGTTTTTCCTGCTCCTAGAAAACCGGTTACAAGTATTACGGGAAGAGGTTTTTTCATGATAGATCCTTCAACCATTCCTTGATAATCTTGACTTCAGGTACTTCGGCCCATGTTTTGAGCTGGGATGTACAAAGTATGACCGCAGGGAATTTCTTTACACCATAGCTTTTTGCAACTTCAGGGTCATTCATGGAAACTGCTTCAACATCAACTCCAAGTTCTTTGATAGCTGTCTCCACATTATCAACAGTTTCATCAGAATCTTCACTGCCGTCGGTCAGAATGATGACCTTGGCCTGCTTTCTTCTTATCTTGATTCTGAGTTTCTTGTTTATTCTTGCCTGTATAGCTTCAATGAGCTCATTGCGGCTTGGTATGACACTGACAAATTTAATTGCTCCGTCAATGCAGATAGTTGGAACATTCTTAACCATGAGTGAAGCCATAAACTGAACACTTTCGGGTGATTTTATCTTATGTTCGCGCCATATTACCAGATCTTCAAACTGCGGGACTATGGCTTTGACCGATTCAACCATATACTGACAAGGGGCACAGGCTTCCGAATCGAGTGTAATGACATCGACGATAACCTTATCGTAACGTCCATATTCAGACATATCAAAAAGGTTTTCTTCATCAGTTTCACCCTTGGAAGCAAGAGCACCGGCTATTTCCCTTTTATATGAATCCCTTGCAACGCCTGCAACAGCCTGAAGGTTGGCAACCGGTGTTTCATAGGGAATGTCACAGCCCGGGGCAAGGATATAACCATTATTTCCGCCGGTTTCCAAACATTGGTATGCATGGATTGAGTTTTTGTCTGGAGTGCCGTTCAGCAATGAGGTGGTAAGTCTTAGATTTCCTCCGAAACTGACTTTTCTTTCAAGACAGATATCCCTTACAACATCAAGGGGAATATTTTCATCAACACTCAGATTGTCCGGACGGCAGTCGCACATAACCTCAAGATTCTTGAGGGCATGACCGCAGACAAAGAAACTTGAGAGTCTGCCGTTGACTCTGATGTAATCAAACAATTCAGTGCAACCCGGAGTAACGAATTCTCTGAAATGAGAGGGACTGATCTGACTGGTCATTGGGTCAACAAGGGCAATTATATCGCAGCCGGCTTTTATATATCCGTCAATCATCACTTTCCCAACTTCGGTACAAAACTTGATAAGCTCCTTAAGTCCATCGGGATTATCATACATTTCCATGAATAGGTTTGAGCCCATGAGATGTAGTGCCAGGGTGAACGGGCCGGTAATAAGTCCGTATAAAGCTGTTTCCGGCAGTTCTTTTCTAAGTTTGGCTGCTGCATCCATCATTATTGGAATTCTGGCAGTGTTGAGGTCAGGTACCTTTAGTTCAGCCAGCTTTTTAGTATCAAGAATATGTGATGAAACAGCAGGGGGGTTGAGTTTTTCCCATTTTAAATCACATCCAAGTGCTTCTGCTTCAACCTGCAGGTCAAATGCCACAGGGATTCCGTCAGCTTCATATATTTCAGTTGCTTTCAACTGTCCTTGTACAATAAGATCTGCATCTTTTAGATACTCATCAGCGCCTTTGCTAATGAGATAACCACCGTGACAACCTACAAATGGTACCCAGGGCACCCTTTCAGTTTTTTCCAGCCTTATGGCTGACATTACTAGTTCTTTTCCTGTTTTCATCATAAGCCCTCCTTGGGCAATCTTTCAATTACCACTATTCTACTTGTTTGTTATAATTTTAACAAACAAAATATTGCCTTTTTTACTAATATATTGTCAACAAAAAAAAGACCGCTCATTTTAGGTGAGCGGTCTATGAAAAAACTTTGTTATTAGAACAGGCCGGTGATTTTTCCGTCGTTGTCGACATCAATAAACTCTGCAGAAGGCACCTTTGGAAGACCCGGCATAGTCATGATTTCGCCGGTCAAAGCTACTAAAAATCCTGCTCCTGCAGAAACCTTGATACCTCTGACTGTAACTGTAAAACCTGTCGGACGGCACTTTTTAAGTGGATCATCTGAAAGGGAATACTGGGTTTTGGCCATACATACCGGAAGATTACCAAAACCAAGTTTTTCCAATGATTTTATGGACTTAAGAGTATCAGGTGTAAAATCAACGTCATCTCCGCCATATATTTTCTGAACGATTTGCTTGATTTTTTCTTTAATGCCAAGCTCAGTGTCATAAGCGAATCTGAAGTTTCCTCCATCTTCATCAACAAGCCTTGCTACTTCTTTGGCAAGGGCTTCTCCACCTTCGCTTCCTTTTGCCCAAACCTCTGACAGGGCTACATTGACACCAAGCTCCTTGCATTTATCTTCGACGAGCTTAAGTTCATTTTCTGTATCGGTTGGGAAGCGGTTTATCGCTACAACTGCCGGAAGTCCGAAATTGATGGTTATATTCTCAATATGCTTGAGAAGATTGGGAATACCATTTTCCAACGCGGTAAGGTCTTCATTTCCAAGGTCTTCCTTCTTTGCTCCACCATGATGTTTAAGAGCTCTGACTGTGGCTACAATAACCACTGCAGAAGGTCTCAGATTGGCAACCCTGCATTTTATATCAAGGAATTTCTCTGCACCGAGGTCAGCTCCAAATCCTGCTTCAGTTACTACATAATCAGCGAGTTTCAAAGCCATTTTTGTGGCCATGGCACTGTTGCAGCCATGGGCTATATTGGCAAAAGGACCACCATGGATAAATGCAGGAGTGTGTTCAAGTGTTTGCACAAGGTTTGGTTTGAGCGCATCCTTTAATAGGGCAGCAAGTGCACCTGCAGCATTCAGCTCACCGGCCAGGACCGGTTTGCCTGAATAACTATAGCCAATGACTATTCTCTTTATTCTGTCCTTGAGGTCCTGAAGGTCGTTTGAAAGGCATAATATCGCCATAATTTCGGAGGCGACAGTTATATCAAATCCATCTTCCCTGGGAGTTCCGTTGCTTTTCCCGTTTAGGCCGTCAACAATGAAACGCAGCTGGCGGTCATTCATGTCTATACAACGTCTCCAGGTTATTCTTCTGGGATCTATCTCCAGTGAATTTCCCTGTTGTATATGATTGTCAATCATAGCCGCAAGAAGATTGTTTGCTGCTCCTATTGCATGTATATCACCCGTGAAATGTAGATTTATATCTTCCATTGGTACAACCTGGGCATAACCACCACCTGCAGCTCCACCCTTTACACCGAAAACAGGACCAAGTGATGGTTCCCTGAGTGCTATCATGGTTTTCTTGCCGATTCTCCTGAGTGAATCACCAAGACCGACTGAAGTGGTTGTTTTGCCTTCTCCGGCAGGAGTTGGGCTGATGGCAGTTACCAGAATCAGCTTTCCATCAGGTTTTTCACTGAGTCTTTTTAAAAGTCTGTAATCAATCTTGGCTTTATAGTTTCCATAAAGCTCTATTTCACTTTTGTCGATGTCCAATGTTCCTGCAATATCCAGAATTGGATTCATCGTGTTTGCCTGGGCGATATCAATGTCGCTTTTCATATATGCATTCCTCCGTTATATATTTGTGGTTTTATACAATGCTAATAAAAAAATTATACCATTTTAAGAAACAACGGCAAAATACAAAACAGTCATTATTTGTAATATTTTGTCCTGATATTGTATCCATATGGACAAGGTGGGGGCACTGAACTATAATGAATGGGAAATTCTAAGTAAAAGCGAGGGTTTATCTGTGATAATCATTGGAGAAAAAATTAATAGTACACTTAAAAAAATAAGGCCTGCAATAGCAAATTATGACGCAAAGGCTATACAGGATCTGGCTCTGAAGCAGATTGCGGCAGGTGCAGATTACATCGATTTGAATGCAGGGATGTTCCATGAGGATGAACCTGACAGACTTGAATGGCTGGTTAAGACGGTTCAGGAAGTAACCGATGTCCCATTGGTCATGGATTCTCCTAATCCTCTGGCACTGAGAAGGGGACTTGAAACAAACAAAAACGGAAAACCCATCATTAATTCCATTACAAATGAAGAAGAACGTTTCAATGAAGTTCTTCCTTTGATAAAGGAATTCAATACTGCCGTTGTCGCACTGTGCATGGATGATACAGGAATGCCGGAAACAGATGAAGACCGTGTCAAGATTGCCAGGAGCCTTATAAAAAAACTGACGGAAGCAGGCGTAGCTTATGGAGATATCTTCATAGACCCACTGATCAGGCCTATCGGCACCGGTTCACATTATGGTAAAGTCGCCCTAAATACAATGAGAAAAGTCAAGGAAGAATTTCCAGAAGTACACATTACCTGTGGACTCAGCAACATATCATTCGGTATTCCGGCAAGGAAGCTGATGAACCAGACATTCCTTGTTGCAGCTGTAGCAAGCGGAATGGACGGAGCCATCCTTGACCCTATGGATAATAAGCTTATGACATTTTTATATGC
>JAFGIJ010000186.1 GCA_016929655.1 Clostridia bacterium
GCAATATTTGTACCCAGCGGAACATTTGGAAACCAGCTTTCTCTTTTTACCCATTGTGAAAGAGGCAATGAGGTTATTCTGGATGACAGCTGTCATATAGTGCAGCATGAAGCAGGGGCATCATCCATAATTGCAGGTGTTCAGTTGAGAACAATAAAATGCGAAAGCGGCTATATGGAGCCTGATGAAATAGAATCAAAGGTCAGACAGGTAAAAGATCAGCACTTTCCGGTAACTGGACTCATATGCATGGAAAATGCTCACTCAAGCGGAAGGGTGGTAACACCTGAGCATATGGAAAAAATTTATAATGTTGCGAATAAATTTGGTATACCTGTTCATCTTGATGGAGCAAGACTATTCAATGCCGCCATCAGCCTTGAAAAGAATGTACGTGAAATCACAAAGAATTGTGATTCCGTAATGTTTTGTCTGTCAAAGGGACTTGGAGCTCCTGTGGGTTCAATTCTTGCAGGATCTGCAGCATTCATCCAACGTGCAGCTTACAAACGGAAGATAATGGGTGGAGGAATGAGACAGGTTGGTGTACTGGCTGCACCAGGGTTGGTGGCACTAACAAGAATGGTTGACAGACTTTCCATTGACCATGAAAACGCAAGGACCCTTGCAGATATGATAAAAGATATTCCCGGAATAACAGTTAAAAGTAATAATCTTGATATAAACATGATTTTCTTTGAAACAGACCGGGATATTGAAGATGCGTCTTTTGTTGAATATTTTAAAGGCAGGAACATTCTTGTGTATCCGCCTGAAGACGGTGTTTTCAGGTTTGTAACAAACTATGGAATTGATACCGGAGATCTTCCTCTTATTGCCCGGACACTGGAACAATTCATGAATACTCAAGCTTAGTTAAAATTTTCACACAAAATTGATAAAAAATTAACAAAAGCCCTTGCGCTCAGAGTGCAAGGGTAGGTATAATATAAATGTAAGAGATTGATAAAAAGTTAACAATCTATATATTGAACGGTTTCGCCGTAATGACTTATTAAATGGGCACCATCAGGTTTAGCTGCGACCGTTCTTTTTTAAATTTCAGGGATACCTGAAATGGGGTAATACGGACGTTCCGGCTGTCACATTTTGTATTTACGACAACGTCCGCACCAACCGATTTGGCTATTACCGGTTCACCGGTACAAATACAGCACGGGGGTGTATATATGGCAACGGATACAAAGCATTGCGAATGCTGCGGTCTAAGTGAAAATGAAATGTTTTCGCTGTTGGAAAAAACCATCGGGGATTACGAGGCAAAGGAAAGCAATCTGATTCAGATTCTTCATATGGCTCAGGCAATCTTCGGTTATCTTCCTGATGAAGTACTGAAATTTATTTCTGAAAAAATGAATCTTCCCATGTCAAAAGTCAGCGGGGTAGTTTCGTTCTATTCACTGTTCTCCACTCAGCCCAAGGGAAAACATACCATTAAAGTATGTCTTGGAACAGCCTGTTATGTCAGAGGGGGAAGCAAAATAGTGGATAAAATCAAAGAACTGCTGGACATCGAGGTTGGTGAAACAACCGAGGACATGAACTTCTCTCTCGAAGTCATGAGATGCATCGGAGCATGTGGTTTAGCTCCGGCCATCGCAATAGATGATACTGTGTTCAAAAGGGTTAACCCAAACAAGCTCAGGCAAATACTTGCCCAGTATGAATAGGGGGACAACATGAAAGAAAAAATTATCAATGGTAGAAAACACCTTGAGGAAATAAAGGAGGAATACAGGGCCAGACAGCGTCAGTATGATTATTCAATTCTGATTTGTTCAGGAGCCGGGTGTATTTCTTCAAACTGTGGGGCAGTAAAGGATGCACTTTTGGTTGCGCTTGAAAAATTCTGTCCCGAAAAAAAGATTGACATAAAACTGACCGGATGTATGGGAACCTGTAATATAGGTCCTGCAATGATTGTAAAACCAAGTGATGTATTCTATTGCAATCTTAAGCCGTCGGATATGGGAATCATTGTACAAAAGGATATAATCGGTGGCGAAATAGCCACTGAATTCTGTATGAAGGATCTGGAAACCGGTAAACCGGTTCCGTTTGTAAAAGACATTGAATTCTTTAAAAGCCAGCAAAAAATAGTTCTCAGGAACTGCGGTTCAATTGACTGTACGTCACTTGAGGAATATGTAGTTAATGACGGATATATGGGGCTTTACAAAGCTATAACCGAAATGACACCTGAGGGAGTTATTGATGAAATAAAGAAATCAGGTCTTCGTGGCAGAGGAGGCGGTGGATTCCCAACCGGACTAAAGTGGGGATTTGCCAGAAAATCACCCGGCGATGAAAAGTATATAATCTGCAATGCAGATGAAGGTGACCCGGGTGCATTCATGGACAGAAGTCTTCTTGAAGGAGATGCCCATGGCCTTATAGAGGGAATGGCTATCGGGGCTTATGCAATCGGAGCTAAAAAAGGTGTTGTCTATGTAAGAGCAGAATATCCACTTGCAGTGGAGCGCCTTGAACATGCTCTGAAACAGGCAAGGGCCGCCAATCTGCTTGGTAAAAACATATTCGAACATGGCTTTGACTTTGATATTGAAATAAGGATCGGTGCCGGAGCGTTCGTGTGCGGCGAAGAGACCGCACTTATTGCATCCGTCGAAGGCCAAAGGGGTGAACCAAGGCAGAAGCCTCCCTATCCATCAGAGAAAGGCCTATACCAAAAACCTACCGTTATTAACAATGTTGAAACCTTTGGGAATATCGCCGGGATAATATTGAATGGTGCTGAATGGTTCTCGGCAATAGGGACTGAAAAAAGTACCGGAACAAAGGTATTTGCCCTGGCAGGGGATATTAACAATACCGGTATAGTAGAGGTTCCAATGGGAATCACACTGGGCGAAGTCATTTATGATGTAGGCGGTGGGATACCGAACGGTAAAAAATTCAAGGTTGCCCAGACCGGTGGCCCTTCAGGCGGATGCCTTACCAGTGAACATCTGAATGTACCCATCGATTATGATTCTTTGGTTGAACTTGGTGCAATAATGGGTTCTGGTGGACTAATTATAATGGATGAAGATACATGTATGGTTGATGTAGCCAGATTCTTCATGGAGTTTGTACAGGACGAATCATGCGGCAAATGTGTGGCATGCAGACTAGGAACCAAGAGAATGCTTGAAATCCTTGAAAGAATCACCAAGGGAAAAGGTGTTGAAGGCGACATAGAAAAACTTGAAAAACTGGGAAATGCAATTAAGGATACTGCCCTTTGCGGACTTGGCCAGACTGCACCAAATCCTGTTCTTTCAACCATAAAATACTTCAGAGAAGAATATGAAGAACATATAAGGGATAAATACTGCCGTGCCGGTGTTTGCTCGGAACTTTTCCTTTCGCCATGTGAAAATGCATGTCCTGCAGGTGTAAATGTTCCCGGATATATTGCACTTATTGCCGCAGGAAGAATGAAGGATGCATATAATCTGATAAGACAGGAAAATCCTTTCCCTTCAGTCTGCGGCAGGGTTTGTACACATCCATGCGAAAGCAGATGCAGGCGTGCCCAGCTCGATGATCCGATTGCAATAATGGATTTGAAGAGATATGCAGCTGATGAAGCGATGAAGGATACAAGCCCCTTCACAGATATAGTTTCACGCAAGCAGAACAAATCAATAGGAATAATCGGAGCGGGTCCTTCAGGCCTTACCTGTGCATATTATCTTGGAAGAAAAGGATATGATGTAACAGTATATGAAGCTGAAAAGGTTGCGGGCGGAATGCTTGCATATGCCATACCTGAATACAGACTTCCCAAAGCCATACTCCAAAAGGAAATAGACACACTCAAGGAAGTCGGAGTAGTGATCAGGACTGAAACCGAGGTTGGAAAGGATATCACATTCAATGAAATCAGGGAAGCACATGAATCGGTTTATATAGCAACCGGTACGCAGGTTTCCAGGGGAATGGGTATCGAAGGAGAGGATTTGGATGGTGTATATCATGGTCTTGATTTCCTCAAGGATGTCAATCTGGGCAACCTGACTGAGATAAAAGGCAGGGTAGCTGTCATAGGCGGAGGGAACACAGCAATTGATGCAGCTCGTACAGCTCTAAGACTTGGAGCTAAAGAAGTGCATATTCTATACAGACGTTCAAAGGGTGACATGCCCGCTGATTGCAGGGAAATAGAAGATGCCATTGAAGAAGGAGTCCAGATTCATCAGCTGGTATCTCCTGTTGGTTTCCAAGGCAATGGAAAGGTTGAGTTTGTTGAATGCCGCAATATGAACCTTTGTGGATTTGACAGCAGTGGCAGAAAAGTTCCAAAGGAATGTGAAGAAAGCTCTGTAAAGATAGAGGTTGACATGGTCATACCTGCAGTCAGCCAGTACTCTGACCTCCCGTTTGTAAGCAAGGACGAAATTGAGATTACAAGATGGGGTACTTTCGTTGTTGATAAACAAACACAGATGACAACCATGAAAGGTGTATTTGCAGGCGGAGATGTAGTCAGGGGTTCTGATGTTGTTATAACAGCGATAGCTGATGGTAAAAGAGCAGCTTCTGCAATTGATAAATATCTCGGTGGAAGTGGAGAACTCAACAAAGGGAAGCCAATTGAAATTCCGATGAGTTATGATGAATCGGAACTGGTGGAACATGAGCGGTTTGACATGAAATATCTTGATCCGGATGAAAGAAGCAAGAACTTCGATGAAGTTTGTCTTGGATTCCACAAGCTTAATGCTACTGCTGAAGCTATGAGATGCCTGCGCTGCGACAGGCGGGAAGGTTAGGTGAGGATATGGTTAATCTAACAATTAATGGAAAAGCTGTCACAGTGGAAAAGGGCACTACAATACTTGAGGCGGCAAAGAAACTGAATATATACATACCTACACTATGTTATCTTGAGGAAGTTCACAAGATAGGTTCATGTAGAATCTGTGTAGCTGAAGTCGAAGGAGCAAAAACCCTTCAGGCTACATGTGTAACACCTGTAAGTGAAGGAATGGTAGTAAAAACCAATACTGCAAGGGTAAGGGAAGCAAGGAAAATCATGTATGAGCTGGTGCTTTCAGATCATCCGAAGGACTGTCTGAGCTGCGGTAGGAATCAGAATTGCGAGCTTCAGAAGATCGGTGAAATAATACAGGCGGACGAAAGCAGCTTTGAGGGAGAAAAATCCAAGGAGTTCGTTGATGACAGCAGTCCTTCCGTAGTAAGGGATTCAGCAAAGTGTATCCTTTGCAGAAGGTGTGTAACCGTTTGTAACGAAATTCAGGGAGTGGGCATCCTCAATACCCAGGAACGCGGATTCAAGGCATCGATAAATGCGGGGTCAGACATACTTCTCGGAAATGCTGCCTGTACCAACTGCGGACAGTGTACGGTTGTGTGTCCTGTAAATGCACTTCATGAAAAGGATTCCACACAGGACGTCTGGGCGGCACTTGCTGATCCTTCCAAGACAGTTGTTGTGCAGACTGCACCTGCGATAAGGGCAGCCCTGGGAGAAGAATTCGGTTATCCTGCAGGAACTCTGGTTACAGGGCAAATGGCAACTGCTCTGAGGGACATGGGATTTGACTATGTTTTTGATACCAACTTCACCGCCGACTTGACCATCATTGAAGAAGGAACGGAGTTCCTCAATAGAATAGTTGAAATGATGTATCAAAAAGGTGTAATAACAGCAGAAAAAGTCAAGGAACTCGGAATGCACATCGGAGTAAATGCAACATTTCCGATGATAACAAGCTGCAGTCCCGGATGGATCAAATACATTGAGCACTATTATGCCGGACAACTTGATAATGTATCATCCTGTAAATCACCGCATATGATGCTGGGAGCTTTGGCAAAATCATACTTCGCCAATAACATAGATGTGGATCCAAAGGATATGTATGTGGTATCAATTATGCCGTGTACAGCCAAGAAATATGAAATAACAAGGCCTGAGATGGTAAACAACGGCGTGAAAAATGTAGATGCAGTTCTTACTACAAGGGAACTCGCAAAAATGATAAAAGAAGCAGGCATTGAGTTTGCAGAACTAGAAGACGGCGGTTTTGATAATCCATTGGGCATTTCAACCGGTGCGGCTGATATATTCGGCACAACAGGCGGTGTTATGGAAGCTGCACTTCGTACAGTCTATGAAATTGTTACAGGCCGTGAACTTCCATTTGAAGGCCTTCATGTAACACCCATTGTTGGTCTGGACAGAATCAAGACGGCTGCAATCACAATAGAAGATGCCAGGGAAGAGTGGTCTTTTCTAAACGGAGTTACCGTAAACATCGCTGTAACAAGCGGACTAGTCGGAGCCGGAATACTTCTTGAGGAAATTAAAAAAGGCGAAAGCCCGTATCTGTTCATTGAAGTAATGGGATGCCCCGGAGGATGTATAAACGGCGGCGGACAACCAAGACCAAAAGAAGCAAATACAAGGGAAAAGAGAATGAAGGCATTGTACAGGGAAGATGAAGGCAAGATTTTGAGAAAATCCCATGAAAACCCTGACATCACCAAAATATACAAAGATTTCCTTGGCAAACCACTTGGTCACGTATCACACGAACTGCTGCACACAACATATACCACAAGAAGCAAATACTGATAATTCGAAAAGATCTCTCTATAAAACCCCGGCTTATTCAATAGGCCGGGGTTTTCATTACCCCTAATAATTACGACAGACGTAAATATTTACGTCTGTCGTAATTATTAGGAAATTGTGGTTTGTGGATTTGACATGAGGTAAATACCACAATATCATGAATGTGTGTAGGATTGGGGGAGAATTATGGAATATAGAAAAATCAATCAGGATGAGTTTCTCGCACTTAGAAGAATACATTCGCTTGTATACTTCATGAAATATGATGAAGAAAAAACAGATAGTTTTCCTGGAGCAGATGAAAACAGATGGAAATATGGAAGGGCGGCATTCAATGACGAAGGCAGGATGGTTGCGGTTTTGGAGGCTATACCTTTTAAATCATATCTTGATGGTCAGGTGGTGGGCTCACCCGGAATTGCAGGTGTTGCAACTCTTGTGGAAGACAGAAGGAAAGGTCATGTTAAAAAACTTCTCCAACTGATATTCAATGAAATGCATGAAAATGGAGATGTCATGTCGTATCTGTACCCATTTTCACATGAATATTACAGAATGTTTGGATATGCCCAGGGGAGTGAGAGCAAAGTCATTGAAGTGGACATTAAAAAAGTAATCATGTCATCGCATGATGGATACATTAAACAATATATCCCAGGTGATTCGCTTGATGACATCATAAAGGTTTATGATGGTTTTTCAAAGAATTATAATTGCTCTGTCTTCAGAAAAGACTGGCGATGGAACAGACTCTTTTCAGATGACCCATATAAGACCGACATAAGAGTTTTGGTTAAGTACGATAATAATAACAATCCTGTGGCTTATTTAAAATTGAAGAAACGTGAAGTTGCAGAATATACATATGATATGATAATAATCGAGTCGGCATGGACCGGTGATGAAGGAATCATGGCTTTGATATCCATTATCAACAGTTTTCGTGGGGATTTACGAAAGGTCAGAATCGAAGTCCCGGCTGATTTCCCAATAAGTCTATTTGTAAATGAAGTTTGGGATCAGGTTTCAACTGTTCACCATACTGGAATGAACCGCATCATAGATGCTTCGAAAGCTCTGGAAATCATAAGGAAACCTGAAAAATCGGGCCGGGCAGTCCTGGGACTCGATGATGAATATTGTCCATGGAATACCGGCAGATGGTCAATTGAATGGGAAAAAGGGACAACTTCCGTTCAAAAAACAGATAAACTACCGGACATCTTATGCAAAGCTCCTGAATTTTCACAATTGGTAACCGGAAGATATAGCATTTCTGATTTGAAAAATTTCAAGAAGGTTGAAATAAACAAAAATGAAGATACATTGAACAGCCTTTTCGTAAGAAAACCATGTTTTATCCAGGACCGCTTCTGATTAGCAATTCAATATATGGGAATAAAACCCAGTATAATATATTGGAGTGTTGAACTATGAAGTTTAAAATAAATGCAAAAAGCAATGGAAATATGAAAACAGAGGTCAAGGCAAGGAATTTTAACATAATTGTTGATGAACCGGAATCTTTGGGTGGCAGCAATGAAGGAGCTACTCCTACAGAACTGGTTCTTGCGTCTTTGGCCGGTTGTTATACAGTGGTCGGAAATGTTGTAGCAAGGGAGATGGGATTCAATCTGAAAGGACTTGACATAGAAATAGAAGGAGAAATGAATCCTGCACGATTTGCCGGTAATTCAAGGGACGAACGTGCCGGCTTCCAGTCAATCGACATTATTATAAAAGCAGATTCAGACGCTGATTCAAAAACTTTGAAAGAATGGGTTGCATCGATTGAAGACAGGTGTCCTGTAACAGATAACCTGACCAATGAAACTCCCCTTAATATAAGATTGAGTTAATAGAATTGATTTGCTAATACTGAACACCCCGGCTGTAGTATAATTCATATAGTATACAGTGGGGGTGTTCTTATGTTCGAAAAACCTGAAAGAAAAAGAAGAGAAGAGTCTTTTTTCGGCCTGCACTTTGATTTTCATGCAAAACCGGCGGAATCGGGCGATATTATACCTATTGGTGCAACTACCACTGAAGAAATGGTACAGCACATAATAGATGTAATAAAACCCGACTTCATACAAATTGACTGCAAAGGACATCCCGGATGGACCTCGTATCCTACAAAGCTTAATAACGCATACCCTGTAATAGAAAAAGATATTCTTAAAATCTGGAGAAAAGTTACAGCTGAAAATGGTGTAGCGCTATATTTGCACTATTCCGGTGTGTGTGATGATTTTCAGTGTGAAAAGCATCCTGAGTGGCGAAGGGTTGCAATTGAAGATGATGGAGCTCCTGACTGGGTTCCAAAGGGAGTAACATCAACTTTCAGTCCATATGTAAATGAAGTGGTAATACCCCAGTTCATGGAACTTGCAGGAGAGTATGATGTTGATGGCGTATGGGTTGACGGTGAATGCTGGGGTACACAGGTGGATTATTCAAGGACAGCAATTCAGGCATTCAAGAAAATCAGCGGAATTGATATATCAAATAATCCTCCCAGGAAACCTGGTGATGACCACTGGCAGGATTATTCGGATTTTTGCAGGGAACAATTCAGAAATTATCTTAGGACTTACACTGATGCAGTTCACAGTGTATATCCTGATTTCCAGATAGCAAGCAATTGGGCTTTTTCAAGCAAGATGCCGGAAAAAGTCAGTGTTAATGTGGATTTTCTTTCAGGTGATTACCTGTGGGCGGATTCATTGAATTCAGCAAGATATGAAGGAAGATGCCTCGCGTCACAGGGAAAACCCTGGGATCTGATGGCATGGGGGTTTAGATGGAGACATGGCAATGAGATGGAAAGGTGTCCCAAGCATCCAAAACAGCTGAAACAGGAAGCTGCGACAGTAATCGCAATGGGTGGTGGTTTCCAGAGTTATTATCCTCAGAAAAAAGACGGAAGCATGCATATGTGGCAGGTGGAGCTGATGAAGGAAGTTTCAGAATTCTGTCGTGCCAGGGAGAAGTACTGTCACAAAGCCAAGTTTGTACCACAGGTCGCACTGATAAATTCAACATATGACAGATACCATAGAAGTAAATATTTATTCCAGTGTGATGGTGAGGATACGGCACTTCAGGGAATTGTACAGCTTTTGTGTGAGGCAGGGCAATCATTTGAAATACTTTCTGAACACAGCATTGAAGAAAGACTTAGGGAATATCCGGTTGTCATTATTCCCGAAACACATTTCCTTGAAGACTATTTCATCGAAAAGCTTTTAGAGTATGTAATGAAAGGTGGATCCTTGCTGCTCATGGGAACAAAGTCATATGAGCTGTTTGGTCCTTGGCTCGGGCTGCAAGGAGTGAAAACCAGCGGTGATTTCCTAATGTCATCAGATGGCAGAACATGGGCATATAACAGAGGAAGTGTTATAAATTCTGAGACATCGGGCATTGAAGGCGGAAGACTCACAACCCTTGATGGGATTGACAAAGGTGAAGGCATACCGGCCTTTAGAATCATCGACAAAGGCCTGGGCAGAATTGGCTTTGTCTTCACAGAAATCGGAGACATATATCTAACAAGAAAAAGCCATGTCCACAGGAGCATCATCAGCCGGATTCTTGGGAAACTCTATGAACCTGCAGCAGAAATCCATGGCAGCATGTACATCGACATGTCACTTATGGAGAAGAATGGTGAAATATGTGTAAATATGGTCAATACAGCCGGATCCCATGATGACCAGGATGTTTTTACAATTGATGAGATACCCCCGGTTGGACCGATTATAGTAAAAATCAGATGCAGTGAAAAACCGACGGAAGTAATAATACAGCCTGAAAACACATCAATCGACTTTATTTGGAATGAAAAAGGTAAATATATTACTGTTACTGTTCAAAAGGTGGATATTCATAGCATTTTAGTCTTGAAGTCATAACAATATGGTTCAGTAGACATTCAACAGCTTCAGTGCCATCAGCAAAGATGCGATTATCATAATGATTCGTATCCATTTGTCACCGTGTTTTATTGCAAAGTGACTTCCAAGATAAGCTCCGGTACCGTTGCCGGCAGACAGAACAAGTGCATAAACCCAGTTTACATTTCCTGAAATAATGAATACAGCAAGCGAAAATGCCATATATACCAGCACTATAAGAACCTTAAGGCTGTTTATTCTTACCAGAGAATAGCCTGTTATGAAAAAGAGTGAAGTCATCAGAAGAAAGCCTATCCCTGCCTGGATGACACCTCCGTAAAAACCCAGGGCAAGGAAAATTATAAAACCCAGGACTTTTCTCTTTCCTGTAATTTCTGCAGGTGCTTTTATGAAACGGGATGGATTGATTATAACGAAGAGAATTACTATGATAATCACTATTGCAAGCAAAGTGTTATATAAATCATCGGGAAGATTAATTGAAATGAAAGACCCGGCAACAGCTCCTAATGTTGCGGGAAGGGCAAGGAACATTGCAAGCTTCCAGTCGAAGTACCCGTTTTTTCTGAAATTAAGTACAGAAACAATATTTGCTGCAGCAAGGGCCACTCGGTTTGTGCCATTTGCAACAGCTGCAGGAAGCCCTGTGAAAATAAGGACAGGAAGAGTTATAAATGAACCACCACCTGCATTTACATTTATAAATCCTGCTGCAATTCCCGTAATCAGAATAATTAAAATCTCCATCAATATCATTTGCCAAAACCTCATAAATCGCACGTATATATTACAGTATAGCAGTTTAGGGTAATAAATTGGCATCAGGTCATAACAAAATTGTTCTGCAAATCACCCCCCTGGTCACCCTAATTAACGATAGAAGAAGAATGGGGCAGGTGGTACTATCTATGAAAGTATCAAGGTATCACCCTGGAAAAGAGGAAAACAAATGAAAAAATTGAAAATAGGTGATCTTGTAGCCAAAATTCCGGTTATTCAGGGTGGAATGGGGGTTGGGATATCATTGTCATCACTCGCATCTTCAGTTGCAAATGAAGGAGGAATAGGAGTCATCGCTGCTGCAGGAATAGGAATGATGAGAAAGAATGATTCAGGGCTAAATCTCAGGGAATCAAATATTGCTGCACTAAAAGAAGAAATCAGAGAAGCAAGAAGAAAAACCAGCGGAATACTGGGAGTCAACATTATGACAGCGCTCACTGATTTTGCAGATATGGTAAAAGCTTCCGTGGAGGAAGGAATAGATATTATATTTTCGGGAGCAGGACTCCCATTGAATTTACCGCAGCTTCTGAATGGGAATAAAAGGACAAAGCTTGTTCCCATAGTTTCATCAGGAAGGGCAGCCGGGCTTATAAGCAAAAGATGGATTGAAAAATATAATTATGTTCCTGATGCTTTTGTTGTAGAAGGCCCTGAAGCTGGGGGACATCTGGGATTCAATCGTGAGCAACTTGAAAAAAAGGAAATTTCCCTGGAAAGTATAGTTAAGGATGTCATTGAAAAATTAAAGTACTTTGAGAAAAAATATAAGAAAAAAATTCCTGTTATCGCTGCAGGAGGCATTTATGACGGCAGTGATATTTATAAAATAATGAAAGCCGGTGCAGCCGGTGTGCAGATGGGAACACGTTTTGTAACGACAGAAGAGTGTGATGCAGACATAAAATTTAAAAATGCCTATCTTGAATGCAAGGAAGAGGATATTGTTATCATTGACAGTCCTGTTGGTCTTCCTGGAAGAGCAATAAGGAATGCGTTTATAAAAATGGTAATCAGTGGGAAAAAGCAACCATTGAAATGTCCGTTTCATTGTATAAGTTCATGTAACATTACAAGCAGCCCGTACTGCATTGCCCTTGCTCTGACAAATGCGAAAAACGGAAAATTCCAGAATGGGTTTGCATTTGCCGGATCCAATGCATATAAAACGGACAGGATAATTTCAGTCAAAGAGCTTTTTGTTAACCTAATCAGTGAATACAAACTTGCTAAAAAGAAATAACTGACCCTTGAAGTTTTATTGATAATTTCCGGCTTTTATACCAGATATAAGGTTTTTTACTTTGTCCTCAAGAATATCCCTTGTAGCACGGAAATCATCCAATGAACCTCCGGAAGGGTCTTCGATTCCCCAGTCTTCTTCATACTTACACAAAACAAAAGGACATGTTACACCGCAGCCCATACTTACA
>JAFGIJ010000030.1 GCA_016929655.1 Clostridia bacterium
ATAAGCTGTCATGGTTCTGCTCCGGAACGTGGCGACAATGCCATCTACAAAATGGCTCCAATTATTTCAGAGCTCAAGGAACTCCACGAGGTCCTGATGGACAATGCTTTTCTTGGAAAAGGCAGCCTCACGGTTTCTGAGATTTTCTTCAGTTCACCATCAAGGTGCGCAGTTGCAGATGGCTGTTCAATCTCCATTGACAGAAGGCTAACCGACGGTGAAACATGGGAATATGCCCTAGAGCAGATAAGGAATCTTGAGTCTGTTAAAAAGGCCGGAGCTATCGTTGAAATGTATGATTATGACAGACCGGCATATACCGGACTTGTGTATCCGACGAAGAGCTATTTCCCGACGTGGGTTTTGGAAGAAGGGCATCCGGCTTGTCAGACCTTGGTTGAGGCATACAGGAATCTTTTTGATAAAGAGCCATTGGTGGACAAATGGACGTTTTCAACCAATGCAGTATCCATAATGGGCCGTTTCGGGATTCCATGTGTTGGATTCGGTCCGGGACATGAAGACCAGGCCCATGCACCAAATGAAAGAACCTGGAAGGATGAACTGGTAAAGGCTGCAGCAATGTATGCGGCCATACCATCTGTATATACAAAAAAATACGCAAAATGAAGGGGTAGATAATATGAAAACTGAATTCAAGGGAAAACACTTTATAACACTGCAGGAGTGGAACAAGGAAGAACTGGACACGCTTCTTGACGTATCTTTTGATCTGAAGAGAAAATACGCCATGGGGATTGATACTCCGTATCTCCTTAGAAAGACTATGTTCCTTATGTTCTTTGAGCAGTCCACAAGGACAAGGAATTCCATGGAGGCAGGTATTGCACAGCTCGGAGGTCATGCCAACTTCCTTGATACAAGCACCATGCAGATATCCCATGGGGAATCTGCAAAGGATACGGCAATAATACTTTCCAGATATGGTCATGCAATAGCATGCCGGAATTGCTTCTGGGAATCAGGAAACAAGTACCTGAGAGGAATGGCTGAGCATGCAACTGTTCCTATAATGAGTCTGCAGTGTGATCTTTACCATCCCATGCAGGGAATTGCAGACCTTATGACCATAAAGGAAAAGACTGAAACGACGAGGAACCTGAAAGTTTCTATTATATGGGCATATGCCACAAGCCATAAAAAGCCAATATCGGTTCCATTGACACAGGCTTTGCTTTTCCCGAGATATGGAATGGATGTTACACTTGCATATCCTGAAGGATATGATCTTCCGGATTGGGCAATTGCACAGGCAAAGGAAAATGCCGAGAAGAACAATGGTAAATTCAGGATAACCCACAACATGGAAGAGGCATACAAGGATGCGGATGTTGTAATTCCCAAGAACTGGGGAAGCTGGGTCAACAACCAGAGCACTGCTGTAGTCGATGACCTTCTTGAGTCCTACAGGGGATGGAAATGTACTGAGGAAATGATGGACCTGGCAAGCCGTGATGTAATGTACATGCATGCACTTCCGGCTGACAGGGGGAATGAAGTTGTTGATTCCGTAATTGACGGACCGCATTCCATAGTTTATGACGAAGCAGAGAACAGACTGCATACGGCAAAAGCAGTAATGGCCCTTACAATGGGTGGCAAATAGGAGGCATTATGTCAAAACTTGCCGTCATAGCAATAGGCGGGAATTCCCTCATCAAGGATAAGGAGCACCTTAATGTCGAAGACCAGTATGAGGCAATATGTGAGACAGTCCGTTACATCGTGGACCTGATTGAAGAGGGCTATGAGGTTGTTGTAACCCATGGAAACGGTCCTCAGGTAGGATTCATTATGAGGCGTTCTGAGATAGCCGAAGAAGTCGAACACATGCATCCGGTCCCGTTGGTGAGCTGCGATGCAGATACCCAGGGAGCACTTGGCTACCAGATACAGCAGGCCCTTCACAATGAGTTTGCCAGAAGGAACATATCCAAAAATGCAGTAACCATAGTTACTCAGGTGGAAGTTGATTCCAATGACCCTGCCTTTTTGCATCCCACAAAACCAATAGGATCTTTTTATGGGCCTGAGCAGATAGATAGAATACGGAATAATCATCCCGATTGGGTGGTTGTGGAGGACTCCAACAGAGGATACAGACGTGTTGTTCCATCCCCTATGCCTAAAAGCATCGTTGAGATTGATGCCATTGAAAATCTGGTGAAAGCCGGATTCACTGTCATTGCAGTAGGCGGCGGAGGAATCCCAGTAACAATTGATGAAAACAATTTCTTTACCGGAATAAATGCTGTAATTGACAAGGATAATGCATCCAGTATGCTTGCCAGCAGACTCGATGCAGATATTTTCATCATATCAACGGCAGTTCCCAATGTCTGCATTAACTTTGGGAAGCCCAATGAAGTTCAGTTGCGGGATATTGATTCCGTTTCACTTCGAAAACTAAAGGAAGAAGGCCACTTTGCTCCGGGCAGCATGCTTCCCAAAATAGAAGCAGCCCTTTCGTATCTTGAAATGGGAGGCAAAAAAGCAATAATTACCTCCCCGGATAACATCCTTAAGGCAGTCCGTGGACAGGCCGGCACAATAATCACCTAAACTAAATCCATAACCTTGAAGGACCCCTCACCCCGGGGTCCTTTTTAATACAAAAAAAAAATAATTACCCCTGTCGTAAATATTTACGACAGGGGTAATTATTTGGTTTGCACAGGATTTACCGGATTTATAACAGGTTTTTCCACAGAAATGGATAAATTAGATGTAGTTGAAATAAGTTTGCACAGGAAATACACATGTTTCCACAGACTTTTGTGGAAAACCATTTATAATTGAGGCAGGAGTGCAATTTGTTGTGAGTAAATTAAGTCCAAGGGAAAGACTGAGAAAAGTGATAGAAGGCGGGATTCCCGACTGTGTTCCTGTTGCTCCGGACATATCGAACATGATTCCAGCAAAGCTGACAGGCAAACCCTTCTGGCAGCTGTATCTTTACAAGGATCCCACGATATATATGGCATATATTGATGCTGCAAAGTATTTTGACATTGATTCCCTTTTGGATGGTTATGCGCCTGTTTTTATGCCTAATGAAGAAGATGATCAGTGGGAAGAGATGATTGTTTATGAGAACGATGACAGAATTGTAACCCAGAGGTACAATCTGTTTGAATCTACAATTCATAAAAAGGTCTGGGAAGAAACAGTAAAAGTATATTACAGAAGTGATCCTCCGACCCACAGGGTTAATCCGGAATCAATAGGTCTTTCGAAAGTTCCGGTAAGTCCAAGGAGAATTCATGGGATTAAGAAAGAAGCCAAGGGTTCAGACTTGCTCAAACAAGTCAAACAAAAGATGGGTGAGCAAGGTTATGTAGGAGTATTCTGCGGAACATCTGCTCTTCTTGGCAATCCGGCTGATATATATGAATATTATGATAATCCTGAAAAGTATAGAATACTAAGAGATGAAAAACTACAACAATTCACAAGAAGATTTCACTGGTTTATGAGTCTAGAAGAAAAACCTGACTTCATCTGTACGGGAGCAAGCGGAACCCTTGTGTTCCAGACACCGGAAATTTTCAGGGAACTGGGATTACCGATAGTTAAGCATATCACCAGATTATGCAAAGAGCATAATATACCATCTCATTTACATTCATGCGGCCCGGAAAAAGAGCTGGTCAGGATTTGTGCAGAAGAAACTGACCTGACGGTTATAGACCCCCTTGAAATTCCTCCGATGGGGGACTGCAATCTTGCCGAAATCAAAAAACTGTATGGAAAGAGGTTGGTTTTAAAAGGCAATCTTCATACTACGGACGTAATGCTCCACGGAACAACAAAGGATGTAATTGAGGCCAGCAAAAGAGCCATTGATGAAGCAGCTGAAGGCGGAGGATTCATCCTGTCCACTGGTGATCAGTGTGGCCGAGACACGCCATATGAAAATATCCACGCAATGGTGGAAACCGCCAGGACCTATGGAAGATACTGATCCTATACTTTCCTGAATTCCACGGTCCAGCTAGGATCCGTTGAAATATTGTAGGCTTTTGCGAAATTGCCCTGGTTTATTGCAATTGCCATCCTATACAACGAATTCACATATATTATCTGTTCACTTATATAAACATCTGCAAAGGATTTTCCGAATCTGATCCTGTTGTTGTATATGGTCCTTGGACCGTTTCTGATTATAACTTCAACCTTGTCTCCGTATTGGAATCCAAGCCCAAGGAAATCCTCCCTTGAGATATTTGTCCATAGTGACCCAAACCGTACATCCAGAATGTCTATTGAACCGGTTATACTGTCGCTTGAAATGGTGACATCACCGGTCTCGAGTTCAACGATGCCATTTGCATCCAGTTCCGGGCCCACCTCCTCAAATGTTATGATGCCAGAAGCTAGTTTTGCTCCGGTATATGCGTAGACATCCCTGCCGTGGAATGTATGTGAGTGCTCTGATTCCTTCCGCCGGTGTTTGCTTTCCTCGATTTCCCTTACTTTGGCGATGCCCACATATTTTTTCAGATGGGTCAGGGTACCATTGTCAGGAGTGACCACATACTGGTCCTTTACGGTTCTTGCCACCACACTCTTCCTTCCGCTTCCTACTCCGGGATCCACCACGGAAACGAAGACCGTTTCCCGGGGCCAGTATTCCATTGCCTGGAAAAGTCTGTAGGAGGCTTCCCATATGTTGTACGGCGGAATGTCATGGGTGAGGTTATATGCCTTAAGACTCTCATCCACTTCGAATGCAACCCCATACATGGCTGCAACAGCACCGTCAACCAAACCGAAGTCACTCTGGAAAACAAGCAATTTCTTCATTTGGCAGTCTCCTTTGAAAATTCCACGGTCCAGTCGCTTCCATAACCTATGCCATATGTTTCAAGAAAACTGCCTTGGTTGACCGCAAAAGCAATGTTCATGAGCTCATTGTTATATATCATCGGCTGTCCCTTTTGGGCGAACCCAAATGATTGGTGGAAAAGGATTCTTTTATCAAAGACAATCTGATCCTTGTTTTTTATAACTACATCAATCATGTCTCCATATTCAAATCCTGCTGACTTGAATTCCTTGAGCGGGATGTTTGTCCAGGAGTTGCCGAAGTTCGGATCAGGTATTTCAATGATTCCACTGGCTCTGTTCATTGAAATTTCGGGTTTATGTATCTCGTGCTCTATTATTTCATCAACCGGATATGAGGGACCGACTTCTTCAAAGCTGATTATCCCTGAAGCAAGCCTTGCTCCGCAGTAAGCAAATACATCACGGCCGTGGAAAATTGCTACATCCTCGGTGCCCTTTCCTTTCAATCTGTTTATACTTTCATCTATCTCCCGTATTTCATCAATACCAACAAGCTTTTTTAAATGTGTAAGCGAACCATTGTCCGGGGTAACCACATAATAACCATCACTGGTTCTTGCAACTGATGCTTTTCTGGGAGTCCCCACACCCGGATCCACAACGGACACAAAAACAGTGTCCTTCGGCCAGAACTTCATCGATTGATATAATCTATACGAGGCACTCCAAGTATCATATTGCGGAATTTCATGGGTTCCATCAAGGATTTCCAGTTCCCTGTCAACACTCTTCACAACTCCGTACATTGCACACACGGCACCTTCCTTGTATGTAAAATCTGTTTGAAAAACCATAAGTGATTTCATAATTCGTCCTCCTGTTATAATTTACCCTAAATAAACGGGTTGTAGAACCTGCCTCGATTGATGAAAAATGCAACGGACAATGTTGCAGCAAGAATAACAATTGAAACAGCAAGAGCAATATAATCACCCTTTGTCATCTTTTTTCTGCTGTACCATGTTCTCTTTTTGTGTTTGCCGAATCCTCTTAGATCCATTGCATTTGTTATGGTTTCAATTCTGTCCAGTGTTGAAAGAATCAATGGCAGTAATATTGCCAGGGCTCTCTTGAACCTATCCCACATTTTTGCTTTACGGGACATTTCAAGTCCCCTTGCCTGCTGTGCCTGGGAGATATCCCTGTAGTCCCTTTGTATGTCAGGAAAGTAGCGGAGGGTCAGTGAAAATGAAAATGCAATCTTGTAATGGACACCAACCGCATTCAATGAAGATGCCAACTCGCTGGGATCCGTAGTAAGAAGGAATATCATTCCAAGGGGAATCACCGATGAGTATTTCATGAACTTCGTTACAATGAAAAAAACCGTTTCTGCAGTTATATCATATCTCCCGAAAAGCTTCAGCCAAATGTGTCTTGTACCATAGACTTCTGTCCCATACCCCGGGGAGAAAAGAAAAGTCAGTATTGCATTGACTGCAAGAAAAACAACCACGTAAATCACCATCAGCTTAATCTGGCTGAATTTAATTTTTGAAATCTTAAGTATTATGAATGAAAATACCATTACACACAGTATTACCCGCAGGTCGTATGAGTACATGACTGCACCTGTCAGAATCAAAAAGCATATAAGTTTTGTAAAACCCGACAAGTTATGTATAGGGGAATCCAATTTCTGGGCTGTGAAGAAACCTGCTCTCATTTTTTCTCCACCTGCCTTTCAAAATCAATGAAACGCTGAACAAATGAAGTTTCATCTTTAATCCCAACCATCTGGGCAAGTGTGAAAAGGGATGTTTCCTTCAGGTTGGCCGCTTCAATAACTTCATTTGAAGTCAGGACAAATGAAGCAGGCTTGTCACATATGATTCTTCCATCGGTTATAACAACCGACCTGGGAGTGTATTCAAGCATAAGGTGCATGTCATGGGTTATCATGAGAACTGTTACACCTGATTGATTTATTTTCCTTAGAAACTCCATTATTTCCGTATAATGCTTATAATCCTGCCCCGCAGTAGGTTCATCCAGGATAATAAGTTTGGGATCAAGTGCAAGTATAGATGCAATGGTTACTCTTTTTTTCTGACCATAGCTCAGTGCAGATACCGGCCATTTAATAAAAGGTAACAGACCGCAGATGTCCAGTGCTTTTCTTACCCGACGGTCTGTTTCATCTTCTGGTATATTGCGCAGTTTTAAACCCAGTGCAACCTCATCGAATATCATGGGCTGGGATAGCATCTGATTTGGGTTCTGCATGACGTATCCGATTTTTTCAGCCCTTTCCTTTATACTTTTGCCGGCTATGTCTTCGCCCATATAAAGGATTCTTCCTTTGTTTTCTTTCTCAAAGCCGCACATCAATTTTGCAATGGTTGATTTTCCCGCACCATTCATGCCAACCAGCGAAAGCATTTCCCCTTGTTTGATTTCAATGCTGATGTCATGCAGAACTTCAACCCCTTCATCGTAACTGAAAAATATACCATCCATTTCCAATATGTTTTCATTTGATTTCTGTTGGAAATCCGTATCAACTGATTCATACCATTTTGTAACTGCTGTTTTTGTTTTTTCATCAATTGACAAGGTTGTTATATGGCCGGGTTTAATTTCGGGTGTTACATTTATACCGGAATATTTGAGTGCAGTTACATACAAAGGTTCCCTGATTCCTGTTTTCTTCAGAATGGGTGATGAAATGAGTTCATGTGGACCCATGTCTGCAATTATACGACCTTCGTCAAGGACTATTATCCTGTCTACAGGTCTGTGAAGAACGTCCTCAAGCCTGTGTTCAATAATGATTATTGTTTTGCGGGATTCCTCATGGATGTCATGTATAATCTCTATAGCCTGTCTGCCGGTGGCGGGGTCAAGATTGGCAAGAGGTTCATCGAATAAAAGCACATCCACATCATCTATCATGACGCCTGCGAGTTCAGTTCTTTGTTTTTGTCCGCCTGATAATTCATAAGGCGAACTTGAAAGCCATCTGTCCATGTCAACCATCCTGGAAACCTTGTGTACACGTTCTTTCATTTCAGGCTGCGGTATAAGATCATTTTCCATGGAAAATGCAATATCTTCACCAACGGTAAGTCCTACGAACTGGCCGTCAGCATCCTGGAGTACGGTTCCGATTGTTTTGGATAATGTGAAAATATCCTGGTCACGTGTTTCATTGTCTTTTATTTTCAAGCTGCCTTTAATTTCTCCTTTGTAGGCAAAGGGGATGAGGCCATTCAAACAATGGCCCAGGGTGCTTTTTCCGCTGCCACTGGGCCCTGCTATCATTATTTTTTCTCCTGGATAAATTTCCAGGTTTATATCGTGTAAAGTAGGTTCTGACTGGCTGAAGTATTGAAATGAGAACCCACTGAATGCGATAATCGGTTCTTTTTTCATTTATTTTTTCAGTCTTCTTTCTTGAGTGATCCCTTTTTGGTTCTTGTCAATGAGTATGCCCATAGCAGCAATGACCCAAATACACCTGCGCTTATTACATTCATCAGGCACGCAACTGCTCCCTGTGTGAAAACGAGATTTACAGGCTCAGCATAAATTACAATGTCAAGTACCGGTGCGACTATTATCCATGCTATTACATTACCGATAATCTGGATTATGTTGAAGGTAAGCACGTCCTTCCAGGTGAAGATTCCTTCTTCAGCCCTGCATTTAAGGAATGCAAAACCGAAAACAAAACCAGCAACTCCACTTGCAATTACCCAGCTCCACCATGGTGAACCATACTGAATTGCATCACTCAGAGCATGCCCTATGAATGCTATGAGCGCACCTGCAATAGGTCCGAATAATGCAGCGAACATTGCTCCGAGTCCGTATGCGGTTTGGAAACTGGTTTCAGGAATTGGTGAAGGTATCTTTACCCACATGAACAGCAGGGTAAAAATAGCTGCTCCAAGACCTGTTGCCACTATTGTTTTTGTTGTGACCTTGAACAATTTTTTCATAAATATAGTCTCCTTCATGATAATTTGACTTTACTACGGTCAATGAAGTCCTGTTCATATGACTACGTAACAAATTCCTGTGTACATTATACATTATCAAAGAAAAAGTTTCATTAAAAAGGACCGTTTTTTCAAACGGTCCCAGTCATTATGCTTAAATCAACCCTACTTCTTCTTTGAAAATAGAAGACCTGCAATACCTGCTGCTCCAATAAGTGCAAATGGAAGGATTCCGGCTACACCAGTCTTTGGAATTTCAGTGTCATGTTCTACTTCCTGAAGAGTAAATCCTTCGGGAACAAGAACGGTATCAATTACGTGTATAACACCATTTGAGGCTTCTACATCAGTTCCGATTACAGTGCTCATATTTACTTTTACACCATCATCCAGGTCAAATGTAACTGATTCACCATTGAGTGTTTCGGCTGTAAGACCATCTGTAAGATCGGTGCTCATTACCTTGCCCCCAACTACATGGTACAGAAGTACTTCTGCGAGATCCGGTTGAAGCAAAAGCTGTTCTGCTGAAATATCAAGTGCTTCCAGGAGAGCTGCAAATGCATCATTTGTCGGTGCAAATACTGTGAATGGTCCTTCGCCCTGAAGAGCTGAAACCAAGTCTGCCTGCTGGAGTGCAGCAACAAGTGTGCTGAAATTCTCATCTGCAAGAGCTATATCAACTATGCTCATTTCTTCTTCCATATCAAGAGTGAATCCTTCAGGAATAAGAACGGTATCAATTACATGAATTACTCCATTGGTTGCTTCAATATCAGCTGTGGTTACTGTTGATTCATTGATCTTGACTCCATCGCTTAAATCAACTTTTATTGACTCTCCGTTGAGCGTTTCTGCCATCATTTCATCAGTTAGATCAGTGCTCATTACTTTACCCTGTACTACATGATACAGAAGAACATCAGCAAGACCTGACTGTGAAAGAAGCTCTTCAGCGGTTATATCCAATGCTTCCAACAGAGATGCAAATGCTTCGTCTGTAGGTGCAAATACTGTGAAGGGTCCTTCACCCTGAAGTGCTTCTACTAATTCAGCTGTCTGAAGAGCTGTAACCAGGATTGAAAAACTTGAATCATTCGATGCTATATCTACTATATCGCCTTCTGCTGCACTTGTGGGTATCGCTACCATCAACAGCATGACTGCCATTATTAAACTTACTACCTTTTTCATTTTTTTAACTCCTATTTTAAATTAAAAATTCAATTTTATGAAACATGATTACCCGGAAGCTTTTTTAATAAACATTTTGCAACTTAATTTGTGTGACATTGTCACATACGATGTTTTCCACATGAATAGGGTATATAGGAAAATATGAGATATATGAAAAAAACAATAAGAATAATATTAATATTAGCAGTTGCAGTCAGCTTTGTAATAATAAGTATATATATATACAACTTGCTACAAAACAAGAGAACAACGGATGAGATACAGGCGATATATGACAATATGCAACAAAGTAGCATAAATGCGGAACCAAAGCCCTCAGAAACACCTGATGCAAAACCAGAAGTTGAAATTTCTGAGACTCCTTCAAAAGAGGAAGTGGAAACAATTCCGGATAATATAACCGGTTATGTCATTGATTTAAGAAAAAACCCTAACAGTGAACTTCTTGCAATAAACAGTGATTTTGTAGGATGGGTCAAGGTTGAGGGAACAAATGTAGATTATCCTGTTGTAAAACACAGTGACAATGATTTCTATCTTAATCGGGATTTTTACAAGGAAGATAATATTGCCGGAAGTATTTATATGGATTACAGGAACTTTGGTAATAAACTCGACGGCAATATAGTTATTTACGGACATAATATGAAAAACGGTACGATGTTCAACAGTCTGAACAATTACAAGGATGAAGGGTTTTTCAATGACAATATGATAATAACTTTCAGTAATTTATATGAAACATTTGAATATGAAATATTTTCTGTGTACTGGGTAAGTGCAGATGATTATAAACTGGAGTTTGATTTTAAAAGTAATGATATAAATGAATATTACAATTTTTTGAAAAGTGAGTCGATTTTCCAAAGGGAATCAGTGATAACTGATGTCAATCAAATCATAACCCTGGCTACCTGTTCGTATGAGGTAGATAACGGTAGACTGATGGTTCATGGCGTTTTAATTAATAATTAACAAAAAATGTAAAAACATCTTGTCAAATAAGGTAAATTATGTTATTTTATAAATGACAATAAATACCAGTGAGGCAAGATTATCAAAAAGCTAAATGAAAGATATCGAATAATAAAGGAGATTTCCAGCCATAAAAACCGGGTTGTTTATCTAGCCTATGACGAAATAACAGGTGCAGAAAGAATAATCAAGGAAATAAAGGAAAACGGCAGAAGCAATGCCAATGATTATACAGCACTAAGGAAACTCCATCACCCGGGTATTCCGGAAATCTATGATGCATTTGAAACAGGATCTTCTCTTTTCATAGTCATGGAATTCATTGAAGGAAAAAGCCTGCCGGAGATTTTGCAATCAGAAAGTCATGAAGAGTTCAGGATAGCAGGTTATATACTGGACATTTTGGATGTACTGGTATCAATGCACTCACTTAAACCGCATCCTGTAATCCACGGTGATATCAAGCCTGAAAATATACTGATTTGTGATAACAGGGCAATCCTGATTGATTTTGGTTCAATTTCAGGAACAAGTGGGTCTTCGGGTTTTTGTGCACCTGAAAAACTTGCAGGCTTTGATTCAACAATACAATCAGACATTTATTCAATTGGTCAGGTTATGCATTACTGTCTCACCGGCAGAACAAGAAAGCTTTTTGACAGCAACAAAAGAGAAATAAAAAAGGGATTTAATTCAATAATTGAAAGGGCAGTCAGGAAGCTTCCATCAGACAGATATGTTTCAGCCATGGAAATGGCCAATGACCTGAAACGATGGACCAAAGGTGTTGGTTCTGATAGCCAAAAGGAAAACAGCACAACCCTTTTGTGTATACCCGGTAATCCCCACCTGTGCTGTGAAATGGCTTATGTAACCTCATGTTATGCAAATACCCTTCTTGCTGACCTTGATTTGCTTTCTCCGGGAATTGATATGCTGATGGGTCTTCGAAAATTAAATGGTTCATCCCATGAATATGGATTTTCAGGAGATATTGAAGCAGGTTATGGTATCATCCCGGGAAAGAAGTCAGGAAGACCTGACATTTTGCCATGCTTTTCAAGCTATGATGCCTATGAGGAAACACAGAATGGAATTATAAAAAGAATAGCAAAAATCTATAGTGATATTTATGATGTGATTATTATTTGCTGCAGTGCTTTTCCATATGACAGCACTTTGGTTGAAGCTCTTTTTACATGTGACCATATTTTATTCTCAGTCGAGAAAGGACCTTTGGACATCAGAAAGCTGAATTCCATGGCACTGCACTTTTCCAGAAGACAGGGTGTTAACATCAAACGTTTAAACCTGATAGGGTATGGATTTTCTGAAAAAAGCATTGATCCTGCTATTGCCGGAATATCAGCGGAAGTCAGGTGGCTGGGTCAGTTGCCGCATATAAGCCAAAGGGTAACTCAGTCTATGAACGGAATGGCGTATCTTCCAGAGAAAAAAAGCAGAGGCTTCAAAGCAATTACAAGAATCCTGAAGAAACTGGAGGTGATCTGATGCCTTTGGTTAAAACACTGTTTGAACCCATTGGAAAGACAGCTGAAAAAGACAGAAAAAACGGAATATCAGTGGAAAGTCTGGCAATGAAGATAACCGGTGAGATTATTGAAGATAAACCGTATTTTGTCATGGACTCCTTTAGGGAAAAAGACGACAGGGATGGGCTTCGAAGGGAAGTCATAAGAATCCTTGACAGGGATAATCTGTATTTTTCTGTCAACAGAGATGAACTTATCAGGGGCATATTTGATTTTATGTTCGGGTATGGAGCATTGCAGAAGTATATTGATGATGAAGATATAAGTGACATTGATGGAACCAGATACAATGAATTTACAATCAAGAAACTGGGGGAAAGATACAGAATAGATGTTGATTTCGGTGACGAAAGGGCATTTGAAACATACTGCCGGCTGATAGCTGTAAGAAGCGGTGGCTTTTTGAATGAGGATGATACCCATTGCAGGACTGCAGATATTAAAAGCAAGCTTAGGATAAATGTTTCAATTCCGCCTCGAAATGTATCAGGACCTGCTATCAGTATAAGAAAACACAGACAAAATGCCTATACCCTTGAAAACCTGAAAGAGCTTTGCATGCTGGATGATGAAGCTTTCAGGATTATACAAAAAATGACTCACAGTAACTCGAGTATCCTTTTCTGTGGGAAGGGAGCTGCCGGAAAAACGACACTTCTAAGGGCTTTCCTTAATTCACTTCCGGAACTCGAAAGGGTTCTGGTCGTTGAATCCGATGCTGAAATCTATCCAAAGAAAGCATTTTGTATAGAACAAAGAACCAAGAGACCTGAAGAAGGAGGCAGACCTGTTTCACTAGAAGGACTGGTCAGAGACGGGCTTACAATGTCCCTGGATACCTACTGTGTCGGAGAGTTGGTAGGAGAAGAGGCATACTCATTCATCAAGGCATCATGCACAGGTCACAGGATGCTTGGAACAATCCACTCAAAAAATGCCTTCGAAGCCATTGGAAGGATTGTTTCCCTTGCCGCCGGTGCCGGTTCAAATGACTCAGTTGAAAGGCTGATGGATTCTGCGGCTTCCGGAATAGACTGCGTCATCTATCTAAAGGAATTCAAAGTCATTGAAATCATATTGGTTAAAGGCATGGAAAATGGTGAACCCGGTTATGAAAGTATTTATAGAAAGGATACAGAATGATTTATTTTACTGCAAATCTGCTGATTATATCTATCTTGTACATATTGATGACTAACACTGATATTTTGCATAAGATAACTGGCTATAAAAGGAGTCTCAGGGTAGCTTTTGATAAAAGAATGGTTCTTTCTACCAGTGCCGTTTCGTTCGTATTATCTTTCATCATATTCAGTATAATTCTTGGTAGTACCGCTGCTGCGCTTTCCATTTCAATAATACCTGCCTTTTGTGTATATGGTGCATTTGACATGATTTCAAGGGCAAGGCAAAGCCGGGAAGCAGGTCAGATCACATATTTTCTTATGACCATGTCCAAATGGAGTGCTGTAAGGAATGACATGGTTTTCTGTCTGAAAAAAACAACAGAGGCCGGAATTGAAAAGCCTGTTGGGGTTCTGCTTGAAAGGACACTTGGAAGAATAAACGGAGGAATGGATATAATCAGGGCATTTTCTCTGCTTGAAGAAGAAAGCAGCAGTGAAGACCTCAGGTATCTTAGCAGGAGTATAAGATTTGCGGCAGAAAAAGGTGGAAATCTGCAAAAACTGTTCACCGGAATGGAACAGCAGTATTTCAGAATCGATGAAGAAACATTCAAAAGAAAGATTTCAACAGTCAGGGACAGAGGAGCAGTTTACCTGACCGTAATAATAGTTATTGCAACAGCATTTTGGTTTTTGCTCAGCAATCCTACTGCAGGAGAATTCTATCTCTATACATCATTCGGGAACTATCTGCTGATGGCATTTTCAGCAGTATTTGCAACGGCACTGATATTTATGACGGGTAGGTGATTTATGATTTTAGCCATTTTTCTTCTAAATGTATCGGCAGCCTTGATATTTTTGAACCATATAAATGCTGCAAAATTGAAGGGAGTCAATCCCTCAAAGGTGAAAAAGGGTAAACTACTGTTTCCAGGTCTTTCTGACAGACTGAAAAAGGCCGGCATTCATTCGAAGGCTGACACAACCTTCTATATTCTTTTACCTGCAATTATGATTCCGCTTGGGTTGTTAACTGCAATACTGGTTGATGCTGCCGGTGGTTTTTTGCTGATGGCTGCCCCTGCATTTTTATCCGGCATGTTTTTAAAGATAAGAAAAAGAAGGCACGATTCTGCATTTCAAAAAAATGCCTACAGAATTTACAAATACATTTTAAATCAAATAGCTGCGGGAGTAAGAACAGTTGATGCTCTTAGGAACATGCATGAAGTAATTGAGGACAGGGAGTTGTCTGCAATTTTTACGGAAGCTTGTGCTGCATATTCTGTTTCATACGATGGTGTGAAACTTGCAGATGACATATCCCAGAGAATAGACACACCTGAATCAAGGAGTTTCACGATGTCTATAAGAGATGGTCTGTTTGAAAGCCGTGATGAACAGCTATTGGACAGGCTTGAACAGATGATGTTCAACAGATATTTTGCATATGTGCAGAGGATGACGGATTCATTGAAGACCAGGTGTCTGATAACTGTAATACTTCTTTGTTCCATTATTGTATGCATGATCCTGATACCTACAATCATGGATGTGCAAAGTGCACTGGACAGTATATTTACATAAGGAGATCAGTATGAAAAAGAAAATCAAAGGATGGTTATTGGCAAACCTCAATTATTTGAGGAACACAAATGGCTTCGGTTTATATGAAGTCATAGGAATTGCGGCAGTATTGATTGTTGCAGCATTTGTAGTTATACCGGGTTTTCGTAATTTTGCCCAGGGAATAATGGGCCAGATGGACAGCTGGGTTAATGACAGCATCATCGGAAAGATATTCCCGGCAAGCTGATGGCGGAGAGAGCATTGGTATCAGCAGTATTGCTGGTCATTGTGATGAGTATTTGCCTGTATATGACGGAGTGCTTTGTGCCTATTGGAAGGAACATGGATTTTCGTGATACATGCAGGGATTATCTGATGAGGATGGAGTACAACTCAGGACTTGGTTCGTCAGACTGCAATGAACTCGAGGATGAACTCGAAGCAATGGGATTCGATGACATCAGAATTACTGCTCCTGCTTCCGCAAAGGCGGGTACTGTGATGACTCTTTCCGTAAGCGTTATTTACAATCAGTCAGGGCTGTTCGGTATTTTGGAAAGAACAAGCCGCAACTATGTCATGAACTATGAAAGGCAGGCAGTGGCACGAAAGGTGGTTAACAGATGATCCGGTGGAACAAGGGTTTTGGTGTAGGGCAGAGCATTGTTTTACTGGGTTTTCTGGTATTCCTGCTTATTCCTCTGTTTACATTCATGACAGAAAAAATCTATATCAAGTATGTTGTACATATAATGAATGAAGCGGCTGATTTGGCAGCAATGACAGCTTACCAGGAAATAAACGCAGAAATCCTTGCCTCTGGCAACATAGGATTTTCCTCAGCTGATTGTATTGAAGACAGGATTATTCATTCATTGGAAGAAAACAAAATAGAGGGAATCAAAATAAACAAGTGCGATGTAGCCATACATGCAGCAGGAGAATGCTGCAGGCTTGGGAATACATCACAGTATGACTTCATACATCTGCTTCTAAAAGTTACGGTAAAACGTATACACGACAGCAGCAGAGTGCAGTTCTATATACACAGGGATGTGGAGATACCCTGTATAAGGATGGAATGATGAGAAAGACAATTTATATAGTGCTTGCAGTTCTTTTAGCTGCAGGACTGACAGTTATTCAGGCAGTTATTGCAAAGTCTGCTTCGAGAAGCAACGAAACAATAGTATATGTTGCAGCGGATGATTATAAAAAAGGGACAGTCCTTGAAGACTCACACTTGAACGAACTTGTGATTTATACGAAAAATGCAGATATTCATACATCGGTTGAAAGCAAGCAGGACCTTATTGGTATGACACTTTCGGGAGATATTGTCAAAGATGAGATAATTACATCGGCGATAATATATGACAGTAAATTGCAGGCGGAGGATGAAAGGTATGTTGCCCTCAAGGTGGATGGAAGCAATTTCAATGCCGGCTTTCTGACAGCTGGTGATATTGTTGATATTTTCTTTCTTCCGGATTTTGAAAAACTGGAAAATTATCAGATTGTGTGGTTGAATGAAAATCTTGTGGGTTATTCTCGATTTATAAAAGGTAAAACACCGGGGATACTTATAAATGATCTGCGCATAAACCATATTAGTAAAACAGCTGGAGACCAGGCTGAATATGTAAGCGTATGTGTCCCGGGAGAGGTTGATGAAGTGATAGCTTTTCTTGAACAAATCAGTGAATATGAGTTCATCGGGCATTGAAGTGATATAATCATAACCGGGTGGATATATGTTGAAGGAAAATGAACAGCTCGATGACCTCCAGATAAAGGGGCTTCGTATAATACAGGACAGCACAAGGTTCAAATTCGGTACCGATGCTGTATTACTCTCAAATTACGCAAAATTAAAGCCCGGTGGAAGATGCATCGACCTTGGAACCGGAACCGGAATAATTCCATTACTGTTGAATGCCAAGAACAATGTTTCTGAAATAATCGGACTTGAAATTCAGGAAGAACTGTGTGAAATGGCAGCCAGAAGCATTGAACTGAACGAAGGACTGGCAGAAGGCATTAAGATAGTACATGGTGATATAAGGCAGGTGGACAGACTTTTTACAGCATGTTCATTCAGTAATGTTGTATCAAATCCTCCTTACATGAAAGATGGCTCGGGATTCCAAAGTGAAGATCAGTCAATCGCCATGTCCCGCCATGAAATCAAATGTACCATAGATGATATTGCAAAGGCTGCAAGTTATCTTTTGAATGACAAGGGGGTCTTTACACTGGTTCACAGACCCAACAGGCTTGTTGATGTCCTTTCAGCGCTTAGAGCAAATTCCCTTGAACCAAAAACAATAAGATTTGTTCACCCATATGCAGGAAAGGCACCAAATCTTTTTCTAGTCAATTCAGTGAAAAATTCCAAGCCGTTTTTAAAGGTGGAGGAACCACTGATAATACGCAAGAGTGATGGAAGTTATACCGATGAAATATTTAAAATCTATGGAATAGACAGGGAGTAATATGCTGTATCTTGTTGCAACACCGATTGGAAACCTCGGAGATATTTCAAAAAGAGCTTTGGAAGTACTTGGGAGCTGCGATGTTATTGCATGTGAAGATACAAGGCATACAATAAAACTTTTGAATGCATATGAAATTAAAAAACCATTGGTTGCTTTTCATATGCACAATGAGAAAGAAGCCGGTGAAAAGCTGTTGGAAAAAGCATTGGAAGGAAACACCATATGTCTTGTTTCCGATGCAGGCTGTCCTGGAATCTCAGATCCGGGTGAATATCTGGTGAAACTTTTCCATGAAAACAATATTGGGGTCAGCGTCATCCCTGGACCAAATGCCGCACTTTCAGCACTTATGGTTTCAGGCCTTCCCACTGAAAAATTTGTCTTCGAGGGATTCCTACCAAGCCAGGAAAAGATTCGCAGGGAGCACTTGGTGAATCTTTGTGACGAAGAGAGAACGATGCTTTTTTATGAAGCACCTCACAGAATCGGTAAAACCCTGTGCAATATGAGGGATATTCTTGGCAAAAACAGGGAAGCTGCTGTTATAAAGGAAATTACGAAACTGCACGAAACAATAATCAGGGGTCCACTGGGATTTCTTTTTGATAAGTTCTCAGATGATAAACAAAAAGGAGAATTTGTTATTGTAGTCAAAGGAGGGGTTTCTGAATTTGTTAAGACTTCTGTATCAGTGTCTGAAAGATACAGCGAATTGATTGAAAATGGAATGGACAGAAAAGAAGCTATGCGAACCGTAGCAAAGGAATTCAATATTTCAAGAAGAGAAGTCTATTCAAAGGTCAATGATATCTGAGGTCACACCATGTTTTCGATGCAGTCCCTGCAAACGATTTTATCCCTGTAATCAATGGTGTTTTCAGTAGCACCGCAGAAAACACATGAAGGCTGATGTTTCTTTATTATAATGCTGTCATCCTGCATATATATTTCAACTGCATCCCTGTCACCGATCCCAAGGGACCTTCTTAATTCTATAGGAACTACAATACGTCCCAGCTCATCAACTTTTCTTACGATTCCAGTGGCTTTCATAATGTTGTCCCCCTGAGGAATTACTAAAATTTGGTAATTAAATGATAACATCAGACATTCAGGCAGTCAACAGCACAGAAAATATGAATCCTTGGAAATCAGGAGGTATTGTTCAATAACTGAGTTGTATATTTGAAGTCTAAAAATGGAATTATTCAGAAAAATACTATATATTATTAAGGTAAAAAGTAACTTGGGAGGCTTCGATGATTAATATCAATAATGTCACAAAAACCTATGGAAGCGGTATCAAGGCCGTGGATGGTCTGACCCTGGAAATACGCAAAGGTGAAATATTCGGTTTCCTTGGACCAAATGGTGCAGGAAAAACAACTACAATAAAAATGGTTACCGGTATTCTGCCGCCTGACGAAGGAACTATTTTGATAAATGGATATGACATTTCCAAGGATCCCATTAATGCCAAGATGGAAATAGGATTTGTTTCAGACGACCCTAATGTCTTTGAAAGACTCAAAGGTCTTGAGTACCTCAATTTCATGGCGGACATTTATAAAGTTCCCGCAGAAGGACGCAGGGAACGTATTCTTGAACTGGCAGAAGAATTTGATATGAAAAATGCCCTTGATGATAAAATACAAAGCTATTCACATGGTATGAAACAGAAAATCGTAGTTATGGGTGTTTTGATTCATGACCCTGATGTGTGGATTCTTGATGAACCTCTTTCAGGACTTGACCCCAAATCTTCATTTACACTCAAAAAAATAATGAGGGACCATGCAGACAAAGGAAATACCGTTATGTTTTCCACCCACGTTCTTGAAGTGGCGGAAAAGGTCTGTGACAGGATAGCCGTAATCAACAAAGGTAAGATACTCTTCGTGGGAACCCTTGCACAAATGAAGGGCAGCCTTAAAACAGATACAAGCCTTGAAAAAATGTTCCTGGAGATGACTGATGATGAGTAATGTTATTAAGCTTATTAAAATAGGACTTCTGACAACATTCAGGGGACAGGTAGGAAAGAAAAGGAAAATCCAAAAACCATTGTTTGCCGTTTTGATGCTCGTTGCATTTTCACCGATGGTATTTTCATTGGTTGAAATTATCCGGGTTATGTATGGCTCCCTTGATATGTTTGGTCAGGGCGACTCCATTATGGCACTAGGCTTGCTGGTTGCTTCAATGGTGGTGTTTATCTTTGGAATATTCTACACCATTGGCTCATATTACATGGCCCAGGATATCCCAATATACCTTCAGCTGCCACTGAAACCATGGGAAATCTCAATATCAAGGTTTGCGATGGTATTGCTTTATGAGTATCTTACAATGCTTATATTCTTCCTTCCTGTTGTACTTGGATTTGGAATAGCAGCAGAAAAAGGTGTCTTTTACTATCTGCTTTCAGTTCCGGTATTTTTAATGGTGCCAATATTACCTTTGTCACTTGCATCAATGCTGGTTATTACAATTATGAGCTTTTCTAAAAAAGCAATAAACAAAGATAGATTCACAATGATTGCAAGTTTGCTGGGCCTTGGAATAGGTGTCGGGTTCAATTTCGGTTTCCAGTCACTTATAAGTAGGGTTGACAATGCAAATGGGTTCCAGGAAATGGTACTTTCAGGAAAAATTTCGATGGCTGAGAATATTGCCCGTTTTTTTCCTGGAATACCCAATGCAACAAAGGCACTTGTTGAAAACAATGTACTGCACCTAATAATTTTTATTTTGGTTGCAGCTGTTGCAATTATTTTATTCATGCTTGTTTCAAAGGCTTTGTACTTCCGTGGTGTCCTGGGTATAAACCAACAGGTTTCCAGGAGAAAATTTGATGAAAAGCGTATTGACGGTTATGATTCCAAAAACCCCATCAGAACATATTTGAACAAGGAACTCAAGTTGATTTTCAGAACACCCATATATTTCATGAATCTTGTACTTATAGACATTTTACTGCCTTTGTTTATGATAATACCAATGTTCATATCGATAGGTGCTGAACAGATAAATGCCATAAAAGATCAACTGATTGCATCAGCAACACCCGGAATATTCATAGCCGTTTCATTCATTGTTTTCATGTTTATAAGTGCCATGAACGGTATTACTGCAACATCAATATCGAGGGAAGGCAAACAGATATATATGATGAAATACCTGCCCATCAGTTATACTGAACAGCTCAATGCAAAACTTCTCTCGGGAATGGTTGTTTCATCAGCAGGAATGATTTTGCTTGTAGTCATCCTGACGATTTTCCTTGAAATTTCAATACCGATTGCGATGCTTATGCTATTATCTGGATTCAACGCAGTTATTCTCACCCGGCTCACGGGGATGTACATAGATGCTGCCAATCCTAAATTGAAGTGGGACAATGAGCAAAAGGCTGTAAAGCAGAACATGAACCTGGTTTTCAACATGCTCATTGGAATGGGAGTAGCGGGACTTGCAGTAATATTCATAATATTTGCCGGTCAGTCACTGCTGTTGAACTCATTGGTTTTCATAGTTGGAATGGCATTTGTGAATGGGATGATTTATAAACTTCTTTCAAGAAGCTTTCCCAGAATGATCGAACGAATTGAATGAGTGGCACTTACCAAGTGTCTTGGGCATTTAATATATAATATTGAATACAGTTGTGGGTTTAAGTGTTAAGAAGAGAAAAAGACATAAGGAGAACAGGATTTAACAAGGGGATGCTCTCCATGGTAATCATGGTGGTATTCATTGGTTTTGGTGAAAAAATGGGGGAGAGGTTCCTGCCTCTTTATATTATGTCACTTGGCGGTACGGCTGTGGCTGTTGCTTCCCTGAATACCATTGACAACCTTCTGAGTTCAATGTACTCATATCCTGGCGGGTGGATTGCGGATAGGCTGGGTTATAAAAAAGCATTGGTTATATTCACCCTGGTTGCCCTGTTCGGTTATTTGCTGGTAATTTTAATACCGACATGGCAGTCAGTGCTGATTGGAGCAATTTTCTTCATAGCCTGGACAGCAATATCACTTCCTGCAGTAATGAGTCTTGTTTCAAGGACAATGCCGGGGAACAAGAGAGTCACCGGTGTTACAATACATTCCTTTGTAAGGAGGATTCCAATGGCTCTTGGCCCGGTTGCCGGAGGGGCATTAATTGGAATTTACGGAGAAATAACCGGTATGAGAATAGCCTTTTCTGTTGCGGCAGTACTGGCTGTTCTCTCAATAGGATTTGTAATTAAATTCATGCCCGATGATAAGGTAATAAAACCAAAATCAAAGGGATTCATTAAAACCATCAGTAACCTGAACAAACCACTTAGAACACTTTTAATATCCGATATACTTATAAGATTTGCTGAACAGATCCCATATGCCTTTGTTGTAATATGGGCGGTAACCATGAATGGACTTTCGCCGGTGAAATTCGGTGTGCTGACTATGATTGAAATGGTTACTGCAATGGTAATATATATTCCCGTGGCATATTTTGCAGATAAATACAGGAAAAAACCATTTATTCTTGTAACCTTTATATTTTTTACATTGTTCCCTTTGATACTTATCTTCTCAAAATCATTCGGCATGCTGGTGGTGGCATTTGTTATACGAGGAATGAAGGAGTTTGGTGAACCAACCAGAAAGGCACTTATCATGGACCTTGCTCCGGAAGAAGAAAAGGCATCTACTTTCGGTGCATATTATCTGATCAGGGATATTTTTGTTGCCATGGCTGCATTTGGAGCTGCTTTTTTGTGGAATATTTCCCCTGAAGCAAACTTTATTGCGGCATTTATTTTTGGTGCAATAGGTTGCATAATTTTTGCAAAATATGGCCGGGATTCCGGTTTGGATACTATTTTAGAAGCAACAGCAAAGCAATGAATAACTATAAGACCATTTTTACAACCAATACTTGCTGCAGAGGGGTTTATTTCTTGACAGTATTGGTCAATGACTATAAAATGAACTTCAGTGTAATATGAAAAAATAAATTTAATGGCATATGAACATTGAAAATTTAATAAGGAGGTGCTGCAATGCCGAATATAATTATTATTATATTATTTGGCGCTGCTTTGCTGATAATTGTCGCGATTGTATCGTTTTTGATCGGTGGTGTCGCTGCCAGAAACAAAGCGACCAAAACGGTCGGAGATGCAAAGACTCAGGTCCAGAAAATAATCGCAGAAGGCGAGAAACAAGCTGAGGCCAAAAGACGCGAAATAATGATTGAAGCCAAGGAAGAAATTCACAAAAGCAAAGTTGCATTAGAAAAAGATCTGAAGGAAAGACGCAGTGATATACTGCAGATGGAAAAAAGAATTCTCCAAAAAGAAGAGAATCTTGAAAAGAAACTTGAATCCCTTGAGAGCAAGGAAGAGCTACTGACGAGCAAAGTCAAAAAGATCGAGGAAAAAGAGAAGGAAACCACAGAACTGCTTCACAAGCAGCTCGAAAAACTGGAAACAATATCAGGACTTACGGTAGAGGAAGCAAAAAGCTATATGCTGAGCTTACTTGAAGATGAAATTAAACATGAAAAAGCCGTTATAATCAGGGAACACGAGACCAGAATCAAGGAAGAATCGGAACAGATTTCCCAGACGATAATTGCAACAGCGATTCAGAACAATGCTGCAGACTATGTAGCTGAAAATACTGTATCGGTTGTTGCTCTTCCCAATGATGAAATGAAGGGGAGAATAATAGGAAGGGAAGGCCGCAATATAAGGGCACTTGAAACCATGACCGGGATTGATATCATCATCGACGATACACCCGAAGCTGTTGTGCTTTCAGGGTTTGATCCCATCAGAAGGGAAATAGCCCGTATAACCCTTGAAAAACTTATTGCTGACGGAAGAATCCATCCGGCAAGAATTGAAGAGATGGTAAACAAGGCAACCAAGGAACTTGAAAGCACGGTCAAGAAGACCGGTGACCAGGCAGCCTTTGATGCCGGAGTCTTCGGACTACACCCTGAACTTATAAGTTTAATAGGAAGACTGAAATACCGTACAAGTTATGGACAGAATATCCTCAAGCATTCCCTTGAGGTAGCTTCACTTGCAGCCGTTATGGCCGGTGAACTGGGGCTTGATGTAAAACTTGCAAAGAGAGCAGGTCTGCTGCACGATATTGGGAAATCCATAGACTTTGAGATGGAAGGATCCCACATTACCATCGGTGCTGACATTGCCAAGAAATACAAGGAAAATGATGTAGTAATCAATTCCATAATGTCCCACCACGGTGATGTAGAACCTACCAGTGTCATATCTGTGCTGATTCAGGCGGCGGATGCAATATCAGCTGCACGACCCGGAGCCAGAAGGGAAACCCTGGAAGCTTATGTCAAGAGAATTGAGAAGCTTGAAGAAATTGCCTCGTCCTTTGAAGGCATTGAAAAGTCATATGCTGTTCAGGCCGGCAGGGAAGTCCGCATAATGGTTAAACCGGATGAATTGTCAGATGATGATATTGTTCTCACCTGCAGGGCGATAGTCAAGAAAATCGAAGAAGAACTTGATTACCCTGGACAGATAAAGGTCAATGTTATCAGGGAAACAAGGGTAACAGAATACGCAAAATAGAGGAAAACGCGGTTTGTCCGCGTTTTTCTTATGCCTTTCGGAGGACTAATGAGAGTAGTTTTCATCGGAGATGTATGCTACAAATCAGGAAGACAGATATTGAAGGAACGGCTTCTTGGAATATTAAAAAAATATGAAGCTGGGTTTTGTGTTGTAAATGGTGAAAATGCCGCAGGTGGAAAAGGAATAAATGGCGCATATGCTAAGGAAATATACGAAGCTGGTGCAGATGTAATAACCACAGGTAACCATGTATGGGCAAGAACTGAAATCTATCATTACATAGACAGCGATAAGAATTTATTGCGACCGTTGAATTATAGCAAATCAAACATGGGAAGAGGAGTAGCCTATATTGAAAAAAATGGGTCAACACTTGCTGTGGTTAACCTGAGCGGAAGAGTCTTCATGGAACCCTGCGACTGTCCTTTTGATGAGATGGAAAGAAAACTGCCTGAAATAAAGGAAAGAACCAAGATTGTACTTGTGGATTTCCATGGTGAAGCTACCAGCGAAAAAGCAGCCTTTGCCTGGAATTTCGACGGAAGGGTAAGCGCAGTTATCGGAACTCATACCCATGTACAGACGGCAGATGAAAGAATACTTCCATTTGGCACAGCCGTGATTTCTGATGCGGGTATGACAGGACCATACGACGGTGTAATTGGTGCTGATAGAGAAATAATTATTGATAGATTCAGGACAGGACTCCCTTCACACTTTAAGATGCAAAAGGGAAGAGCGCAGCTGAATGGTGTCTTTTTGGAAATTGATGACACCACAGGTAAATGCATGAAGATTGAAAGGATAATGGAAATTGAAGAAGAATAGTTTTAAATGGAAATCTCTTTTGTGGTTTCTTGTAACGATATTTGGATTGTTGGCAGACAGGGTAACAAAGGCTGTTATATCCGGTAATTTAGCAGAAGGAGAAAAGATTGAAGTCATTGAAAATTTCTTCTACATAACACACCACACAAATACGGGGGCTGCCTGGGGCATACTGCAGAATGCAACCATGATACTTGGAATTTTAAGTGTAGTTGTTTCCATAGGGCTATTATATTTTTTCTTTAAATTTGATATGTGGCCTGCAAGACTTTCCCTTACCATGATTATCGGTGGAGCAATTGGTAACGCAATAGGAAGAATATTCAACGGTAGAGTAATTGATTTTCTTGACTTCTATATTTTTGGATATGATTTTCCAATATTTAATGTTGCAGATATGATGGTTACAGTCGGAACTATAATTCTTGTTGTTTTTATTCTTTTCTTTTATAAAGAACCAAAGGAAGAAATCCCCGGTGCAGCAAAGGATGGGGAGTTGTCTGATGATAATAAAAATTAATGGCGATGAAACTGGGAATCGGATAGATGCTTATATTTCTGAAATCATGGAAGATGTATCACGTTCCTATGTCCAGAAATTGATATCTACCGGTGCGGTTCTTGTGAACGACAATATTATAAAAGCGGGATACAAACTAAGGGATGGGGATTCTATTTCCATTGATATTCCTGGCCCTGAAACACTGGATGCTGTTCCTGAAGACATACCAATTGAAATAATATACGAAGACGATCATATAATCGTTGTGAATAAACCCAGGGGAATGGTTGTTCATCCGGCTCCGGGAAATTATAACGGAACTTTGGTCAATGCACTTTTATTTCACTGCAAGGGCAGGCTTTCTTCAATAAACGGTGTTGAAAGGCCGGGTATAGTCCATAGGATTGACAAGGACACCTCAGGAATTCTGGTTGTGGCTAAATCAGACCAGGCACACAGAACCCTTAGCGATATGTTTTCAAGGCATGATATCCAAAGGGAATATACCGCTATTACTGTCGGTGTAATAAGCGAAAATGCAGCAAAGATTGACGCACCCATCGGAAGGCATCATGAAGACCGTCAAAGAATGGGTGTAAATCTGAGAAACGGAAAAGAAGCCGTAACCCATTTTACTGTATTGGAAAGATTCAGAAAAACAACGCTGATAAAAGCAGTGCTGGAAACCGGCAGAACTCACCAAATCAGAGTTCATATGGCATATATAGGATATCCCCTGGCAGGCGATACCACTTATGGAAGGGGAAAAAGAAAATTCAATATTGAAGGACAGGCATTGCATGCAGGGAGGCTTGCTTTCAATCATCCTGTTACCGGGGAGTTCATGTCATTTGAAGCAGAACCTCCTTTTGAATTCATGGAACTTCTGGAGGAGCTTCGGAATGAATGATTCAATCTTTGGAAGAACCAATGCACTTCTGGGAAGTGAAGCAATGAAAAAACTTCACGGAAGCAGTATTTGTCTTTTGGGATTGGGAGGGGTTGGTTCATATGCTTTTGAAGCCCTTGTCAGGGCTGGGATAGGAAGACTGATAATAGTTGACCATGCCAGGGTGGATATAACAAATATAAACAGACAACTCATTGCGCTGGAATCAACAATCGGACGGTATAAGACTGAGGCTGCTTCAACTAGAGCAACGGAAATAAACCCCAACATAAAGGTAGAGTGTCACAATCTGTTCATCGATGATACAAACATTGAATCAATTATCCCGGACGATGTTGATTATATCGTTGATGCAATCGACAGTGTATCATCAAAATTAGTTCTGGCTGAATTCGCTAATAAAAAATCAATACCGGTTATAAGCTGCATGGGTACCGGAAACAAACTACATCCCGAGAAACTTATGATAGGTGATATATCAAAAACATCTGTGGACCCTCTTGCGAGGGTAATGCGGACTGAATTGAAAAAAAGGGGAATAAAAAAGCTGGAAGTTGTATGGTCTGATGAGCTGCCACTTCTCAAAGGTGATGATCTTCCCCTGGACAAAGATGGTAGAAAAGTGCCTGCAAGTATATCGTATGTTCCATCTGCAGCAGGTATTTTAATGGCATCCGTTGTGGTCAACCGTATCACAGGAAATGCCTGACATATGATATAATGATTTCACACGTTAAAGTGCTGAATTACGTTTCCGCTCTACCGGAAACTCGGAGGTTCCCATGAATGGAAAAATAAAAAACCAACATATAGATATATTGTTCAAGGCAATACTGGAACTTAAGAATACAGAAGAGTGCTATATGTTCTTTGAGGATATTTGTACAGTAAGTGAGCTAAATGCAATAGCACAGCGGCTTGAGGTTGCGCGGATGTTGAAGAACAAAAAGACCTACTCAGAGATATCTGAAGAATCCGGAGCAAGTGCCGCTACCATAAGCAGGGTTAACCGTTGTCTTAATTATGGTGCAGACGGTTATAATCTGATACTTGAACGAATGGCAGAAAAATACGGAGAAAAATGAAGTGAAGAAGATATTCGAGAAAATATTGGGCAGCTACAGTGACAGGGAACTAAAGAGAATCATTCCTATAGTAGACGAAATAGAATCCCATGAAGAACACATGAAAAGCCTTGATGACAGTAGTCTGAGGGCTCTTACCGATGTGTATAAAAAAAGAATTGCCGATGGTGAAGACCTGAATGACATACTTCCGGAAGCATTTGCCACAGTAAGGGAAGCTGCAAGGAGGGTCCTTGGACAAAGGGCATTCCGTACACAGCTGATAGGCGGAATAGTAATACATCAAGGCAGGATAGCAGAAATGAAAACCGGTGAGGGTAAAACACTTGCTGCAACATTTCCACTGTATCTGAATGGTCTGACTGGTAAAGGAGCACATCTTGTAACTGTAAATGATTACCTGGCTTCCTATCAGGGCGAAATGATGGGAAAAGTATATGATTTCCTCGGACTGACAACAGGTATCATTGTACATGGTATAACAAATGAACAAAGAAGAGCAGCATACGAGTGCGATATAACATATGGTACAAACAATGAATATGGATTTGATTACCTGCGTGACAATATGGTCATATACAAAAGGAACATGGTTCAGCGAGGTCATGTTTTTGCAATAGTAGATGAGGTAGACAGTATTCTGATTGATGAAGCAAGAACACCGTTGATTATATCCGGCCCCGGTGAAAAATCAACCGACCTCTACGAAAAGGCAAATGCCTTTGCCAGAAGTCTTTCAAAAAAAGTTTTTGCTGAAACAGACGATAAAAAAGAAGAAGAGGACTATGATGTTGACTACATAGTAGATGAAAAGGCAGGCAGTGCAACTCTGACCGAAAAAGGTCTTGCAAGGGCGGAACGGCATTTTGGAGTAACCGGTCTTTCTGAACCTGAAAACATGACACTGATGCATCACATAAACCAGGCACTCAAAGCCCAAGGAACCATGAAGCGGGAAAAAGAGTATGTAGTCAAGAACAATGAAGTTATAATCATCGATGAATTTACAGGCAGAATGATGTATGGAAGAAGATATTCAAATGGACTGCATCAGGCAATAGAAGCCAAGGAAGGTGTAAATGTCGAAAGAGAAAGCAAGACTCTTGCAACAATAACCTTCCAGAATTACTTCAGGATGTATGCCAAACTTTCAGGTATGACCGGTACGGCTCTGACTGAGGAAGAAGAGTTCAGGGAGATATATGGTCTTGATGTAATAGTTATCCCAACCAACATGCCGATGATAAGGAGCGATGCGCCTGACGCAGTTTATAAAACAGCAAGGGGGAAATTCAATGCTGTCCTTGAGGAAGTCCGCGAAGCTCATCTGAGGCAGCAGCCTGTTCTAATAGGAACGATTTCCATAGAAACATCTGAATTCCTAAGTACAATGTTAAGGCGAAACGGCATAAAGCATGAGGTTCTAAATGCCAAATACCATGAACGGGAAGCAGAGATTGTAGCTCAGGCCGGAAGGATCGGAGCCGTTACGATAGCTACAAACATGGCAGGCAGAGGAACTGACATCATGCTGGGCGGGAATCCAGAATTCATGGCTCTTCAGAGAATGCGCAAGGAAGGTTATGAAGAACATCTTCTGATTCAGGCAACTGGTTTCAATGAAACCAATGACACTGAGATTTTATCTGCCAGGGAAAAATTCAGGGGTTATGAAAAAGAACTTAAAGGCAGCATTGAACAGGATAAGAAAACAGTCATAGAATCCGGAGGACTCTATATTGTTGGTACGGAAAGGCACGAATCCAGGCGTATTGACAATCAGCTCCGAGGTAGAAGCGGAAGACAGGGAGACCCCGGTAAATCCAAGTTCTTCATATCTTTGGAAGATGACCTGATGAGACTTTTCGGCCAGGACAGGCTGACCGGTGTTGTCAATGCATTGGGATTGCCCGAGGATGTTCCAATAGAGCACAGGATGCTTTCCAATGCAATTGAGAGTGCTCAGAAAAAAGTTGAAGGCAGAAACTTCAATATAAGAAAACATGTACTTCAGTATGATGATGTAATGAACAAACAAAGGGAAGTAATATATGAGCAACGCCAGAAAGTTCTCGATGGTGAAAATCTGAAGAACATTTATATCGGCATGATCAGGGGAATCATTGATTCTACGGTTTCCTCATATTGTATAGAGGAAGTTAATTCAGCAAAATGGGATTGGTTCAGTCTCATTTCATTCTTCAATAATACATTTCCCTCAGAGCAACCCTTTGTTTTTACTGATTCAGAAAAAGAAGGTCTTACCCCGGAAAGTTTCATTGATATAATCAATGATAATGTCATGGAAAAGTATGAAAACAAGGAAAAGGAACTTGGCGAAAAGACCATGCGTGAAGCAGAGAGGGTTGTGCTGCTGCGTGTAGTTGACGATAAATGGATGGACCATATTGATGCAATGGATCAGCTGAGACAGGGAATCGGACTAAGGGCTTACGGACAAAGGGATCCCGTAGTGGAATACAAGTTTGAAGGGTTTGAGATGTTTGAAGAGATGAATGCAAACATCCGGACTTCTGCTGTAAAGATGATGATGGGAATCAAGGTGGGAAGGCAGGAGGAAATAAAACCTGTACAAAGGCAGATGAATCTCAATGCATCCCATAATTCAGCCAATGCACTAAGACAGAAAAAGCAAGTCCCGAAAGTGGGAAGGAACGAACCTTGCCCATGCGGAAGCGGGAAAAAATATAAACATTGCCACGGAGCATAAAAGATGAAATACGAAGAAGCAATTGAATTCATAGAAGCGGCATCTCTTTTTGGGAGCAAACTTGGTCTTGAGAATATAAGGTATCTGCTGGATTTGCTGGGTAATCCCCAGGATGATATAAAATTTGTACACGTAGCAGGAACCAACGGTAAAGGCAGTGTTTGTTCTTATATCACACGGGTTCTTATGGAAGCAGGGTATAGAACGGGTTTGTTTACATCACCATACCTTGAAAAATTCACTGAACGTATTCAGGTAGACCTGATTAATATACCTGACGACAAGCTGATTGAATATGTTGTGCTGCTGAAGGAAAAGATCGGCATAATGATAGAGGCAGGTCAGAATCACCCGACATTCTTTGAACTTAATACAGCAATATCAATGCTGTATTTCCGGGATATGAAATGTGACATTGCAGTGCTTGAAACGGGTTTGGGGGGCAGGTTGGATTCTACAAATATAATCAAGGATCCAATAGTATCTGTTATAACTGCCATCGGACTTGACCATACTGCAATTCTAGGTGATACAATTCCCCAGATTGCATACGAGAAAGCCGGTATTATAAAACCTTCAAGACCTGTTGTTGTTTATGGTGATAATCCTGATGAAGCAATTGAAGTCTTCAGGAATTTTGCAGGGAAAATTAATTCCAGTGTAATAATTGCAGATATGGACGGAATTTCTAATATAATCAATACTGAAACGGGTTATTCCTTCGATTATAAAAACATCCATGACATTAAGATTTCTTTACTTGGCAGACATCAGATCAAGAATGCTGTCACCTCATTGGAAGCTCTTAATGTAATTGGAGAAAATGGATTCAATATAAGTGAGGATGACATCAAGAGGGGTCTTGAAAAAACCAAATGGCCAGGCAGGGTGGAAATCCTGCAAATCAAACCTACGATACTTTGCGATGCAACCCATAATCCCCATGGTGCAGCAGTGCTAAGGAAAACCCTGGAGGAAAGATTCGATACCAGGGAAATAGTCTATGTAATGGGCGTAATGAAAGATAAGGATTATAATTCCATGGCAGCCTTGGTTTTACATGATGCAAAGGCTGTTATAACAGTACGACCCAATTGGCACAGGGCACTTGATGCAGCTGAATTGCTTGAAACGGTCAGAATATACTGTAAAAACAGTTATGCGGGTGATACAATTGAGGAGGGTTTGAAAAAAGCCCTGGAAATTGCAGGAAGCGATGGGGTAATCTGTACTTTCGGGTCGTTGTATTATATTGCTGATGTAAAGAAGTTTGTGAGGGAACGGCTTAGTGGAACTCAAGGAATTGATTAAAGACATTAAAAAAATTGATCTGGGAATTGTAAAAAGTTCAGATGTCAAAATGTTTCAAAGCGAAAAAGAAGCTATTGAATACTATAATGATGCGGTGGACAATGTTTTGTCCGGAAACACGGATATTGCGATTATAAAATTGAGGAAGGTATTGAACCTTTCTCCGGATTTTGACGAGGCAAACATACTGCTTGACAAAGTCAGACAATATGAAGCGTCAAAAAGCATAGGCGACAAAGTGTACGAAAACATCAGGGGAAATGATTCGAGAAATATAGGAAGAAAAAAAAGTCTTCCCCAGAAACTGCACATCAATCCCAGGATATTATTGAAAATAATCATAGTGTTCTTTGTTATAGCAATAACAACATTTGTATGTATACTTTTAATTAAATTGCTTGGAAAACCCATTGAAAAAGAACCTGGAGTTACAGAAGTAACTTATTCACAACAGGAGGTCAATGAACTGAATCAACAGATTCAGGACCTAAGGGATAATCTTGCGCTGAGCGAACAGGAAACTCAGGATGCGCTGAGTGGTTCCCAGGACAGCCAGGAAACCTTAACCCAGCTGCAGAATGAGATAAACAAGAACGAAGCATTGCTGGAATTGTATAGGGCGGCATATCTGTTTGAGATTGAACAGTTCATAACCAGTGCTGATATTGCCGGTACCCTTGATGCAGAAATATACAAGGGAGCAGAAAAAGAATTATACAACGAGGTTTATTCCAAAGCTACTGCCATGGCTGCAGACAGTCTGTTTTCAATTGGTCTTGATTTATACAATCAAAGCGATTTTGAAGGTGCAGTTGCAAATTTATCAAAGGTTGAAGGTTACAATCCCATCTATGAAGATATTGGCAGATGTTACTATTTGATGGGAAGGTCATATTTTGAACTGGGCAATTCAACAAAAGCAATTGAAATGTATGAAAAGGCAGATAAAGTTACCACATATACCAATAAAACAGGTTTACTCTATTACACTGGCAAGGCTTACCAGCAGCTTGGCAATTATGAGAAAGCCAAGGAAAATTATAATACATTGATAAATGAATATCCAAAATCCGATCTGGTTGGATATGCAAAAGACAGACTTGCAGAAATGGAATAAAAGTTTAAAACATTTTGAGAAAATATGCTAAATATATAACTATCCATGGTAAGATAAATATACATTGAATGTATAAAATATATTCGATACTTGTGGGGAGGAAATTACATTGAAGAGCTATAATCCATATGATAACTTTTTGGAAACGGTTGAAGCCGCTGCCGCAATTCTTGAAATGCCTAAAAACGACTATGAAGCAATAAAATATCCCGAAAGAGAATTGAAGGTGGCCATTCCCGTTGAAATGGATGATGGAAGAGTAAAGGTGTTTGAAGGTTACAGAGTCCAGCACTCCAGTTCGAGAGGCCCATGCAAAGGGGGCATTAGATACCATCCTGATGTAGATATTGATGAAGTCAAAGCCCTGGCTGCATGGATGACATTCAAGTGTGCAGTAGTAAATATACCTTACGGCGGAGGTAAAGGTGCCGTAGGTGTTGATCCTGCTCTACTATCAAAGAATGAGCTTAAAAGACTTACAAGAAGATATACAGCAATGATTCTGCCGCTGATTGGTCCTGAAAAAGACATACCGGCTCCTGACATCAATACCAATGCAGAGATAATGGGATGGATAATGGATACCTACAGCATGTTCAAGGGTTATACGGTTCCGGGCGTTGTAACCGGGAAGCCTGTGGGAATAGGTGGTTCGGTAGGAAGAAGTGCTGCAACAGGCCGTGGTGTAATGCTGATAACCAAGGAAATCCTGCACAGAATGGGTACACCGGTCTATGATACAACAGTAGCTGTACAAGGCGCAGGAAATGTAGGAGGAGTGGCAGCGAGGTTGCTGCATAATGAAGGCATGAAGGTTATAGCCCTCAGCGATGTTTCTGGTGGTGTATTTAATAAAAGAGGCCTGGACATACCGAAAATCATGGACTTCATTGATGCCGGAGGTTTTCTCAAGGATTATGAGAACGGTGAATTTGAATATATAAGTAATGAAGAATTACTGACTTGTGAGGCACATGTTCTGGTACCTGCAGCTATGGAAAACCAAATAACAGCTGAAATAGCGAAGAAACTCAAGGCAAAGGTAATTGTAGAGGGTGCCAATGGACCAACAACTGTTGAAGCTGATAAAATACTGAATGATATGGGTGTCATTGTTGTTCCTGACATACTTGCAAATGCCGGTGGTGTTGTTGTTTCATATTTTGAATGGGTTCAGAACATTCAGTCACTTACATGGGATTTTGATGAAGTCAACAGAACCCTGGAAAAAATTATAATCAGGGCATTCAATGAGGTTTGGGACAAAATGCATGAGAAAAAGAGCACAATGAGAATGGGTGCATACATGGTAGCCCTGGAAAGACTGGCAGACGCAAAGAAAATCAGAGGAATTTTCCCGTAAACCGAAAAACATTCGAACCGCCTTCGTCGAAGGCGGTTTTTTTTCGCCTAATATTTACGTCTGGGTAAAATATTTACGTCTGAGGAAAATATTTACGTCTGGGTAAAATATTTACGTCTGAGGAAAATATTTACGTCTGGGTAAAATATTTACGTCTGGGGAAAATATTTACGTCTGGGTAAAATATTTACGTCTGGGGAAAATATTTGGTATTATATATTGAGAAATGTGGGGGTGTTATATCATGGCTAAAAATGATGTTTTTGCAGGAATTGCTGCAAATGGGATGTCCGGGAGAAAGGATTGTCTGGAAGAGACTTTGCCTCTTGCTGTTCCGGATATTTATTTTTCGGAAGCCGTTGACGTTTGTCCAGATATAACAGAAATTTCGCACATTGAAAAATTAAGTGAGTTTAAAAAGGGAATCAATGAATTAAAGGAGCTATATTCTCCATTCTTACAAAGATACTGTGCACAAACCACAGATACAAGAATCAAAAAGTACATAAATGATTTTTCATTCAGGTTTGAACATGAAGAAATAAGCCGGGATATAACCATACCTCATTATACCGGTCCTGCAGGAAGATGGACTGCTTCATATACCTCATTTTTCAACGCAGATAAAATAGAGCCAGGGGAAAAAGTATTCCTTGTCTTCAAAGGCGTGGATTATATTGCAAATGTGTATGTCAATGACAGATATGTCGGAAGCCATGAAGGTTTCTTTTCACCATTTGAATTTGAAATCACTAATTTCCTTTTATCGGAAAACAAACTTGAAGTTATTGTAAAAAACGATATTCCAACAATTGGGAATGGCGATATGAAGATAAATGGAGACAAGCTATATGCAGCAACGGGACCGGGCTGGGATGGTCCCGAAGATGGTTGGCACCATTGCCCTGCCGGGGGAGGCATCTTCGACAAGGTATATCTTGAGACGCGTTCCGAATCATATATAGAAGACATTTTCATCAAGCCCGACATTGATAATGGTACTGCAGGTATTTTTGTAACATATTACTCAAATCTGGTTGAAAATTCTCAGGTTCACCTTGTTTTCAATGTGAATCCATATAATTTTCAAGGAGCTGTTTACAAAACAGAAAAAACTTTTCCAAGCGGATATGGATATAATTATTACAGCATTGATATTCCAATGGATGAATTCAGGTTATGGGAAATGGATACTCCCTGGCTTTATCTTGTTTCTGTTACAGACGGGTATGACTCCTATGAACAGACATTCGGGATGAGAAAATTTCACATGAACGATTCTGAAATTCCCAAAGGAGATTTATTCTTAAACAATGAACCTATATTGCTGCGTGGAGCCAATGAAATGGGGCATTTGCAGTTATGTGTCATGAGAGATGATTTTGAGCAGTTGATTGAAGACATACTGATAGCAAAATACTGCAACATGAACTACTATCGCATGACTCAAAGGCCGGTGCAGGAAGAAATATACTTTTACTGTGATATGCTCGGAATGCTTTGTCAGACCGATTTGCCTCTTTTTGGTTACATGAGAAAAAACAAGTTCCATGAAGGTGTAAAACAGGCAGGTGAGATGGAACGGCATGTCAGAAATCACCCTTCGGTGATAATGTCAACATATATCAATGAACCATTCGCACCCGAAAAATACGATCTTGCCCATCGTCATTTATCCAGAAGGGAACTTGAGCTTTTCTTTGATGCCTGTGATGCTGCTACATATTTTGAAAATCCGGATAGAGTGATTAAGCGGGTTGAAGGGGACTATGACCCCCCTACAGAAAAAGGAATGTCGGATTTCCACTGTTACAACATGTGGTACACAAACCATGCACTGCCGATTGGGATGCTATACAAAGGTTTCCTTCCTGCATTGAACCGGGGATGGAAAACAGGATGTGGAGAATATGGGGCTGAAGGACTGGATAATTATGAAGTAATGCGAAAATACTATCCGGCTGACTGGTTGCCTGAGAATGATGACGACTGGTGGATTTCTGATAAGATTGTCAAATCCCAGACAAATACAATGCATGGTGACTGGTATGAGGAGCAGTCCAATATAACTGACTGGATAGATGCCAGCCAGGAGCACCAGGCTTTTGCGACTAAGCTAATGACACTGGCATTTAGAAGAAGGTCCGACAGAATAGTTTCCACCGCTATTCACCTATTGATTGATGCATGGCCTTCGGGATGGATGAAAACTCTGCTAGATGTAGACAGAGTTCCCAAAAAGGCATATTTTGCATTCAAGGAAAGCCTTGAACCATTGAAAGTCAATCTTAGAAGTGACAGATGGTCCGGTTATACCGGTGATGTTATTCCGGTTGAAGTATGGATCCTGAATGATTTGCGCAAAGGCCTGGAAGGACTTTCCCTAAGAGCATCTCTTAAAATTAATGATGCAGTAATTTCAAATCATGAACTGGCTGACGTCAAAATAAAGGCATGCTCTTCCATTGTGGCAGGAGTGATAAGGACAAATCTGCCGGCTGTAACAAGAGAAACAAAAGCTCGTATGGATATTTGTATTTTAAAGAATGGTCAGCAGATTTCCAAGGATTCCATGGCAATAACAATTTATCCAAAACCTACGGAAATAACCGGTGTTTTCTGTGTTGGCAAAGAGGCGGAATCTGTAGCAGAGAGCTCACCTTATCTGTACAGAGTTCAGGATGACAGTGCAAAAGCAATACTTGTATCCTCCTCTGAAGGATATAAAGAGCAAGGGAAAAATTTGCCGGGTGGTGCCAGGACAGTGTTCCTGATGAATGAAGAAAAAGATAAATATTATGAAATAAATGGGGAAGTCTATGCTTTTCTGCCTATATTCGACCCCGGCGAAGTCGGTGAGAACGGTGAATTGAAAGGCCTTTCTTTTGTGGCACTGTCAGATAAAATGAAGCAATCATATGGTAAAAATGACTGCTCCTACTGGTATAATGGTGAGAAGGACTATATTGATCATGTAGCTGAATATTATGTCGATGTTGAGCCTGATGGTCTGTATGCCTTTGGTTTTGAAAAACCACCCTGGGGAAAGAGAACTGAAGGATTGAAGAGGAAACTCCCGGTTGTTTGTGTAAAGAATGATTGTGTTTTTATGTCATTTGAAACCAAGGGAAGAACTGGATTCAATCCTGTTCTTGATAAAATAATCAATCAAATGTTAACGGGAAAACTGATATAAAATAGAATTACAAAACTTGAAAAAGACGGAGGATATCATGGATATTAGAAAAAAGGCACTGGAACTGCACGGACAATGGAAAGGCAAGATTGAGGTTATCAGCACAGTTGCCGTCAATAACAAAGAAGATCTTTCCATCGCCTATACTCCCGGTGTTGCTGAGCCGTGTCTTGAGATAGAGAAGAATCCTGACCTGTCATATGAGTATACAAGAAGACACAATCTGGTGGCTGTTGTTACCGATGGAACTGCAGTCCTTGGGCTTGGTGATATAGGTCCTGAGGCAGGAATGCCTGTAATGGAGGGCAAATGTGTTCTGTTCAAGACTTTTGGCGGGGTTGATGCATTTCCGTTGTGTATAAGGAGCAAGGAAGTTGATGATATAGTAAAAACTGTCACCTTGCTTGCAGGTTCATTTGGTGGAATCAACCTTGAAGATATTTCAGCTCCCAGATGTTTTGAAATAGAAAGAAGACTCAAGGAAGCGTGTGATATTCCCATATTCCATGATGACCAGCATGGAACAGCAGTTGTAACACTTGCAGCCATGATAAATTCCCTTAAAATTGCCAAAAAAGAAATTTATGATATTTCAGTTGTGGTAAATGGTTCAGGCGCAGCAGGAATTGCGGTTACAAAACTTCTGATGAGCATGGGCCTGAAAAAAGTCATTCTTTGCGACAGACAAGGAGCAATATATAAAGGCAGGGAAAATCTAAATGATGAAAAAAAGCTAATGGCTGAAATATCAAATCTGGAAAAGAAAAAGGGAGATCTGGGCGAGGTAATAAAAGGGGCTGATGTTTTTATTGGAGTGTCTGCACCCGGAATGCTGACAGGAGAAATGATAAGGACAATGGCAAAAGATCCCTTGATATTTGCAATGGCAAATCCGGTACCGGAAATAATGCCTGATGAAGCCATTGCGGCAGGTGCGCTGGTTGTAGGAACAGGGCGGTCTGACTTTAAAAACCAGATAAATAATGTTCTTGCATTTCCCGGCATATTCAGGGGAGCACTGGATGTAAGGGCTTCTGATATAAATGACGAGATGAAAATTGCCGCTGCATACGCCATTGCGAATCTAATAGATGAAAAAGAGTTGTGTCCCGAATATGTCATACCTGAACCCTTCGATCCAAGGGTTGGACCCGCAGTTGCCAAAGCAGTTGCCCAGGCAGCCAAAGATACCGGAGTTGCAAGATTATAGTCTTTTTGGGTATAACTCAATGAGAACATAAAAAGGATGTGGAACATGGAAAATAAATATAAAAAAGCAATTCTAGCTGGAGGATGTTTCTGGTGCATGGAACAGCCGTTGGTTCAAACCGAAGGGGTTGTTTCGGTTCTGCCCGGCTATACCGGAGGACACATAAAAAACCCGACATATGAGCAGGTCTGTACAGGAACGACAGGACATTTTGAGGCCATAGAGGTAACATACGACTCATCAAAAGTCTCTTTTAAAGAAATACTTGATGTATTCTGGAGGCAGATTGACCCCACTGACGACGGTGGACAGTTTGCCGACAGGGGATCACAGTACAGGCCCGCAATATTTTATGGGAATGAAGAAGAGAGGCTGACTGCAGAAGAATCAAGGGATGAAATAGAGAGGACTTTTAAATTTGACAAACCCATTACAACATTGATTCTACCTGCTGAAACTTTTTATACAGCAGAAGATTATCATCAGAAATATTATGAGAAAAATCCCGGAAGATACAAGATGTACAAAAAATCATCAGGAAGACAGGACTTTATTGAGAGGGTTTGGAAAAATGAAAACAAGGACCTCCGTGACCGGCTCACGCCAATCCAGTTTGAAGTAACACAGAATAATGCTACTGAACCTCCGTTTAGAAATGAATACTGGGATAATAAAGAAAAGGGTATTTATGTAGATATAGTAACTGGAGAACCTCTTTTTACATCCAGGGATAAATTTGATTCCGGTTGTGGGTGGCCGAGTTTTACAAAACCACTTGAAAAAGAGGCAGTCATTGAGAAGTTTGACGGAAGCCATGGAATGGCCAGAACAGAAATCAGAAACAGCTCTGATTCAGCCCACCTTGGTCATGTTTTCGAAGATGGTCCGGATCCTACCGGATTGAGATACTGCATCAATTCTGCAGCCCTGCGGTTTATACCCGAGAAAGACATGGAAAAGGAAGGTTACGGCGAATATCTGAAAAAAATCTAATATCATATGGCACTTAATGCACTGATTTCGAGCAAACACCCTTCGGGTATTTGCTCGAAAATTTAACTGTTTGTAACTTTTTCCCCAAATACTAAAAAGGTGATTTGCTGATTATGGTATATAATAGGATAAAGTGTTTTTTGGAGGTGGGATATGAAACTTGGAATTCATGCATATGCATGGTGCAGTGAATGGAACAATGACCAGCTTGATTTAATAGACAGAGCTCAGAAACTGGGGATGGATTTCATTGAACTTCCACTAATGGTTCTAGATAAATTTGATTCCGGTGCCGTTGGAAATAGGTTGAAAACACTTGGGTTCAGTGCATGTACCTCAACGGTTCTGCTTGATGATACTGACATTACCAGTGAAAGCCCTGATATCAGAGTGAAGGGTGTGGAATTTCTCAAGCGATGTGTAAAGGCAACGTCAGAAATAGGTGCAACAAATTTTTCGGGAGTTATATATTCAAAGCATATCAGACAGCTGGACGGACGTCCTACTGAAAGGGAATACACCTGGTCCGCCGATTGTCTCAGGGAAGTTGCTGATTACGCAGATGGACTTGGTGTTATTGTAGGCCTCGAACCGGTAAACAGGTATGAAACATTTTTGGTAAACACATGTGAACAGGCCTTGATGCTTAAGGAAATGATTGGAAGAGATAATATCAAGATTCATCTGGACACATATCATATGAACATAGAAGAAAAATCATTCTATGATGCAACCCTGGCAGCCGGCAAAGATCTGATGCACTACCATCTTTGTGAAAATGACAGAGGTATTCCAGGGACAGGACTTGTTGACTGGGATAATATTTTCAAGGCTCTTTCTGAAATCAATTATACAGGTTATGCTGCACTAGAGAGTTTCGTTGACTGTACAGACAACATGAATACATGGGTATGGCGTCAGTTGGCAAAGGATGGAGATACTTTGGTTTCACAGGGAACGGAATTTATCCGTGGAATGATGAAAAAATACGGTCTGTGATGGAACAGAACTGGAGGAGAACCCTATACATAGTTTGGTTTGTCCAGATACTGTCGTTGATGTCATTCAGTTTCGGGATTCCATTTTTACCATATTATATTCAGGAAATGGGGGTCACTGACCCCGACAGACTCCGTTTGCTTACAGGAATAATCAGTTCAGCTCCCGCTATAGGCATGGGAATAATGGCACCCATTTGGGGAATCATGGCTGACAGATTCGGTAAAAAGCCTATGCTACTTAGGGCTCTATTCAGCTCTTTTGTTATACTTACGGCACTGGGACTGGTTAATTCAGTAGGATGGGTTTTGGCCTTAAGAAGTATCCAGGGGTTTTTATCTGGAACAGTTACAGCTGCGGGAGCATTGGTCGCGGCAAAGACACCTCAGAAGAACATGTCATTTGCTTTGGGAATCCTGGCATCGTCGACATTTTTAGGCAGATCCATTGGTCCGGCCATCGGAGGCGTTTTAGCTGAAGCCGTCGGCTATAAACTAAGTTTCATTTTGGGCGGAGTTATAATGCTGGTTGCTTTTTTGCTTATTCTTATTTTCATAAACGAAACAAAAACAATCCAAAGTGACGATGGTGCAAAAAGCAAGGGAGAATTTTGGAAAGTATTCACATTGCCCATTATACTTGTATTAGTATTGATGTTCTTCATGGGAATAAGCCGAACAGTTGCCTCACCGTACCTGCCTCTTTATGTTCAGGAAGTAAGGGGAATGATAGAAGGATCTTCACTTACCACAGGAATTATTACTGCAGGAGCAAGTATAGCGACAGCATTATCAGCATTGTTATTCACAAGACTGGGGGACAGATACGATAAAAGAAAACTGGTTGCAACATTTCTTGGTGCAGGTGCATTAGCGGTTATCCCACTTCTTCTGGCAGGCTCTTTAATATGGTTTGGAGTTTTTTATGCTCTGATGTTCTTCATGCTTGGAGGAACAGATCCCCTTATTATGTCTTACTCCCTGACCTTGGTCCCTGAAAACAAAAGAGGACTTTTGTTCGGCATCCGGACTTCCGTCGGTTCAATAGCATGGGCTATAGCACCTTTGCTTGGAAGCTATGCAACCATCAATTACTCGCTTGAAGTGGTATTTTATCTTATTCCGGTGTTTTTGATATTGGCCTTGATTACGACTCTGATTATAATGAAAAAGCGGGTCGAAAGCCCGCTTGTAATTTAAAATCATATATTATGCCAGTTCCAGGGCTATTTCCATCATTTTTGTAAAAGCTGTCTGCCGTTCCTCACTGGTCGTTACTTCGTGGGTTACCAGAGAATCAGAAACAGTGAGTATGCATAGGGCATTGACACCGGCTCGTGCAGCATTCATATATAGTGCTGCAGCTTCCATCTCAACCGCAAGAACTCCCAGCCTTGCCCATTTTTTCCAGACATCTGGATTATCATCATAAAATATATCTGAAGACAAGATGTTTCCAACAGTAACAGGTGTACCCTTTTCCTTTGCTACTTCTACAGCTTTGCTGAGAAGTTTCCATGAAGCTGTTGGGGCATACGTTCCGTTCAAATCATATTGGGATGCAAAATTGGAATTGGTTGATGCGCTCATTCCGATGATAACATCATATAGATTCAGGTCTCTCTGAAAAGCTCCGCAGGAGCCGACTCTTATAAGATTTTCAACGCCATAGGTATGAATCAATTCATACGAGTAAATACCAATGGAAGGCATTCCCATGCCTGTTCCCATAACTGAAATCTGTTTTCCGTTATAAGTTCCGGTATACCCAAATGCATTTCTGACAGCATTGAATTGTACAGGATTTTCCAGATAGGTTTCTGCTATAAACTTTGCTCTAAGAGGATCTCCGGGCAAAAGAATTGTCTTTGCAATGATACCTTCTTTGTCTACGCCGATATGCGGTGTTTTATTCATTTAAAATTTCCCCCTTGCTTTTTAACTTTACCCCTGTGTATTGATTATATCATACAAAACAATTCGTCCTTTTAATAAATAGTTTAACAAAGGGTACCCATATGATAAAATGTAGTCTGCTAATATGTATCAAAGGAGTAGTTCAAATGGACTTGAAATCTAAATTCAGACATGTACTTGATTTCCCGAAGGAAGGTATAGATTTTATTGATATAACAACTGTACTTCAGGATCCGGAGGCGTTTGCATACAGCCTTGAAAAAATGAAGGAAAGCATGAAAGACTTTGGTGAATTTGACCTTATTGTTGCTCCTGAGGCAAGAGGTTTCATATTTGGTACACCGCTTGCATACATGACAGGCAAAGGTTTTATTCCTATTAGAAAACCTGGAAAACTTCCTCATAAAACCATCAGCCTTGAGTATAAGCTGGAATATGGAACCAATACCCTTGAAATACATGAAGATGCAATAAAACCGGGTCAACGGGTTGTAATCGTAGATGATCTTCTGGCAACCAGTGGAACGACGGAATCCATAATCAAGCTTGTAGAAAAAATGGGCGGTGAAATTGCAGGGGTACAGGTGCTCATTGAGCTGGCTTTCCTAAAGGGCAGGGAAAAGCTCAGGGATTATAAAGTCAAATCAATTGTGCAATTTTAAGTAAAAAAAAAGAGACCGTGCAGGTCTCTTTTAATGTCCAGATCAAACCTCGGTGTGGTCGATTACTATATTCATTGAATTTTGCATCAGGCCTACATTTACTATGCTCAGCCCGAAAATTGCCAGTACCAGATAAAGCACTGCATTGTCCTCAATTGCAACCCCTGCCTTTTCCTGACAAGTTGATACATATTTACCATATTTATACATCCAGTAAATAGAATATATACCACAGGTTACGATGGAAAGTAAAACCTCTAGGCCCGGATTGATGGTTTCATCATCAAGATAAACCTTGATGTCATTGGAGAAAGAATATATCCAGTAAAGGTAATAAATTCCGCAGGTAATCAAGGACAAAATGATTACTTCAGCTATTGAACGTTTTTTAATCATGGGGTGTCTCCTGTTCGTTTTATTTCGTTACTATATTAACACAGGGTTATCAGAGGTGCAATCAACACTCTTGAATAACATTGTTTGAACCACAAAACATACAAAGTATAATTTATATTGTCATCTTTTGTCTAAACCCCCGTTTCTTCTTGAAAGCCCCTGTGCCGTGTGAGATAATGAAAAAAAAGATTTAGGAGAAATTATGGCTTTAGGTCTTGATATAGGAATTGACTTGGGAACATCATCGGTTCTTCTTTATGTAAAGGGCAAAGGAATCGTTCTTCGGGAACCTTCCGTTGTTGCCATGGATGAAGAGGGGAATATACTTGCAGTGGGTGAAGAAGCCAGGCGAATGATGGGAAGAACTCCCGGTAATATAACAGCCGTCAGGCCACTTCGGGATGGCGTTATTTCTGACTATGAGACAACAGAAAAGATGCTTAAATACTTCATCCAAAAAGTCTGCGGAAGAAGAATATTGTTTTTCAAGCCCAGGGTAATGATATGTGTTCCAAGTGGTATTACTGAAGTCGAAAGAATGGCAGTAAAGGACGCAGCTGACAATATCGGTGCCAAGGAAGTATATATAATTGAAGAACCCATAGCAGCAGCAATAGGTGCCGGGCTTGATATATCAAAACCATATGGAAGTATGGTGGTTGATATAGGCGGAGGTACAACAGATATCGCGGTAATGTCACTCGGAGGAATTGTTACCAGCCGTTCGATAAAGATTGCCGGAGACAAATTTGATGAAGCAATAATACGATATATGCGTAAAAAGCACAGCATGCTCATAGGAGAGAGAATGGCTGAAGAGATGAAGATGCGCATAGGTACTGTGTATCCACTGGAAGAAGATATAACAATGAATGTCAGGGGAAGGAACCTTGTCCTTGGATTACCCAGAACCATTGAAATATCCGCAAATAATCTTATGGAGTGTTTCGATGAACCCGCATCCAATATTGTGGATGCCATAAGATATGTGCTGGAAAGAACTCCACCGGAACTTGCTGCAGATATAAGTGACCGAGGTGTGATTTTAACCGGCGGAGGAAGCCTTATCAATGGGCTTGACAAACTCATTGCTGATAAGACCGGACTCGATGTTATTGTAGCTGATGATGCCATATCATGTGTTGCTCTTGGTACAGGAGAAGCAATCAACGACATCGACAAGATAATCAAAGCGAAAATTGTTAAACTTGAACAGAAAAAAAGAAAGTAAATCTAACATTTCGAGTAAACACCCCTCGGGTATTTACTCGAAAATCAAGCAAATACCCGAGGGGTGTTTACTCGAAAATCAGCAAAAAACTCCGCATGAGTTTTGTCGAATCAAGGGATTTTTGTCAGTGACAGCATTGCTCCTGTTGCTGTCGTTACTTTTTGTATCATGTAAAGGTCAGGAAGAGGGAATAGTTTCGGAGAAACCTGTTTTTTCTGAATTGCCTTATGCAACTCTTGAACCAACCCGCACTCCTTTGCCTATAACAACCATTTTACCTGCACCAACACCAGAAGAAGATGTTCCGGTGGAGTTTTCTGAAAGAACATTTACCATCAATGGCAGAGAAAACCGGATTTTTGTATTGAAGATTGATACTACTGACAGCCGGGTCAGAGTTGTTCCATATCTTTCATTTAATAAAATCTATGGATATGAAACTCTTTCTGACATGATGGAAAAAACAGGGGCATATGCCGGAGTGAACAGTGGATTTTTCTTTGAATACGGACGCCCGTCGGGATTGGTTGTAATCGATGGGGAAACCATAAGTCCAGGAACTGGACGATTCGAAAGCATTGTGATAAGTAATGGAGATATAAGGTTTGAAACCATTGAAACCAAAGTTACTCTGGAAATAGAAAACAAACAAATTGAAATAAAAAGTTTCAATCAACCGTTGGAAGCAGGAGGTACCGCTGTTTATTCATCACGATATGGAAATACTGATCGCATTGCCGAATTCAGAAAATATATGGTCATTAAAAGCAATACTGTCGTTGATTATGGAACGGCTTCCTCTCCCTTGGGAATACCGGAAGGAGGTTATGTTGTGGTGCTTCCTGATGAGTATGCATTTCCTGAAAATCTTAAGGATTTGACTATCAGCATCAGCATAACACCTTCATTTGAAGAAGGTACGATGGCATATGAAGGCGCATCCATGCTGATAGAGAATGGGATATCCCTTGCGGGGGATGTAATGCCATGGGTCGGTAATCTCAATCATTATGACCCAAGGACTTGTATTGGAAAATTCAGTGACGGTAGTCTGGGATTGGTTGTAATTGATGGAAGACAGGAGGGCTACAGTTCCGGCACAACCGGACGGGAAACGGCTGATATTCTTCTTGAACTTGGGTTTACCGATGCATTCATGCTGGATGGAGGTGCAAGCTCTGCCATGTATTTTGAAAGTGGCATAGTGAACAGTCCTTCGGACATGGGTATCGAGAGAATACTGGCGGGAGCAATTCTTGTCACTATTGAATGAATATCTACGCTTTTCTTTGACAGATAAAGGGTATTATATATAATGAGTGTGAAATTCAGGAGGATTGATGAATGAAAACAAAAGCAGTAAGGCTATATGGAAAGAATGATCTAAGGCTCGAGGAATTTGAGCTTCCAGAAATTAAGGATGATGAAATTCTAGCGAAAGTTATAACAGACAGCATATGTATGTCATCATATAAAGCAGCTTATCAGGGTCCTGACCATAAAAGGGTACCGAATGATGTTGCGGAGAATCCCATTATAATCGGCCACGAAATGTGTGGAGAACTGGTTCAAATCGGCAGTAAATATAATGAAAAGTTCAAGGTTGGCCAAAGATTCAGCCTTCAGGCTAATATAAACCATCCTGACCTGCCATACGCAGCTCCCGGATATTCATTCAAATATGTCGGCGGAAATGCCCAATACATCATTATCCCAAAAGAAGTTATGGACATGGACTGTCTTCTTTTATATAACGGGGCTTCTTTTTTCCAGGGATCACTTGCAGAACCTGTGTCATGTATTATTGGCGCATACCATGCAATGTATCACACTAAAATGGGAAGTTATGAGCATAATATGGAAATCAAGGAAGGCGGCAACATGGCAATTCTTGCCGGGGTTGGACCAATGGGACTTGGTGCAATCGACTATGCCGTAAACCAACCTTTGAAGCCATCGAAGCTGGTTGTTACAGACATCAATGATGACAGACTCAATAGAGCTGCAGAGATTTATACTGTTGAATGGGCGGCATCGCATGGTGTAGAACTGCTTTATGTGAATACCGGAAATGTTGAAAACCCAGTTGAACATCTTCTGTCACTGACAGATGGAAAAGGATATGATGATGTTTTTGTATTTGCACCTGTAAAACCTGTCATTGAGCAGGGTGATGCCATTCTGGGAATGGATGGATGTTTAAATTTCTTTGCAGGACCGACTGATAAAAAATTCAGTGCCAACTTTAATTTCTATAACGTCCATTATGCTTCAACTCATGTTGTAGGAACCAGCGGAGGAAATACGGATGATATGAGGGAAGCCCTCTCAATGTTCTCAGATGGAATCCTGAATCCTGCATCAATGGTTACCCATGTAGGTGGACTTGACAGTGCAGCAGAAACGACACTTAACCTTCCTAACATTCCGGGAGGCAAAAAGCTCATATATACCGGAATAAAAATGCCGCTGACGGCAATTGAGGATTTTGAGGAAAAAGGGTTCAAGGAGCTTGCAAAAATCTGCAATGCGAACAATGGTCTCTGGTGCAAGGAAGCGGAGGATTATCTTCTGGAACATTCTGAGAAATTATAAAAAGCTTCATGGAGCCCGGGCAACCGGGTTCTTTTTTTGGTCGCGTTATTGACATATGTGCAAAACAGGAGTTTAATAACAAGTGGTGTCAACCAAAATTTTTCGGAGGTAAGAGACATGATAAAAACAGATATTCTGGTCATCGGTGGAAGTGCAACAGGACTTGTTGCAGCCATGACTGCTAAATCAAACAATCCTGATAAAAAAGTTACTGTTATCAGGAAGGAAGAAAAAGTTATGATACCCTGCGGGATACCATATATTTTTGGAACCGTTGAAACAAGCGATGACAACATTCTGCCTGATGGCGGTTTGCTGAAACTCGGTGTTGAAATAGTTGTCGATGAGGTTCTGTCCGTCGATACTAAAATAAAGAAATGTTCGACAAAAGCTGGTGAAACATATCAATATGATAAGTTGATAATGGGAACAGGATCCCTGCCGTCAGTCCCGAAATGGCTGAAGGGTACGAACATTGAAAATGTATTCACAATTCCCAAGGACAAGGTTTATCTCGACGGAATCGTCGATAAACTTACAGGAATGGATGATGTTGTAGTAATAGGAGGCGGATTCATTGGAGTTGAAGTTTCAGATGAGCTCAACAAGAAAGGAAAGAATGTCACCCTGGTGGAAATTCTTCCATATATCCTTGGTGCTACGTTTGATGATGAATTTGCTTCGGTTGCCCAGGAGCTTCTTGTTGAAAGAGGAGTATCTGTCATAACCGGATCAGGGGTAATGGAAATAAAGGGAAATGAAAGAGTAAGCGGAGTTGTACTTCAGGATGGAAGGGAAATAAAGGCTGATGCAGTCATCCTTTCACTCGGATACAATCCAAATACAAAGCTTGCGGTAGATATGGGGCTTGAACTCAATGAATTTGGATTCATTAAGGCTGACCAGTATAGAAGAACAAGCATACCTGATGTTTTTGCGGCAGGAGATTGTGCGGAAAAAGTTGACTTTGCAACAGGCAGGCTGAGCAGAATCATGCTTGCATCAACAGCATGTACCGAAGCAAGGACCGCAGGCTTGAATTTATATGGACTGAATACATTCAGTGTTTTCAGGGGAACAGTTGGAATATATTCAACATGCATAGGGGATACTGCATTTGGAGTTGCCGGTCTTATTGAGAAACATGCTGCCAAAGAAGGTTTCAGAATAATAACCAGTTCATTCACCGGAGTAAACAGACATCCCGGCAAAATTGATGATGCTCATAAAGAAATGGTAAAATTGATTGTTTCATGCCAATCAGGTGTTGTTCTTGGAGGAGAAGTCATGGGTGGAAAATGTGCCGGAGAACTCACTAATGTGCTGGGTTTCGCAATCCAAAACCACATGACAGTGCATGACCTGATAATGACGCAGATAGGTACACAGCCTTTGCTTACTGCATCCCCGGCAGGATATCCGCTGATCAAGGCAGCAGAAGCCGCTGTAGCAAAACTAAAATAACCTGAAACCCATGAAATAAAGGAGGGAATGTAAATCCCTCCTTTTTTACGCCGAATAATTGCTCAACCAGTTAGAAATACAACTGGGCGATAATTACGACAGACGTAAATATTTACGTCTGTCGTAATTATTAGGATTGACTGAATGTAAGTCTGATGATAGAATCTAACATGTAAAGTTAGAAGTTATCATTTTGAAAATAGGAGGGGTTTAAATGGCTAATGCAGTAATAATGCCAAGGCAGGGAAATACAGTTGAAAGCTGTATTGTAACCAAATGGCATAAGAAAAAGGGTGATGAAGTCGCAGTCGGCGATATTTTGTTCACATACGAAACTGACAAAGCTACATTTGATGAAGAAGCAGCAGTAGCAGGAACTATTCTAGAAATATTCTTTGAAGAAGATGATGATGTTCCTGTTCTTTCCAATATGTGTGTCATAGGAGACAAGGGAGAGGACATCTCCGAATTTTCTATGTCGGGTGTTTCAGGTAAATCTGAGGAACGGGTAGAAATAAAAGCAGATGATGATGTCGTTGCTGAGATTAAGAAACCTGTTGAAACGGCAAAACCCATTGAAGGTGAAATGAAAATTTCTCCAAGGGCAAAGAATCGTGCTGAAAGGAAAGGTATTGATGCTTCCTTTGCCGCACCTTCAGGCCCGGGTGGAAGAATCATTGAAAGAGACATTGAAAAACTTGAGCAGAGTGGGCCTGTATTCACCAAAGCTGCATCATCCACTTATGTTCAGGGAACGGCATATGTAGGTACCGGCATCGGCGGAAGAATAACAGCTGCAGATACTGAGTCCAAGGTTATTCCAACTGACTTCGTTGAATATGAAGATTCAAAGGTAAGCAATATAAGAAAAGTCATCGGTAACGCAATGCATGCTTCACTATCAAACATGGCACAGCTCACACTGAATGCTTCTTTCAATGCAACATCCATCATGAACTTCAGAAAAAGCATCAAGAACATGAAAGATACCCTGGGACTGCCGAATATTACCCTGAATGACCTGGTAGTTTTCGCAACTGCCAAAACACTCCTCAAACATAAGGACCTGAATGCTCACTTTACAGGTGATTCCATGAGAAGGTTCAATACGGTTCATATGGGTATCGCAGTTGACACGGAAAGAGG
>JAFGIJ010000031.1 GCA_016929655.1 Clostridia bacterium
CTGATTTTGTATGAGGAAGCACACTGTCTTTTAGACAATGTATTCTCATATTCACGAATGAAAATGGATGAAGACAATGCTGAGTCCAAATATCAGGTACTGTTCAGCAGAGCAAGTGAGCTTGCTGTAAAGGTTGAATCTGCGGCATCATATATTGAGCCACTTATTCTTTCTTTGCCTGAAAAGGTTGTAACTGACAATGTTTTGGGAAAATACGACAAATTCATAAAGGAAATTCTCAGAAAGAAAAAACACACTCTGTCGGTGGCAGAAGAAAAGCTGCTTGCAATGAGCTCTGATGCAACCGGGGCAGCACATAGTATTTACTCAATGCTTACAAATGCAGACATTAAGTTTCCTGAAATTAAGGATGAAAAAGGAAACATGGTTGAGCTGACAAAGGGCAGGTATATTTCTTTTCTGGAAAACAGAGACAGAAGAGTCAGGGAAGATGCATTCAACGCATTATACGACACATATGCCTCATTTGGAAATACCATGGCTGCATCATATGCTGCTAATATAAAAACCGGGAAGTTCTATTCAGATGCCAGAGGGTATTCCTCCAGTCTGGAAGCATCCCTTGACGATGATAACATTACTACTGATGTTTATGACAATCTAGTAAACACCATCAATGACAATCTTCCGCTTATGCATGAATATGTGGGTGTCAGGGCAAAGGCACTTGGTTTGGACAAAGTCAATATGTATGACCTTTATGTTCCATTGGTTGACCAGGCGGATGAAAAATTTACATTCGAGGAAGCATGCAATATCGTTGCGGATAGTCTGGGGGTTCTTGGAGATGAATATGTATCGCTGCTTAGAAAAGGTTTTGATTCCAGATGGATTGATGTTTATGAGAACAAAGGCAAGACCGGAGGGGCATATTCATGGGGAACATATATGACCCATCCTTTTGTACTGCTGAACTACCAGGGAACCCTTGACAATGTTTATACACTGGCACATGAAATGGGGCATTCACTTCACACCCACTACTCATGCACGAGCCAGCCATATATTTATTCCGGATACAAGATATTTGTCGCTGAAGTTGCATCAACTGTAAATGAAATCCTGATGCTGAAGGACATGCTCAGAAAGTCAAAAAGCCCTGAAAAGCGTGCATTCCTGATCAATCACTTCCTTGAATCATTCAGGGGAACTGTTTTCAGGCAAACCATGTTTGCAGAATTTGAAAAAATTTGTCATGCAAGCTTCGGGGATGGCAAGCCGCTTTCAGGAGAGGATTTCTGCAAAATATATTATGACCTTAATAAAAAGTACTTTGGTGATGACTGCGTTGTAGATGAAAAAATCAAGCACGAGTGGAGCAGGATACCACATTTTTACAGAAGCTTCTATGTGTACAAATATGCAACAGGCTTTTCATCAGCAGTGGCAATTGCACAGATGATTGAGGAAGAGGGCAAACCTGCCGTTGACAGATACATTGAATTCCTCAAGGCTGGAGGCAGTGAGTATCCCCTGGATATATTGAGAAAAACCGGGGTTGACCTTTCTACACCTGCCCCAATTGAAGCAGGTATGAAAATGTTCAAGGAGCTGCTTGCTGAGTTTGGTGAGCTAGTGTGACATTTCAAACAAAATGCAACATGCGGTATTTGTGTTTGATATAATTGGTGTGATGAAAGGAAGTGGGCTTATGAAAAAATTGATAATGCCGGCGGTTTTTGCCCTTCTTTATATTGTTTTCATTGTTCTTTATGCATTGCTGATTCTGATGTCAGCTACGCCATTGCTGTGGAAGATAGTTATCGGCGGGCTTATACTCGCAACAGCTCCGTTGATGATATATGTGTTTGTTCAAAGATTCAAAGAATTCAAGGAGGAAGAAAAGGATGATCTTAGTAAATACTGATTTTATTTCTGGAAAAGAGTTGGAGACCCTTAGAATGGTCAAGGGATCAACTATCAGATCAAAGCATCTGGGTAAGGATTTGATGGCTGGACTCAAGACCATAGTTGGTGGAGAATTGACATCATACACAGAAATGCTTGACGAAGCCCGTGCCATTGCCACAAAAAGAATGGTGGATGATGCCGAGACAATCGGTGCTGATGCAGTCATCAATATTCGGTATGCAACCAGCAATGTTGCACAGGGAGCAGCCGAAGTTCTTGTGTATGGAACAGCCATAAAATTTAAATAATCGACCAAATGTGAAACGACTCACTAAATGGTGGGTCGTTTTTTTTATTACAAATCGAGTAAACACCCCTCGGGTATTTACTCGATTTTCAAGCAAACACCCGAGGGGTGTTTACTCGAAAAAGGGGTATTTGTTTGAAAAAGAGGTGTTTGCTCGAAAAGAGGTGTTTGCTCGAAAAAGAGGTGTTTGCTCGATTTCAGAGGTATTTTTTGCGTTCGGATCTAGCGAAATCAAAGTAATCGTCGAGTCGGATAAGTTCGAATTCAGCCACTATATCGTCCATGCTTTTATCAGTTAATTCGCAGGAAATCAGTGCTGAGCCGAGGTAACCTATATCATCTATAATGACACCCTCACCATATTTCTTTTTAATATCACCGAATTTTTCTCTGTTGAAATCAAGGTGAATCAATTCGCTGTCAAGGTTTATATCAGCAATGCAAAAATCCGTATAATTTGTTGACCTGGCAACCACTCTGCCATTTGGGGCAGTTACAGCACTCTCCCGGCCGCATATTGATGAAACAAAGAATGACCTGGTTGAATATGCCCACGTCTTCTGAACCAAACCGCCATGATACATTGAAGAAAAGAACATAACCTCAGGTTTCAAAGCAGCATATTCATTCATAAGCTCATTGAAATTCAAATCAAAGCAAATCGCAAAACCTGCCCGCTTAATTCTGCCGTATTCAAAAACCACCGCTTCTTTGCCGGGTACGATTCCTTCGTACATCTCTGTGGTCATAGGAAAAACTTTATTGTATATTCCTGCAATTTCCCCATTTTCCTTAACTGCAAAAGACGTGTTCCTGTTATCGATATTTGCGTTGAAAACAATTCCAGAACCAAATTCGCGGGCAAGTCCGCTGAAGAAATCAACTGTTTTCTGCTGCCTCAATTCGTGATATTCAAGCATCATAGATTCGTCTATGTCCAAAACCCGGTCACATGATTCAGGCAGAACAATATAGTCCGGCTTATCATAAATAACATTATCAAATTGCCGCAGCCAGTAATCCTGCATTCCCCGGTACGTATCCACTGCAGTTGCTTTGCCTCTTATATCCCTTGTGCCGCTCATCACAGCAAGCCTTATTTTACGAGCCATATATCCTCCTTAGAATACTCTGTCGATTTCTTCCCTCACAACCCTGTCCCAGGCATCCAGCCGTTCAGGCTGACCCTTGACCGTACTGATATCCTTTAAAACAAACTCAGTGGGATTGCCATCGGTTTTTTCAAGATGACTCCTGAATTCCGCCCTTATAACATCCTCATCAAAGGGCTGCATGGCTACAGCAGTCGGCGTAGGCTTTATAGACATCACATATCTTCCTTTTATCTTTTCTCTGGCCACATCCAGATTTGCCCATGGGCTCATTGATATTTTTCTTAAATTAGGAATTTTATCCAGAATTTCTATCTTCATATGAAGTTGCTCACAGCACCCGTAATAATTAATTCCGAAATTCTCAAGCCAACGAAGCTCGTGCCGCAAGGAAAATTCCCAATGCATTTCCGGTGAAACCTCAGAAAACATCTGGGCATTTCCACAACCCCACAATTCCTGCGTAGGCACATTTATATTTGGCTCCGGTGGCTCAGGCAAATCAGAAATATACCCGTACCCCCCGCTTCCGACAATAGTATTATCATTGTTGGATGACCAAACTCCAAGTTCCCGGTATCTCTCCATCCTCTTAAGCGATAAATCAACATATCTTGAGACATATGAATTAACAAAATCAGGGCGTTCAATCAGATCCATCATAGACTGAGTAACCCCCGTACGGCTTATCAAATAATCCCACGGCGTAAACCACAGACCTTTTTTACCCCTCAATACAACATCACATATTCCGCTGAAAATATTACCAAGAAGCTCCATCCTTCTGCTCGTTTCGTTACGATCATAAATGACGACTGCTTCCTTCATCTTAAAAATATCTTCAGGCTCGTTGATTACAGGAGTAAAATGCTGTGAATTGATATGCCCTGACCTTATTATATCCACCTGGTTGCCAAGCCCAAAGTTAGAGTCATAGATAACTGCAGGACATTCAATTTCATTTATGAACACCATATCTCCAGGGAAATGTTGGATCTGGAAAATATCCCTTCGAAGCTTCTCTTCAACGGATTGTAAAAACCAGTCATCACACTGAAGGTCAAGCTCTTCCCTGTCGGAAATTTCTGACCATGGAACCTGATAAATGCAAGCCGGTGGCCTGGTCACCTTAAGATCATTAACATCCGTCCAAAGTTTAATCCTTGCTTCATTGTTCATTCCCTCAATGAGTCTCTTTCTCTGAACAGCAAGTTCCCGCAGGATTTGTTGATTATTACTCATAAATGCCCCCACTTATCATATATCGGTATTATACGCAGACAACAGAATTGTATCAACCATCTGCATTAACCTATTTTCCCCAATTTCTTTCTTATCTCCATGATACCCAGTCTGATTTCTTCCACTTTCAGTAAATATATTGATAGGATATAAACCCCAAACCCAATTGCCACAATAGCTGCCAGACCTCCAAGCCTTGACAGAAAACCTCCTTGTTCCAGGTTGAAAACAAAACTAAACAAAACCCAGACTACAGCCGCCATAACAACTGAAGCAGCTATCGATTTAAGAACAATGACCACGAATCCGTTGAGAACAAACCCCTCAGACATTTTCTTGAAGAAAACCAACAATAAAATCATTGAAAACAAACTTGCCAAACTGGTAGCCAGAGCAAGCCCGTTATGCCCCATGAAGCCTGACAGAATTATATTCAATATAATATTAAGCACCACGGCACCAAGACTGATTTTAACAGGTGTCTTCGTATCCTTCATCGAAAACATCGCCTTTGTCAGAAGGTCTGCGATGCATACTGCCGTAATGCCAATTGAGTAAAATGCAAGAGCAGACACCATGGCCTGCGTGTCCGCCTGTGTAAAAGCTCCTCTTTCATAAAATAGCCGTACTATGGGTTTTCCAAGAATTATAAATCCAACTGAAGCAGGAATACCTATAAGAGTTACAAAATTTATTCCAAAATTAATATTCTTGTTGAATTCCTTATGCTGTTTACCAGCCTGAAACTCAGA
>JAFGIJ010000032.1 GCA_016929655.1 Clostridia bacterium
ATGCTCATCTTATAATATCATCTTCCCCGCTTATCATTATCTGATAATCGCTGAGATACTGACCTACATTCCCTATTACACTTATTTCTTCACCAACCATGAAAAAATCCGGTGCTATGTATGGATTAAGATATTTATCTATTCTGACAATGCCCATTGCATCACCGGACTTCACATAAACACTGTATCCCAGGGCATTTTCACTGGAGGATATCGAAGTAACCGTTAGATTGTTTACCCGTATATACATTGCCTCGATTTCTTCACCCACATCAGCAAGCTCAACTAATATAGGTTCAATTGCTATTCCCTCTTCCACTGCAGTTATTTTCTTATCCAGGACATTGCTCAACTCCAGAAGACCGTTGTAGTCCATCGTCCTTGCAGTGAATGCAACCCTCGTTCCCGGATACAATGCTGAATAATTGTAGCTGTTGGCATAAATATAGATTGCTCCGGTTTCATCCTGGATATATGCATTTGAACCAATGCGGCTGGTGACAACCCCGGTTACCTCCACACTTGAACCAACCGGAAGTTTCCTGGCCTCTGCCAGGGTAACCTTCTGCGTAACATCCTCGACTTCATTTGTTGTATCAGGTGCCCACAGCCCTATGTCCTTTATCTGAGACTCTCTTTCTACCTTGATCATTTGTGCATTATACTTATAATCCCCGTAAAGATATTTGACCCATGCCAGTCCTTCCTCTACGAGCTTGTAATTCAGGAGTTCACCGTCAACCCATATCCAAGCCAGAAGCCTGCCATAATTATCTTCTATATCACTTTCTTCATCCATTTCAAGGATTATTGTTTTTGCATTTTCTAATTTTTCCTTCGTATATTCCTTAGCGGGCAGTGCATAAGGATGAAGCCCTCCGGTTGTACTGTTGGTTTCAGGAGTATCTACCGCCAGAAATCTGGTTGCTCTAATGCCTTGCTTTAAAACAAAATTTGCTGTATCACCATCACTCTGCCCTACGAACTGAACTATTTCATAACCATCTTCCAGTAATTCCATGCCCTCAAAATCAAGGTCAGGCAGAGTGGGCATTTTGGCCGGTTCAGAAGTTGGTGAAGACACCGGACTCTCTGACACTTCGGTGCTGTTGCCGGAACATGCTGTCAGAACCACAGCCAAGACCAAGATACCTATCAAAATTTTCATTGAATGTTTCATAAATCTCCCTCCTTTTCAGGCATACCAATGCACAAAAAGGAAAGAGGGGAAGGCATGCCTCCCCCTCAATGAAATATTAAACAATTAGTTTATGCTTGCAGCAGCATCTGTAATTGCCTCATCAACGGTCTTGAGTCCTGTGGCAGCTTCTTCCACCGCTTTTTCAACCGCCATCCTTATGCTGTAGCTTTCCTTGAATACCGGGTCATAGATATACCATGCTCCGTCATACATTGTTCCGATATCTTTTGTCGGATTGACGCCTGATTCAACAAATTCAACATATTCAGGAAGTTCACGGGCACTGTCCCTTACAGGAAGATATCCGCTGTTCATTGCCCAAAGAGCTGTGTTTTCAGGAGCCATGAGGAACTTCATGAATTCAAAGGTTGCAAGTTGTCCTACTTCATCTGATTTCAGCATGAACATATTTGATCCCTGCTGGATGACTTTCTCTACTTTTCCAAATGGAACCATGGCTGCATTCCACTCAAAGGTATCACTGCCGATATAAGCAGAACCTGAAGTTGAACCGATGAACATTACCAGGTTTTCGTCATTGAACGGGCCTGAGCAATAATTGTCTTCCCCTGCTGTTCTGAAGTATCCACCTTCAACACCATCGATGAAGAACTGGAGTGCTTCACGGGCTTCAGGGCTGTTGAACAATACATCACCATTGTTGTTTGTGTACTGTCCGCCTGCCTGCTGGGTCCAGGTTATAAACAGATTGGATAGTGAATCATATCCAAATGCCGGTTTGCCGAGTATCTCTGAGGCTTCCATTGAAACATCCTTCAGCTCTTCCCATGTCGTCGGTACTGTAAGATTGTTTGCATTGAAGAATGTTTCATTGTAATACAGTACTTCAGTGGATTTGTTGAAAGGAAGTGAGTAGAATTTTCCGTCAGGATAGTTACTGTTTTCTTCTCTGTAACCCTGGATGATATCTTCCCAATCCTCTATTCCTACCTGCGGATCAAAGATATACTCGTCAAGCTGGACGATGGAATCAGAATCCAGGTAAACCATGATGTTGTTTGCATATGCCTGTGCTATGTGGGGAATATCCCCTCCCTGCAATGCAGAAACAAGCTTTGTGTGGAGATCTGTGTATCCACCCTGGAATGTTGCCTCAACTGTTATACCGAATTCATTTTCTTCATTGAATTTAGCAACAACCAGATCCAGGGCAGCCCCATTGGCTCCACCCATTGCATGCCAGAACTGCAGAACTGTGCCGGCTGGAATTGACGGCCATTCTTTTAATGGGTCCATTGATTCAGCAGGCTTTGAACTTTCCGGTTCTTCACTGGTGTCAGTCTTACATGCTGCAAATGATGCTACCATAAGTACTGCAAGCAACAATGCTAAGATTTTTTTCATTTTCATTACTATTCTCCTTCTTATCCTTTATATTTGAACAGGTTATATCCTGTATCAACCTTTTATTCCGGATCGTGCTACACCTTCAACAATATACCTTCTGAAGAAAAGATATATAACAAGCAGAGGTGCAATGACTATCGTTCCGGCTGCCATTAAAAGCTCATAATCGGTTCCCGCCTCTCCACTGAAATACTTCAATCCGATGGACAGAACCCTCTTGCTTTCTGAATTCGTAAGAAGCAAGGGCCAGATATATGCATTCCAGGATGCTATGAAGTTGAACAGCCCGATTGTTATGAGTGCATTCTTGGCATTAGGAACCATAATTTTCCATAAATACCTCCAGTCAGAAGTGCCGTCAACCTTGGCAGCAAGGTACAGCTGCTCCGGTATTTGGTTGAAGAATTCCCTAAGAAGATATATATAGAAAATGCTGGCTGTAAAGGGAATTATAAGCGCCAGCAATGTATCCATCAGTTGCATTCTAACGGCTACGGTTACATAATTGGTTATTATTAGAATCTGACTTGGAATCATCAATGTGGATAGCAATATTGAGAAGATTGTATCCCTTCCCCTGAATTTCAATCTTGAAAATGCAAAGGCTGCAAAAATTGATGTAATCAAAACCGATACAGTGGTTCCTACTGATACTATAACCGTATTTATGAAGTAAATATCAAACGGTGCATATTCCAGGGCAGTTGTATAGTTGTTCCACTGGGCAGGCACCGGCCACCAGACAATTGGTGTTGCTGTTATCTGATTATATGTCTTAAGACTTCCGGTTATCATCCAAAAGAAAGGAAAAAGCATGATCACAGCCCCTGCCGCAAGCAATATATATGTAATTATTTTATATACGTTTTTCATGCATCCCCCTAATATTGAACCCTTTTCTTGCTTGCCCTGAGCTGAATGAACGTGAATACAAGGATTATCAAAAATAATATTACAGACGCTGCCGCTGCCCTCGGCGGTTCGTTTGCACCATAGAACAAGTCATAAACATAATATACTATTGTCATTGCTGTATCAGCCGGTCCAGGATTGTTGCCATAAAGACCGACAACCTCGACATAGGTTTTCAGTGCTCCGATGAAAGAGATTATGCCTATATAAAAAATCATGGGTGAAAGCATAGGCATGGTAATTTTAGTAAAAGTTCTCCATCTTGATGTGTTGTCAATCTTGGCCGCTTGATAATACTGTTTATTTATTCCCTGTATTCCCGCCAGGAATACAACAATCTTAAATGCAAGTCCTGACCAAATACCGAAAATAATCAATGCAGGCAGAGAATATTTTGGGTCATTGAGCCACATGATCGTATCAATACCAAAAAGCCCCAGAATCCTGTTCAATATTCCATATGTGGAATTGAAGATAAATTTAAAAGCCAGCCCGATTGCAATCAGATTGGTTATATAAGGCAGGAAATACAGTGTTTCAAACAATTTCATACCCTTCATCTTACTGTTCAGCAAAACAGCTGTGAACAATGCAATAACCACGGAAACCGGAACAACTACTATTGTGTATATGGTTGTATTTTTCAGAGCAAGAATAAACCGGCCGTCATTGAGAACCCACTTGTAATTATCCAGGCCAAATCCACTGCCTGTGTGCTTGAAAATGTTATAGTCCTTGAAGAAGCTGATCCATACCGACCTGAACATTGGATATATTACAAACACTGCTATCACTATCAATGCCGGTGATAAGTATAATAATGCTTTAAGAGTGGTTTTCCATCTGGGTTCAAACATAAAGCCTGTTCCCCTCCAAATCAAAGAGCAGCATTGACTTTTCCTTTAGAGAAAGGCTGACAGAGTCTCCCTTTTTGAAAATTATATCTGCATTTATTATAACCTTGCATAGTTTTTCGCCAAGGTAAGCAAATAACAAAGTTTCCCGTCCTGTGTATTCCATTGCCTGGACAACTGCTTTCACAGAGCCATTTGCATCAAGCCTGAAGGATTCAGGCCTTACTCCGACATGGACAGGTTGGTCCGGAAGAGTACCGGTATTCATCAAGAATCCACCTGCATCTACTTTTCCACCTTTTATTTCAGTTTCAATGATGTTAATCGGAGGATTCCCAAGGAATTTGGCAACAAACTCATTGACTGGATTCCTGTACATTTCCTGCGGAGAAGCAACCTGCTGCAGTAAACCTTCATTCATTATGGCAATCTGGTCCGAGATGGACATTGCCTCTTCCTGGTCATGGGTTACAAATATGGTTGTAACTCCGGTTTCCCTTTGTATCCTCTTTATTTCCTCTCTCATTTCCAGACGAAGGCGCGCATCCAGATTGGAAAGGGGTTCATCAAGCAATAGTATCCTTGGTTCCTTTACCAATGCCCTTGCTATTGCAACCCTTTGCTGCTGTCCGCCTGACATCTGTCCTGGTTTTCTGTTCAGCAGTTCACTTATATGTACCAGTTTGGCCATATCAAGGGCCCGCTTCCGGGCTTCTTTTTTAGGTACTTTTAGATTCTGCAGTGGAAACATTATATTCTGTTCTGCAGTCATATGCGGGTAGAGTGCGTAATTCTGAAACACAAGCCCAATACCTCGTTTTTCAGGTTCTTTTCTCGTAACATCTTCATCATCAAAGAATATTTTACCTGAAGTTGCTTTGAACAAGCCTGCTATAAGATAAAGAGTGGTTGATTTACCACAGCCTGAAGGACCCAGCAGACCCGTTAGCTTTCCCTCAAGAAATTCAAGGGTTGCGTCATTCACAGCAGTGACTTCTTCAAATTTCTTGGTTAAATTTTCCAATCTGACTTTCATAAGCAGTTTTCCTCTGTCAATTTATCAGTTCCACCGGTATCATAATACATTTTCAATTAATTTATATGCTCCATATCGTTAAATTTAATTTAACATATTCAGATGGCAAATACAACAAATTGCAGTGGTTTATACATTCTTTGTATACAATATGTTGTATAACCCATTTGTTTCTAAAAGAAACTTCTCTGGCTGCTTTCAGGCAGTCCTATAAGGGCACCCATCTCGCGTAATTTCTCTATTGCAGTCTTTGTCAATTTCCCACGTTCACTTAGATCGCTTACAGACATGAAAGCTTTTTTCTTTCTTTCCTTTATAACTGCCTGGGCTGCCTTTCCCCCGATTCCCCCTACCGCTGACAATGGAAGCCTGATACCACCTTCTTCGCACATGAACCTGTCCGCATTGGAAATTCTGATATCAACCGGAAGAAATTCGATACCCCTGGCCATCATTTCTTCTACAATTTCGAGGATAGTGAATATATTCTGTTCCCTGGCATTCATTTTTTCTTCCCCGCTTCGTAATTCAGCCATCCTTGTTCGTATTTCATCCATTGTGCCTGTCATCATCGAAACCTCAAATTCATCTGCTCTTATAGAAAAATATGTGGCGTAGTATTCCTTGGGATAGTATATTTTGTACCATGCAATCCTCAATGCCATGATGACATATGCTGCTGCGTGGGCCTTTGGAAACATATACTCAATCTTCTTGCATGACTCAACATACCACTTGGGCACATTGTGCTCCAGCATGATTTTTTCGTGTTCGGGTGTGATGTTACTGGATTTCTTTCTTACCTTTTCTGTTATGTTGAAGGCAGTAAGAGAATCAATACCATGATGTATCAGATACAGCATGATGTTGTCTCTGATACTTATAACCTCCTGAAGTGTTGCAGTACCATTTTTAATCAGATCCTCAGCATTATTGCTCCAGACATTTTCACCATGGGAAAGGCCTGATATCATTATTAATTCCGAGATGGTTCCGGGAACTGCAGTTTTCAGCATTCCTCTTACAAACTTGGTACCGAACTCAGGTATTCCAAGAACGCCAATCCTGCAGTCAATGTCCTTTACGAATCCAAGGACATCTGCACTGCTGAAAAGTGACATTATCTTTGGATCCCTGATATCTATTTCCCTGGCTTTCGTTCCGGTCAGGTCCTCGAGCATCCTGATGATTGTAGGATCATCATGCCCCAGGATGTCCAGTTTCAGAAGAGTATCATGCATTGAATTGAAATCAAAATGAGTTGTTATCGTATCTGATTCCGTATCATTGGCAGGTCTTTGTACGGGTGTAAAGTCATTTATGGAATAACCCTCGGGAAGGACAACCATCCCACCGGGGTGCTGACCCGTTGTTCTCTTCACCCCTGCACACCCCTTGACCAGACGTTTGATTTCAGCTTTGTTATAGGGTACATTGTTTTCCTCAAGATAACCTTTGACAAACCCGAAGGCCGTCTTGTCCGCAATAGTTGATATAGTACCCGCCTTGAATACATTGCTGCTCCCGAAAAGTTCCTCTACATGCTTGTGGGCTCTGGTCTGGTACTCCCCTGAGAAATTCTGGTCTATGTCAGGCATTTTGCTGCCGTCGAATCCAAGAAAGGTTTCAAATGGTATGTCAAATCCATCCTTTGCATATTTGCTTTTACAGACCGGACACTCCTTGTCAGGCATGTCAAGGCCACAGTCATACTCCGCCGGGTCGGCGAATTCAATGTTATGGCAGTTCCTGCATATGTAATGTGCCTGCAGAGGATTCACTTCGGTTATCCCGGAAAGAAAAGCTGCAAAGGATGACCCTACTGACCCCCTTGAACCAACGAGGTAACCATTTTCCTGGGATTTGAGGGAAAGTTTCTGGGCTATTATATACATTACCGCATAGCCGTTGCTTATGATTGAATCAAGTTCTCTGTTCATTCTTCTTTCAATCAGTTCAGGCAGCTTTTCTCCGTATAATTCAGTTACCTTCTTCCTGCATATCTCCCTCAACTCTTCATCGGCACCTTCAATGGAAGGAGTGAAAGTACCCTTTGGTATAGGCATCAGGGATTCTATGGAGTCAGCAATTGCTGAAGGGACCTCCACAACAGCCCTATAAGCACGTTCTTCACCGAGATAGCTGAACTCCCTTAGCATTTCATCCGTTGTACGCATGAAGAGAGGTGCCTGGGACTCAACATCCTTGTACTTCATACCATGCATGATGATTTTACGGTAAATTGCATCTTCCTCAGAGAAAAAATGAGCATCACATGTTGCCGCAACCGGAATGCCAAGTTTACTGCCGATTGCATCAATTTTTAGGTTGAGATCCCTTATGTCTTCGATTTTCCCAAGTTTTCCTTCCCTTACCATGAATGAATTATTATCCACAGGCTGAATTTCAAGATAATCATAGAACCGGGCGATGTTTTCGAGTGACTCGTCATCCCCTCCTTCAACTGCAGCTGAATAAAGTTCGCCTGCTTCACATGCACTTCCGATTATCAGATTACTTCTTTTTGCATCAAGGATACTTTTTGGAATCCTTGGTTTCTTATAAAAGAAATTGATATGGGAATATGAAATCAGTTCGTATAGACTCTTCAACCCGGCTTTATTTTTAGCAAGTATTATTACATGATACTGTCTGAACTTGTTTTTAATTGATTCATCCGCTGCAAATATGCACATTTCATTGGTTGTGTGTACTTTTTCCATGAAATGGCACCCCATCAAATGCTGCCAGGCTTCACAAAGTTGCTTGCAGTCAGTGATTTCAGCGGGATTTTTAACTCCTGCCAGGTCTATGCCGATTGGTCCGAGTTTATTGAACAGGCAGGTATAATCCAGTACAGGATATCCACCGGGAATCTCTCCAGGATCACCTGACGAAATAATTGTTCCGCCTTTATATGCTTTGGCAATTTTTTCAATGTTGTTTTTTTCAACTACCAGCTTTTCTCCATCAGCAAAGATTGCTTCAATACTGTCTTCATGAATGAAAACAAACATACCGGCATTAATTTCCTTGTCATCAGGATTTTTTATGAATGAAAGACCGTCATCTACAAGATATCCTTCTACTCCGAATATTGGCTTAATTCCATATTTTTCAGCTGTTTCATAAGCTTCAGGGAAGGCCTGGACAACGCCATGGTCGGTAATTGCCACTGCTTTGTGACCCCACTCCTTCAGCGTTCTGAAAAGCCTGCCAGGTTCAATGAAACCATCCTTTGAACTCATTTTTGTGTGAAGATGCAGTTCGACCCGCTTTTCCTCGGCTGTATCAACCTTTGCAGTATGCAAAGGCTCACACTCGAGGATTCTCTTAGCCATAATTATATTCTGTGAATCAAAGGAGTCATAGCCAAAACTCCCTTCTACCCTTACACTGGCCCCCGGCTGAAGAACTTTCTCGTAGTCCCTGACTTCAGTACCTTCACAGAAAATCTTACATGTTATTGATGACGTGAAATCCGTTACATCAAATTTAAAAAGAGTCTTTCCGCGTTTGGTAACATTGGATTCCACATCTATTATTTCACATTCAAAAGCCACCAGCTTGAATTCATTGGTAATTTCGTTTATCTTAACCTCAACATATGACTTGCTTCTTCCGTATTTATTGACTTTTTCAGGCTTTTTTACAGTCTTGCTGAACTCATTGATTATCTTTGCATTTTCCTCGGAATTCCTGCTGTTCATTTCGTTTCTGAAACGTTCAAACTCCTCTTTGCCATTGCCTCCGGCCAAAGGTTTGCAGAGGATATCCATTTCCAGCTTAAGACCTCTGGAAAGAAAATCAGCAATGTGCCTCACACTTCCGGCTGCATTCATAAGCTTTTCACATACATCCGGAAATGAAATCACAATTGCTTTATCATTTTTTTCTATGGTAATCCGCTCTTTGTATGGGGTTAATGTCGGGCAGTGGTCAATCATCCTGCAGATTATATCCTCTTTTTCTCTTTCACCTAATTCTGCATTTCTGATGCAGCAGACCACACCAAGATTTTCTGTATCAAAATGTCCTTTGAAATGTTCAATCAGTTTTTTTTCTTCATCAAGTGAAACATAGGTTTCAGAATCTACTTCAACCGTAACCTTTTTTTCCAGTCTGTTTATTTTCGCTCCCCTGACCTTGACATTTTGCAGTATACCAGGTGTCTTCTCCATCAGTCCCCCCGATTGAATTCATTTATCAGTTTCATCAGCTCATCCAGTGCCCGGTCTCCCCTGACCTTTTTGATTATTTCTCCTTTTTTAAAAAGCAATACTCCGTCTGACCCACCTGCGATTCCAATATCTGCATGACGAGCTTCATTGGGTCCGTTGACCCCGCACCCCATCACAGCAACATCAAGGGATATTTCAAGTCCCATCGTTCTTTTTTCAAGTTCATTTGCTATGGAAATTATATCAACCTTTGTCCTGCCGCAAGTAGGGCATGATATTATGTTTATCCCCTTTTTATACAATCCGAGCGACCGCAGCAATACTTTTGCTGCCTCGACTTCGTTCACAGGGTCTGCGGTCAGTGAATATCTGATTGTATTTCCTATTCCTTCATGCAGTAATATGCCAAGGGCTGCAGAAGATTTTATTGTTCCCGAAAAAACAGTCCCTGCTTCGGTCAGTCCAAGATGCAGTGGATAATTATATTTTTTATTCATCAACCGATTTATTTCAACCATGTTCCTGATGTCAGATGACTTTGCGGCAATGACTAGATTCCTGTAATCCATGTCTTCTATCATGGCAATCTGCCTGTTTAGGTCATCCATCATGGCTTCGATGGTTGCGCCTCCGTATTTCACGTAGAGTTCCTTCGACAGCGACCCTGAATTGACCCCAACCCTTATTGGTATGTTTCTTGCCCTGGCTGCTTTTACAACCTCTGTAACTTTTTCCCTGCTGCCTATGTTACCCGGATTAATTCTGATCTTGTCGGCACCGTTTTCAATGCTTGCAACAGCCAGTCTGTAATCAAAATGTATGTCTGCTGCAACAGGGATATTCACCTGGTTCTTAATTTGACCAAGGGCGTTTGCTGACTCCATATCAGGAACTGTCACCCTTACCATTTCACATCCTGCCGCAGCCAGCATACGAATCTGTCTTACGGTAGAATCAACGTCCCGGGTGTCTGTATTCGTCATCGACTGTATCATGACCGGATGTTTCCCGCCTATGGTTTTGCTCCCTATTCTGATTTCATTTTTCAAGTTTTCCATCATCCCCGTCCCAGAAGTCTGACAATATCATTGAAGGTTGCAAACAAAAGAAGCGCCATTAAAAGTACAAATCCAGCAACTGTAATCCAGGCTGTCTTTTCCATTGGAAATGGCTTTCTTCTGATTCCTTCTATTGTATGGATAACTATCTTGCTGCCGTCAAGTGCCGGGAATGGAATCAGGTTCATAAGACCAAGGTTGAGGCTTATGAATGCCATCATATTTGCCAGATTGATGATGAAGAGCTTGAAAGTATCCTGCTGTATGGTTGCACCGATTGTTGTTACAATACCTATCGGGCCCATCATTTCCTTGAATTTCACTGCTCCTGTAACAAGCCATACTATTGAAAGAATAACAGCTCTCAATGTGGAAATCGAAAACTGAACACTGTGTTTTACCGCCGTCCAAATATTTGTAGATGAACCGCTGTAATAAACACCCAGGTCATAATATTCAGGAACACTCTGAAAAACCGGCTCAAATGTATATAAAGAGTATTCTCCATCCCTTTCAATACCTACCGTTATAGGATCCCCATTGCTCCTGCTCATTGCTGCATCGATTTCATCCCTGTCGATAACAGGACTACCATCAACGGTTACTATTTTGTCTCCCGTTCTCAAGCCTGCAATGTAACCATTGGAATCTTCAGCAAGCTGACTGATTACAGTTGTGTTACCTTCAGGTATGAAGTTGATCATATATCTGTCTCCACCAACCTGTTCAGGTACCGCCAGAGCTGTATACTTCTTTCCATCCCTTTTATACTCTATTTCTATTTCCCTGCCATCTACGGTATGCAGAAGCACTGTGAGATCAAGAGGGTCATAGACTTTTCTGCCATCAATTGATACAAGCTCATCACCGGAACGCAGGCCGGCTTCATAGGCCACAGTTCCCTCTTCTATTACAGTATTTGTATCAAGGGCATATCCTGATGACAGGAATAGTATAAACAGAACCAGTAAAGCAAAAATAAAATTTGCCGCCGGTCCCGCTGATACGGCTATTATCTTTTTCCATGCAGGCATCCTGGAATATGATGTTGAACTGTCTACGTCTTCCTCTTCCCCTTCCATCGCCACAAATCCGCCGATAGGGATTGCCCTGATGCTGTATATGGTTCCTTTTCTTTTGAAACTGAAAAGCTTCGGCCCCATGAATATTGCAAATTCAATGACCTTTATACCTACCGCCCTGGCGGCTATGAAATGACCGATCTCATGTATCATTATTATTATGCTGAGTGCCAGTATGGCAATTACTATATTCAATTCAAATCCTCCTTGATTATCTTATGTGTTCTACGTCTTGCAAGACGGTCCTGTTCCAAAATCATCTCAATTGAGTCCGCTTCAACCGGATTATGCATGTCCATGACCTTTTCTATTATCACAGGTATATCCGTAAATGTTATATACCCGGATAGGAATGCCCTGACAGCTTCTTCATTGGCTGCATTCATCACACATGGCATTGAATTTCCTTCCATGCCTGCTTCATATGCAAGTCCAAGGCATCGGAATATTTTCATATCCGGTGCCTGGAAATTCAATTCTCCCAATTTATATATATCCAATTTCCTGAAATTATTGCACATTCTTTTCGGATAAGTCAGTGAATATTGTATTGGGACCCTCATATCCGGGGCCCCCAGTTGTGCTATTATGCTTCCATCCTGGAACCCAACCATTGAATGCACTATACTCTGCGGATGAACCAGAACCTTGATTTTTCTATAATCAACATCAAAAAGCCACCTTGCTTCTATAACCTCGAGCCCTTTGTTCATCATCGTGGCACTGTCTATTGTTATTTTGCTGCCCATGACCCAGTTTGGATGTTCAAGGGCCATTTCCCTGGTCACACCTTTGAGTTGTTCACTGGAAAACTCCCTGAAAGGTCCCCCTGATGCTGTCAGATAAATCTCATCGATTTCATTGTTTCTATTTCCTTCAAGGCATTGAAAAATCGCTGAGTGCTCACTGTCCACCGGTATCAGTTCAACTCCCCTTTCCACTGCGGTTTTCATGATTAATTTTCCGGCAGCTACAAGGGACTCCTTATTGGCAAGGGCAACTCTTTTTGATATTTTCATTGATTCAATCGTGGGTAAGATTCCGGCACTTCCCACTATCCCGTTGACCGTAATGTCTGCATTGCTTTTTCTGATGCATTCAAGCAGACCTTCGCTTCCACAGAAGGTTACCGTCCCTTGTACCAGGTCTTTGAATTTTTCTGATTTATCCCGGTCTGCAATGGCCGCAAAGCGAGGTTTGTACTCCTTGCATATAGCTGCAAGACCTTCATAATCAGAGTTCGCAGTAACTCCTTCAACAGAATAGCCCATTTCCCTGCAAACTTCCAGCGCCTGCCGGCCAATCGAACCCGTTGCACCTAAAATGCAAACTTTGGTCATGATACCTCCATCTTAGATAATAAAAATTACATACAATACGGGCAACAGAAAAATCAGGCTGTCCACCCTATCCAGCAGACCACCGTGTCCTGGTATCAGCCTGCCGAAGTCCTTGATTGAAAATTCCCTTTTCAAAAAAGAAGCAACCCAGTCACCTAACTGGGAAACAACTCCTGTGACGGCAATTATTATAACCATCTTTATTGTTCCGGGAAAAGTACCTGTTATAGAATTCATGATAACAGCATAAAGGGTCATGAATATGATACAGCCTGCTATTCCACCTAAGCTGCCCTCAACGGTTTTTTTAGGACTGATTTTGGGAACAATTTTTCTCTTCCCCCAGAAAACACCTGTAAAATATGCCATGGTATCCGTTGCTATAGCCCCGACCAGAACCATACCCAAAAGCCATTTTCCCTGAGGCAGCTCCATGACCAGCACCGCAAAGCTAAGGGGAACAACAGCATAAACCGTTCCAAATCCGGTGTAGATGATGCTTTTCAGGTCATTGCTTCTGTTAAACATTGCCACTGTAAGAAGAAACATTATAAATAGGATGGATACAACAAGGTACCCTCGGCCATTGAATATGTCCTGTCTGATTATACTACTATGATACATATTGAACAAAACTGCAGTATATATGACTGTAAAAACATATGAAGAAACTTTGAATGCCTTGATGCCGCCTATTTCAAGCATATGCATGAATTCATTGCAGCAAACAAGTGCAAGGACCAGGAAAACAAGGTAAAACCATTCAGTGGCTAGAAAAAACACAGAGGCTACCATCAGTAAAAGCGAAATTCCTGCTATGATCCTGGTTTTCATTTTCTGACACCCCCGAACCTTCTTATTCTGCCATTATAATCCTTCACTGCATGTAGCAGATGCTTCAATTTAAAATCAGGCCATAAAACATCTGAAAACCAAAGTTCCGAGTATGAACATTGCCAGAGAAGGTAATTTGACATCCTTTTCTCTCCGCTTGACCTGATAATTAAATCGGGATCCGGAATCTCAGAAGTAAACAAATAACTGCTGACTTTTTCTTCCGTGATTTCTTCTGGTGCAATGTTACCCTTAACACATTCTTCAGCAAGTTTCTTTGCAGCATCCGTTATCTCTGCACGGGCACCATAATCCAAAGCGACCACAAAAGTAAGACCTGTCTTATCCCTGGTCCTTTCCTCAGTCTTTTCAATTTTTTCCACTATATCCTTTGAAAGTCTGTTTCGAAACCCTATAAACTTGATTCGGACATTTGAATCCTTGGATGCGTCATCTGTATTATCTAGGAACTCCCTTATCAGATTCATCAGATTCTTGATTTCGTTTTCAGGTCTTTTCCAATTTTCCGTTGAAAAGGCATATGCAGTCAAATACCTGAGTCCTATTGCATCACAGTCCTCGACCAGTTTTTTGATTGCAGTGGCTCCGGCTCTGTGACCTGCAGACCTTGGAAGCCCTCTTTGGTTGGCCCAGCGCCCGTTGCCATCCATGAACAAAGCTATATGAACCGGCAATTCCGGAATTTTAACCTGGGTTTTTCTCATAGATATCCATCCCCGACTTTCTTAATACATAATACCAAATCGTCCGGCAATAATCACCCCTGTTGGAAATATTTTACTCATGTACCTGATATTTATGTCAGACCAAATATCAGAGGTTTGGTAAAAAAGAGCAAAAAAACAAAATGCCTTTGGCATTTCGTTTTCATCGGATATTTTTTCAAACTTCTGTGACTTCTTCTTCCTTCTTTTTAACCAGTGCATCAATGTTTTTGACATGGTTATCTGTCAGCTCCTGGATATCCTTTTCAATATCCTTGAAGTCATCCTCAGTTATTTCGCTGGCTTTTTGCTGTCTTTTGAATTCATCTATTGCACGGCGTCTTATATTCCTGATTTTTACCTTGGCTTCTTCACCATGGTTTCTTACAACCTTAACAATCTCAATCCTTCTTTCCTCTGAAGGCATCGGGAATGCAAGTCTTATAATCTTACCATCGCTGTTGGGGTTAATTCCAATGTTGGAAGCTTGAATCGCTTTTTCAACTTCCTTTACAACACTGGCATCCCATGGCTGTATAACAATCATCCTTGCATCAGGGACAGATATATTCCCAAGTTGGCTTATGGGTGTAGATACTCCATAATAATCAACCATGATTCCATTCAATATTGCAGGATTTGCCCTTCCTGCCCTGATAGTTGCCAAATGTTCATTGAAATTCTCAATAACTTCATCCATTTCCATACTGAATTCGGTATATTCGTCTCCGTATTGCATAAAAATACCTCCATGACTTTTTTTATATTATCTCACAGTATAAAATAAATTTGCAAACTCTATTTTGCTATATATGTCCCGGTGCTCTTGCCCATGACTGCCTCTACGATATTCTGGGGCTTTTCCAGAGCAAAAAGCAGTGATGGCATTTCATTGTCCAGACATAGGGATGTTGCAGTCAAATCTATAGCTGCGAGCTTTTTTTTCAGAACTTCATGATATGAGATGGTGTCGTATTTGACTGCATCAGGATTCTTGTTTGGATCATCGGAATATATTCCATCGATGTTCTTTGCGAAAAGAATAATATCAGCATCAATTTCTGCTGCTCTTAGAGCTGCTGCAGTATCTGTGGAGAAAAATGGATTTCCTGTTCCGCATGCAAAAATAACTATGTCATTCTTTTCCAGGTTGGCAACTGCTTTACGTCTGATATATGGTTCGCATATTCTGTCCATAGGTATCGCAGTCATTACCCTGGTTGATATATTTCTTTTTTCTATTGCATCCTGAAGCGCCAGTGCATTGATGACAGTTCCGAGCATTCCCATATGGTCTGCAGTTGACCGGTCCATACCCTCTCCGTCCCTTCCCCTGAAAAAATTCCCTGCACCTACGACGAGGGCTATCTGAACGCCCATTTTATAAACCTGTTCAAGGCTGTCAACAATTCCATTCACTGTATCAGAATCAATCCCAAAGCCTTTTTTGCCCGCCAGTGCTTCTCCACTGAGTTTCAATAAAATTCTTTTATACTTTGACTTTTCCACATTATCCCACCTTTCAAAAAAGGGTAAAAAAAGGGCACATATGTGCCCTTTTCAATTAGCCGATTGTTTTCTGAACTTCTTCAGCAAAGTTTTCATTTCTCTTTTCAAGGCCTTCACCCATTTCATAGCGTGTGAACCTTCTTATCTTTATATTTTCACCGATCCTTGAAATAAGTTCTGTTGTAAGTCCCTGTATTGTTTTATCCGTATCTTTGATAAATTGTTGTTCTTCAAGGCAAATCTCTTTGAAAAATTTATCAATTCTGCCTTCAATTATTTTTTCAACAACCTTTTCAGGTTTGCCTTCGTTGAGCGCCTGAGCCTTGAGTATTGCTTTCTCTTTTTCTACTACATCTTCAGGAACTTCATCACGGCGGACATACTTGGGATTCATGGCTGCAACCTGCATTGCTACATCCTTTGCAAACTGCTGAAAATCTTCATTCTTTGCAGCAAAATCTGTTTCGATGTTTACTTCGAGCAAAACTCCGATTCTTCCGTTTCCATGTATATATGAAGTAACTATTCCTTCAGCCGCAACTCTGCCTGATTTCTTTTCAGCTGTTGAGATGCCCTTTTCCCTTAAATATTCCACTGCCTTGTCAAAATCACCATTTGTTTCAACGAGGGCTTTTTTGCAATCCATCATGCCGGCTCCTGTTTTTTCCCTGAGAGCCTTGACATCTGTTGCTTTTATCATAATCGTTTCCTCCTTGATTATTGTTATTCAGTTTCTTCTGCATCATCGGTCTCCATTGCTTCGTCAACCGATTCTGCTAAAGTCTCTTCATTTACAGCTTCTTCAACCATTTCTGCGTCATCCCCTTCATCGGAATCGACTGCAATAGCACTTTCTACATCATACTGCTCACCTTGGTTTGCTTCAATGACTGCATTTGCAATAACTGATGCAATAAGCTTGACCGCTCTTATGGCATCATCATTGCCTGGTATAACGTAATCCACTTCATCAGGGTCACAGTTGGTGTCAACTATAGCTACTACAGGGATATTGAGTTTCTTTGCTTCGAGTATTGCATTTCTTTCCTTGTTGGGATCAACTATGAACAATGCATCGGGAACCCCATGCATATCCTTGATTCCTCCGAGGTTGGTTTCAAGCTTGTCCATTTCATGACGCAGTTTTATTACTTCTTTCTTGGGAAGCAAATCAAATGTGCCGTCTTCATCCATTGTATGGAGTTCCTTGAGCCGGGCAATCCTTTTGTTTATTGTTTTGTAATTTGTAAGTGTCCCGCCCAGCCATCTTGCCTTCATGTAATACATCCCGCATCTGATGGCTTCTTCCTGTACAGAATCCTGCGCTTGTTTCTTTGTTCCGACAAACAGAATTTCTCCGCCATCAATTACGACATCCCTTATAAAGGCATATGCTTCTTCAATCTTCTTTACAGTTTTCTGTAAATCTACGATGTGGATTCCGTTCCTCTCGGTAAAGATGTACTCGCCCATTTTGGGATTCCATCTTCTTGTTTGATGACCGAAATGAACACCAGCTTCCAAAAGCTGTTTCATTGATACTACTGCCATATTTTCCTCCTGTTATTTTCCTCCACGGCTATCATTTTCACCGGGCACCATATAGGCACAGCCCTGCAAATCCACCGTGTGTGTATTCGGTAAACAATTATACATAATGGTTCATATTAAAGCAATACCCAATTTCTTCAGGTTCTTTTTCATATTTAGTTATAATAATACAAGACTTATGCCTCTGAAAACACAAAAAATCATCAAAATATTTTGATACTTGCCTAATATTTTTTTATCTGTTAAAATGTCATGGCGTGTTAAAAGGCACATGGTTTAACTATAATTACCAAAAAAGGAGGTGCTTGAAATGGCAAAGTGTGAAATATGCAGCAAGTCCACGGTATTCGGACATAATGTCAGTCACTCCATCAGGAGAACAAACCGTAGCTGGAAGCCCAACATCAGAAAGATTAAAATCAATGACAACGGCACCATCAGGAAAGCTAAGGTTTGTACAAGCTGCCTTCGTTCAAATAAAGTGGAAAGAGCTTGATTACAGCCAAAAAAAAAGAACACCATATACGGGTTCTTTTTTTTATACTTATTTTTTAGTCATCCATGGAATCGTATGCTTCGATATTCTTTACAGCAGCAGGCTTGTTATCACCATGTTTAACAAATAGCATTGTAACAAATGCCAGTACACCAAAGAGGGTTCCATAAGGGAATAGTGTCCAGTAGCCTACATAATCCAGCAAAGCTCCTGACAGAATCGGTGTTACTATCTGGGCTGACATGGAGAATGTATAATAAATCCCTGTATACTTTCCAACATCCGCACTTCTGCTCATTTCAACAACCATAGGATAGGAATTGACATTTATAGAAGCCCATCCGACACCTGCCACGGCAAAGAAGAAGAAAAGCATTGTTGAAAAGCTCTTGAAGAAAGCAGCCGAAATAAATGCTATAGCCAGCAATACAAGCCCGAAAAGTATTGTCTTTTTCCTTCCGACCTTTGATGCGATTATTCCAACGGGAATAAAGGCTATAATTGCTGCAACCTGAGCTACTATGAGCGTATAGGCAAATAGTCCGCCCTCAAGGCCCCAGTACACCTGGGCATATCTTGAAAAAGCCGTTGTTACAGCGTTGTATCCCATAAACCACAGAAAGACTGATGCAAGAATGAAATAAAAACTTCTTTTAACTTCAGGAGGCATTACTTCCGATGATTTCCTGGCCTTTTCATCATTTACCTGTGCGTCAATATCCTTTACCAATTTTCGTTCCTGAATTGTAAAAACAAGGAAGAATACTGCAATGATCATAAAACCTGCTATTACAGCAAACACCGGAATATAATTTGGATTATCACCCTTGGGAACCAGCAAACCGACAGCAGCAAGAGCAAATATGCCTCCAACAGCTCCCATGAGATTAATTACTGCATTTGCTTTTGACCGCAATGGTTTTGGAGTAACGTCAGGCATCAAAGCTACGCTTGCCGAACGATATGAACTCATGGCAAGAAGAGTTATTCCCAGTGCAATGAACAGCAGTGCAAATGACTTCATATTGTTAGATACAGGTATAAACATCATGCTTATAACAGCAAGAATGGTACCGATCAGGATGTATGGCATTCGTCGGCCTAGTCGGGAATTAGTCTTGTCAGATAATGTACCAAACAGCGGCAGCAGTATGAGTGCCAGAACATTATCTGCAGCCATGACAATACCGGTTACTGTGTCACTGATTCCGAAAGTGTTCTTTAGAATCAGTGGAACGACTCCATCATATAGCTGCCAAAAGGATCCGATTGTCATAAATGCCAATCCCACTAAAAAGGTGCGTTTATAGTTTAGTTTCATAGTTGGACTCCTTGCATGGAAAATTCAGATATCTTGGTTTATCTTATCACATTTTTTTACTGTTTATATAATATTACTTCAAAGATTTTTTCCGAATTCGCAGTATGGTTTTATTGTACAGTTCTCACAGTCAGGTTTTCTTGCATTACATACCGCCCTGCCGTGGGAGACCAGCCAATGGGAGAATTGGGTCCATTTTTCCATTGGAATCAACTTCATAAGATCTTTTTCAACTTTGACGGGATCAGTATTCTTGGTAAGTCCTATTCTCCTCGAAAGCCTTCCGGCATGAGTATCTACAATTATACCCGGCACATGGAAAATCTCGCCCAGAACAACATTTGCTGTTTTTCTTCCCACCCCGGGCAGGCTTTGCAATTCCTCCATGGTTCCCGGAACCTCTCCATTGAAATCCTTTACCAGCATTTCGCAGCATGCCTTGATGTTTCTGGCTTTGTTTCTGAAGAACCCTGTTGAACGAATCAACTCTTCAAGTTCAGATATATCAGCCGCCATCAAATCATAGGCTGTCGGATACTTTTCGAACAGTGCAGGTGTCACCATATTGACCCTTTCATCTGTGCACTGGGCTGCAAGTTGTGTTGACACAAGCAAATGCAGGGGGGTTGCATAATCCAATGTGCACACCGCCCTGCCATATTCCGCTTCAAGCAGATTCATGATATTTTTTATTCTCTCAGATTTTTTCAATAATTGGCTTCCCCAAGTATCAAAGTTAGTTCAAGGCTCTCCCACTCATCTCCGTCTTCATCAACAAGCCTGTATACTGTAATGGTTACTTCATCTCCCGGTACATATTCATTCTTCTGTTCAACCAGCTCATCAAAATTCTGAACCCTTACACCATTGAATTCAGTAATTATATCATTTACTTTGATACCTGCATTATCTGCCGGTGAAAAAGCGCCGACCTCTGTAACCATGACTCCTAAGGGAAGACCCTGCTCTTCTGCAACCTCTGCTGTGTAATCACTTGAAACAGTTACCCCGATATTTGGGCGTCCCCGACTGACCAGACCATCGGTTTTCAGAGATTCAACTGTCTCAATGACCTTGTTCACAGGAATAGCAAAACCAAGGCCCTCATATCCAGTGCTGACAATTTTTACAGTATTGATACCAATGAGTCTGCCTGTTGAGTCTACAAGAGCTCCCCCACTGTTACCCGGATTTATTGCAGCATCAGTCTGAATCAGTTTCAAACTTTCCTCCTCATACTGTGAATCAGATTCATCATAAAGTTCTCTATTCAGACCGCTTATTATGCCTGCCGTAACTGAGCCCATGTACATCATGCCGCCCGGGTTGCCAATAGCAACAGCAAGGTCTCCAACCCTGATTTCATCTGAATTACCTATTTCAATCGGAATAAGTCCGGGTGCATTGATTTTAAGAACCGCAAGGTCAGTCACTGAGTCTCTGCCTACCACCTCAGCATCATAAGGAGTGTCAAGCTGATCGGAGATGAATACCTTTATTGTAGCCGAGTCATACTTGATGTTGCTGCTGCCCTGAAGGGCATCCTCTATTACATGGTTGTTTGTCACAATATAGCCGTCTTCTGAAAGTATGATTCCTGAACCCTCTCCGACGCCTTCAGTCTGATTGAAAAAGAAGTTTGTATATGGAAAAGTAACTCTTATGCTTACTATTGAAGGAATGACTTTTTCTGCTATTGCGGCAACAGGTGAATCTGATTCACTTTGAATAATTTCCACCTTCTTTATTATTCCACTACTTTCTTCTGCAGTTCCCTGCTCACCGGTAAAGACATTTTTAGAGTTATTGTATTCACCTAGAAGAATACCCTTGACATCCACATCATTGGCGGAAAGAAAATATCCTACTCCTGCCACTCCTGCTGATATTCCTATAACAAGACTAAGAAACACAGCCAGCAAAACTATAATTACCTGGGTGGATTTTATACGAGGTCTTTTATTTTCATTATACATATGATCAACTCCTGTTCATTATCATTAAAGATAGTTTACCCTTCACATCCATAAAATTTGTAAATAATCTGTAAACAATTCTAAAATCCCTGTTGAATGGAAAAAATGAACTCAGTACCCTTTCCTTCAATTGATTCAACCTCAATTGATTCACCAAGGGAATCAAGTATGCTCCTGACTATTGACAGCCCAAGCCCAGCTCCACCGCTGGTATACCCTCTTGAAGCATCTTCCTTATAGAATCTCTCCCATATTTTTTCAAGTCTTTCAGCCGGAATTCCCACTCCATTATCTTTTATCCCAACCATGATCTTGGATTTCCTGGCTTTTGTGGTTATACTTATCTTTCCATTTTCCGGTGTAAATTTCACTGCATTGTCCAGAAGATTTACAATGACTCTCTCAATATCATCCCTGCTTGCATTAACTATTGTTATTTCGTCCTCAAAATTGATGTCTATATCAATGTTTCTTGAACTGATTCTGCTTTCCATACTTATAACAACGGTTCTTATCAGTTCGTTCAGGTCAAAGTTTTCCCTGACCGGTTTATTTCTTTCACCTGAAAGCCGGGTAAGAACCATCAGGTCATTTACAAGCCTGTTAAGCCTGCTGCTTTCAATCTTGACAATTTCAAGATACCGGCGTTGCTTGTCAGGTGGAATTGTGCCATCCAGCATTCCCTCCACAAAACCATTGATGGAAGTTACCGGAGTACGCAGTTCATGGGAAACATCTGAGACGAATTCCTGCCTTGAATTTTCGAGTTCCTCTATCTTGTCCAGCATCTTGTTCAGTGCTTTGCCAAGCTGCCCTATCTCGTCCTTCCGGGTTAGTTTGCTTACCCTGGCTTTTAAATCTCCTCTGGATATCCTGTTTGTTGTTCCCACCATATTCTTTAGCGGTTTACTGAAGCTTTTTGCTAGAATCATTATAAAGCCTGCAGCTATTGTAATCGAAATCATCCACGGAACCAGATATGCAAGAATAAGTTCTCTCCTGGCAACAGTAAGTTCTTCATCAGGTGTATGAATATATACAGCAATTTCCAAATCCCTGCTATTATAATCATTTCCCGTGTACTTATATGTTTTTATATAAGTCAGTCCTGGTTTTTGACTGCTTCCTTCATAAATATCTGCAAAAACTTCCGTTGCCATGAAGGTGGTTTCATCAGATTCAAAATATGGTTTGTAATATTTATCCTCATACATATACTGTTCAGTTCTGTTATAGAAGTCCCTAACAAAGAATTTTTCATCAACAGCAGTGGAATCTGATATTGCTATGATTCCTCCATTTTCATTGACTACCCAGATGATAGAATTTATGTTTTCACCGTAAACCCTTACATTTTCTGCAAGAAGATTCCTTTCCTCAAGTTCCTGATATGTCCGCGGAACAGTTGACATATCAAATGTAGAACCAGCAATGTTCAGATAAATTTCACCGGCTATGACATCGTAGAGTTCTATTTTGCGGTCGAAAGTAAAGTCATCAAGTTCAACATAGAAAAATCCGGCCATAACCAGAAATGAAACAACCAGTATACCGGCAAAAACCATGAACATTTTCCAGAATACGGACTTCATGACCTGACCTCGAATTTATATCCGATACCCCAGACAGTCTTCATCTCCCAATTGGGATTGCCATTGTTAATTTTTTCGCGCAGTCTTTTGATATGGACATCTACTGTTCTTGAATCACCGTAAAAATCATAACCCCAGATACTATGGAGCAGGTTTTCTCTTGTAAATACTTTGTTGGGATTGGACACAAAGTGGTAAAGAAGCAAAAATTCCTTGGGAGGCATTTCAACGGTTTCCCCATCTAGAATTACAGTATATTTATTTTTATTTACTATAAGCCCGGGAAGTTTTATTTCCTCTTCTTCATCCCTTGTATCTGTGCTCCTTCTCAGAATTGCCTTTACCCTTGCAACCAGTTCCTTGCCGTCAAATGGTTTTACTATATAGTCATCCGCACCGAGTTCCAGCCCCAGGACTTTGTCAAAGGTTTCTCCCTTAGCCGAAAGCATTACAATGGGCACCGTACTGGCTTTTTTAATTGTACGGCAAACTTCCCAGCCATCCATACCCGGCATCATGATATCCAGAACTATAAGGTCTGGCTTTGCTTCCTCAAACATTTTGATTCCGGTACGACCGTCATATGCAAACATGACTTCATACCCTTCTTTAGCAAGATAAAGAGATACAAGCTCGCATATGTTTTTATCATCATCGATTATCAGGATTTTTGTATTATGCTCCATGTCTGCCTCCCTCTATTTTTTATTGAAGTAATCGAGGTATGCCTCAAGAGACCTTACCGCTGATCTGATATCTGAATATACCGGAAGGCTTCCTCTTTCCATCAGACCGACGAATTCACCATAGAATTCACTGGCATTGACAGATACTACAAGTGGTTTGTTATATTTTTGGTATATCCTGACCAGAACATTAGCAAGTGAATTTTCATCAGTGCATGTATCAGGTGTCGACTTTATATTCTCTACATGCGGTACTATACCGACAATGACAGCATCTACATTATCATCTTCCATGAATGCTTCAATGAACTCCCCATACATGACATCATCTGTCATTGGAGTAACATCTATAATAGCATTGGATGTATCTGCAAGACCATGAAAATTTATTCTATTTAGTCTTTCCAGTGTTGCAGGCATTACTTTCACAGGTTCCAGTCTTCCCAGCTCATCTGATGCTATTGTTGCTTCAAAGCCGGCATTCAGAACTCCACCGACTCTCATGCCACCGGTTTTTTTGTCGGCAAGCAGAGAAAAGGCCTTGATGCAATCCATGAATTGAGTGGCATCTTCTGTAAGTATAACCCCTGCCTGGAGGCATGCAGCCTTGAATGTATCATAATCTCCTGTCATAGCTGCTGTATGACTCTTGGCTGCCTGGGCTCCTGCTTCAGTTTTTCCGCCCTTGTATACGATGACGGGTTTTGTGCTTTCCCTTGCCAGGTCAAAGAAGAGCCGTCCTTCTCTTTCATCAAATCCTTCAACATATACTGAAATGACCTTTATTGAATCATCAGCCATAAAATACTTGAGCAAATCGGTTATCTTAACATCATACTTATTGCCAAAGCTTGCAACTGCCTTGAAAACCGGATTGTTTACCAACTTGTCTATCATAGTGATGGCCATTCCACCGCTCTGTGTTAGAAGAGCTGTATTGCTGTTTTTATCAGATGTGAGTTTTAGGCGATTTTCTTCAATAAACAGGGTATTTACCCCTCTGCCGTATTCTTCAGACCCATAATAGACACCCATGCAATTTGGCCCGATTATTCTCATTCCTTCAGGCTTGGTTTCATTCAACATCGCTGAGAATTCGTTGTAACCAATGTCAGACGGGATTCCCGGAATCATAACCATTGCCTTTGGCTTCCTTTTACCCATGTTTTTCAGGAATTCCGGTACCGAAGCTGCAGGTGCAGCATAAACAGCCAGATCTACATCTCCGGGAAGGTCATCAAGATTCTGGTACATCCTGTATTCCTTGCCTCCTATTCTGGTGCTTCCTTCCTTCAAATTGATGCAGTACAGGTCATTGCGATTAAGTTCATGCAGCAGATTTGCAATTTCCCTTCCCATGCTGTACTTGGTTTCATTCCTTGAAACACCAATGACAGCTATTCCATTTGGTTTGAAAAATGCATCAATATTGGATGTATCAGCCTCAAGCTTACTCTTGAAATTGGACTCTTCAAAGGTCATATAACCGTCAACAGCAATGAATCTGCCGCTTTTTGAAAACACAAATGGGTTGACATCCATACTGAGGATATGATACCTGACCTCCATATCCGATACATCAGAGTACCTGTGTGCCAGCTTGCTTATTATTTCAGCTGACTTTGCAATAAGCCCCTTGTACTCGGGATGTCCTATTTCATTGAATTTATTAATTATCTTCAGGGATCCCGCCAGTTCCATTGATTCTTCGTTTGTTAGATGGGGAAGGAAAAGATTTGCCGGATCATAGTACTTTGCAAAAAATTCAGCATCATCCCCGCCTTTGCTCAGAGTAACGACAGGTCCGAATGCCTTGTCATCCTTGACTCCGATAAGAAGCTCATTACCAAGGCTTTGTGTAAATTCCACATATTCTACAATAAGAAACCCTTCTATAATCGGCTTGCTTTCATCATCAAAATGACTCAGCACCGTTTCCTTCATCCTTTGAAGTACAAATTGTACAAAAAGAGCTTCTGAATTGTTGATTACCTTGACACCGCCGAGTTTTTGTTTATGGGCGATATCTTTTGAAACAATCTTGATAACTATTCTGTCACCGAACTGCATAAGGGTTTCCTCAGTGGCATCACTTGGTTTCCCAACAAATACATAATGAGGTACATCCAGCCCGGCATTGCCTAGAATTTCATAAACTTCATGCTCAAAAAGCATATTTCGGCCATCCGCAGCCGCTTTTTCAAATACCGAATCAATTCTTTTATAAAGATCTGCTCCCAAAGACATGGTACCCTCCTGTAATTTGAATGTAATGGATAATCCCATTACATTATCCACAAATTTATGAATCTTGGCAACACACTGGTTACCCCTAATAATTTAGACAGACGTAAATATTTACGTCTGTCTAAATTATTAGGGCTGTCAACCAGATAATCAGATGTGGTTGACAGACATTGGGGTGTGTGCTATATTCCCGGTGATATGAAAACAAAAGACCTGGTTTACATGGCATTTTTTGTGTCTCTTGCAACGGCAGGGGCATTCCTTAAATTACCACTTCCGTTTATGAGTGTCACTTTTCAGCTGTTTTTTGCGATACTTGCCGGTATAATACTGGGGCCTGTCAGAGGTCTGATTGCTATGACTGTATATATGATAATCGGTCTTGCAGGCCTTCCCATATTTACCCTTGGAGGTGGTCCTGCTTATGTTCTTCAGCCTTCCTTCGGATTCATCCTGGGTTTTTTGCCTGCTGCATTCTTCTCAGGTTTGGTTTATGGTAACTCAAGCCCAGATAATAAATATGCTGTTTACCCTGCATATATCACAGGAATAATTACCGCATACGCAATCGGAATACCATATTTGTTTCTTATATTGAAATTTTTTCTTAATAATCCGGATACCACGTTGATTTCTGTAGCTGCCTCAATGCTGATATACATTGCAAAGGATGCCGTACTTGGTTTGGTTCTTTTTCTTTTTGCAGGTCATATACCCATGCTCAGGAAATTTGCCAAAAGCTAAATGATATTCCATTGTCTCCATCCGTTTTCATTCATCTCAATTATTATTTCATAAACAACTGTCAACCCTCTTCTTCCATCGTTGCAGAAGAGTGTTCTGCCTGCAGGTTCCTGTCCCCCTGGAACCATCCCGGCTGGAGCAGCAACACGAAAAGGCCACTGGTATCGTATGGACCCTGCAGCCATAGTGCTATTCAATATAATCAGAGAATTTATTGTAAGGTAGCTCAGCCTCTGGCATTGCCTCTGCTGATGAGGTATGCATTTATGAATCCATCTATATCTCCATCCATGACCCTTTGGACATCTCCCATTTCAAAATTTGTCCTGTGGTCCTTTACCATGGTATATGGACAGAAAACATAAGACCGGATCTGACTTCCCCATGCTATTTCCATCTGTACTCCCTTGAGATCTTCAATTTTTTCCTTTGCTTCCCTCTCCTTGATTTCCATAAGCTTGGAATAAAGGAGTTTCAATGCAGTTTCACGGTTCTGATGCTGGCTTCGTTCTGACTGACATGCTGCAACTAGTCCGGTCGGTATATGTGTCAGTCTAACGGCCGAATCGGTTTTATTTACATGTTGTCCTCCTGCGCCAGAAGCACGGAATGTGTCCATTTTTAAGTCCTCAGGCTTTATGTCCACATCCAAATCAGAACTAATTTCCGGAATTACCTCAAGTGAAGCAAATGAGGTATGGCGTCTGCCTGATGAATCAAACGGTGAAATTCTTACGAGTCTGTGAACTCCGTTTTCAGCCTTTGCATAGCCATATGCATATGGGCCTTCAATCCTGGCAGTGACACTTTTGACCCCTGCGTCATCTCCGGGCAGTATATCGGTAATAATGAAGTTGAATCCTCTTGTTTCTGCCCATCTTGAGTACATTCGAAGGAGCATCTCGACCCAATCCTGCGCTTCAGTTCCACCTGCCCCTGCATGAAGCGTTATAATGGCATTTTCACTGTCATGTTTTCCACTCAGCAAAGTCTGAAGCCTGACTTCGTTATACTTTTTTCGTAAAACCGCAAGACCCTTTTCCAGTTCCTTCTCAATCTCTTCACCAGGCTCTTCTTCAAACATCTCGAGCAGTACCGTTGCATCTTCATAATGATTCTGAAGTTTTACATATCCTCCCAGGCTGCCCTTCAATTGTTTTATTTTCTGCAGAACTTTCTGAGAGTTTTCCTGGTCATTCCAAAACCCTTCTTTTGATGCTTCTTCTTCCAGCTCTGCAATTTTCATCCGCATTTTTTCTGTTCCCAGACTCCTGTCCAGGTCTGCTATCTTTTCTTCCAGGCCGGACAACTCCAACCTGACCAAACTTAAATCCATCAATTTAGTTTCCCCTCCTCCTGTCAAGGAATCGCTTCATCCTATCGAGGGCCTCCTTTATATTTTCCATTGAACTGGCATATGTGGCACGCACATATCCTTCCCCGCTGTCACCGAAGGCCGTACCGGGCACAACAAGAACCTTTTCTTCCCTCAATAAGCCTTCACAGAATTCATCACTTGTAAGACCTGTGGACCTTATATTAGGGAATATATAGAATGCTCCCTGGGGTTCAAAACACTGAAGTCCCAGGTTTCTTACTCCTTTTAATATGAACTTCCTTCTTCTGTCATACTCACTGACCATATCCCTTACTTCTCCATCACAGTTTTTCAGGGCTTCTATACCGGCATACTGTGCGACAGTTGATGCACACATCAATGCATATTGATGGATTTTGAACATGTGCTTTATAAATCTGGCATCACCGCATACATATCCAAGCCGCCATCCCGTCATAGCATGACTCTTTGAAAATCCATTGACCAGAATCAGCCTGTCCCTGATTGAAGGAAACGACCCCAGAGACCTGAACTTGAATCCATATGACAGTTCAGAGTAAATTTCATCTGATATGATCATAACGTCTTTTTTTTCCAGAACCCTTACCAATGCTTCAAGCTCTTCTCCGGTCATAACGGAGCCTGTTGGATTATTGGGAAACGGCACAATGACCGCCTTTGTTCTGTCGGTTATTGCATCTTCAAGTTCCAAAGGGTCAATCTTGAAGAGATTTTCTTCTTTCAATGGAAGAGGTACCGGTGTGCCCCCGCTGGTCAATACACATCCTTTGTAAGCTACAAAACTGGGCTCCGGCACAATAACTTCATCACCGGGTTCCAGTATCGCCTTCAATGCCATATCAATACCTTCGCTGGCACCAACTGTAACTATAATTTCATCATCAGGGTTATACACAACTTCATATCTTCTTTTCAGATATGCGGAAATCTCTTTTCTCAGTTCCTTGATACCTGCATTTGCCGAATAATGGGTATGGCCCTGTTCAAGTGCAAAAATTCCTGCTTCCCTTATACTCCACGGTGTAATAAAATCCGGTTCGCCTATGCCAAGCGATATTACACCATCAAGCTCATTAATAAGGTCAAAGTATTTTCTTATTCCAGAAGGGGGCATTGACCTGATGCTTTCCTTAACGAATCTTTCAGGTGTTATCATAGGACGATAACCTCCCTGTCATCATCTTCCTTACCTTCCAGAAACATGTTGCCATCTTTATACTTTTTCAATACGAAATGAGTTGCAGTGCTCAGAACTCCGTCAATTACAGACAGTTTTTCTGAAACAAACATTGCCACATCCTTGAGGCTTGCCCCTTCAACAATGACAGTCAGATCATAACTGCCGGACATCAGATAGCAGGACCGAACCTGAGGATACCTGTATATTCTGGCTGCAATCCTGTCGAATCCCTTGTCTCTTTGGGGGGTAAGTCTGACTTCAATCAGGGCAGTAACAAAATCACGATCGGTTTTATCCCAGTTGACAACTGCCTTGTAACCCCGGATTATTCCGACTTTTTCATATTCCGCAATTGCATTGGCAACTTCA
>JAFGIJ010000033.1 GCA_016929655.1 Clostridia bacterium
AAATCTGGCTTCAAAAAGTAGTGTTTCGGACAGGACTGCCATGGTGGGGAAAAACGAGGAAATTTCTGTTTGTCGCCAATGCGATTTGCTGGGAATAAGGAGAACAAAAGTATACTATCATCCCAGATATGGAGAGAAGCAATTGTACAAACAGAAACTTCTCATGCTCATTGACAAGATTCATACTGAATACCCATTCTATGGTTCTCGGCGAATGACCCATCTGCTTATGAGAATGGGCCATGAGGTAAACAGAAAGAGAATACAAGGGTATATGAGGGAAATGGGAATAACGGTGTATTATCCTGGTCCGAACCTCAGCAAGAGAAACAAAAAGCACAAGGTTTACCCTTATCTCCTTAGAAACCTGGATATTGAAAGCAAGAACCAAGTCTGGGCAGTAGACATAACATACATACCGATGCCTGTTGGGCATATGTATTTATTTGCAGTCATAGACTGGCATACAAGGGAGATTGTTGATTATGAACTATCAAACAGCCTGGAGACAACCTTTGTAACACGATGTCTGGAAAGGGCATTCATAAACAATGGAAACCCGGGAATTATGAACTCGGATCAGGGGTCACAATTTACCAGTAGGGAGTATATCAGCCTGCTAAAGGCTAACAATATTAAGATAAGCATGGACTCTGTAGGCAGAGCAACGGACAATGCCTTGATCGAGAGATTTTTCAGGTCGTTTAAACAAGAAAAGCTGTACTTATATGAGTATACGAACGTAGAAGAATTGAGAGCATTAATAGATGAGTACATTGAATTTTACAACAACGAGAGGCCTCATCAATCATTGGAGTACAGGACACCGAAGGAATTCAGCGAGGCAGCATGATTCACAGGATAATATTCTTGTGACAATGGATTACATAACCCGGCTTGGTCATGAAGGGCTGTATATAGCCGCCAAGGTCAAGGCCGTAATGAAAAGGAGCTTTGTATAGCCTTGACCACGGCGGCTATGTACAGCAGTATAATCCAAAGCCGGTTAGTGTAGAATAAAAAGAAAGGAAGGTAACCTAACTTAAGATTGAAAAACTGTGTCTTGATTTAGGGGGCCATTACAATAATTGAACTTTTTAGTAAAGCCCCTAATAATTTTAACCTTGATTCTGAGAATGGACTCACACCCATTCATATTGATGATAGTATAATTAGTCTTTCCGCAATATTATTAAGTGATGATTATTATAATCTGTTATTGAAAAGGAAGCGAAATTTATATGGGTACTCAATCATCGAAATTGAAGTAGTTATATTATTAAAGATAAAAGCCTGGTTAGATATGAAAGCGCGAAAAGAAGCTGGTGAAAAAATTGACTCCCGAAACATAAAGAAACACAAAAATGATGTCTTCAGGTTACTTGCCAATGTTTCTCCCACTGCTAAAATCAAGGCTTCTGGTGAAATTCAAAATGATGTCAGTCAATTCATTCAATTAATCGAAGAAGATAAGCCTGACTTAAAAAACTTGGGTATTAGAGGTACAAGCTTTAACGATATGTTGGAGCTTTTAGAAAATATTTTTTTAGCTGTATAAAAACCAAATTGAAATTCAGATTATTCTAAGAAGCATATAACCTTATTTTATATAAATCATTACTTATTTACTTAAAAGCAGTTGATTCTGTGTTCCGGCAAACATTTACTCATGCAAAGTCACATTTAATTTTCAATCAAATACTTCCAACGCTTGAAGGATTACATGATTTCTTACTGAATCCTGAAATCACTGGTTTTCCCTTTGGCGCAGCACTTCAAATAAGATTACCGCAGCTGCATTGGATGCATTTAATGAAGACATCCTGCCCTTCATGGGGATATTGACTGTGAAATCGCATTTTTCAAGGACAAGCCGCCTGATACCCTGTCCCTCTCCACCTATCACTATTGCAAAAGGACCCTTGAGATTTGACTTGTAGTAAGGCTGTGCCCCTTCCATATCTGCTCCGGCTATCCACAGACCTTTCTTTTTCATTTCATCCATTGCTACGGTAATGTTTGTAACCCTGCAAACAGGTATGTGCATAAGGGCTCCTGCGCTTGCCTTGACTGATGTGGTTGTAACCGATGCTGCCCTATGCATAGGTATTACGATTCCATGGGCCCCACAGGCTTCCGCGGTTCTTGCAATTGCCCCAAGATTATGAACATCTTCTATACCATCCAGTATAACAATTAATGGATCTTCGCCCTTTTCTTCAGCTATTTTAAATATATCATTCAGAGATTGATATTTTATAGGAGAAATAATTGCCACCACACCCTGATGATTCCCCTGTGGAACAAGACCATCAAGTTTTACAGGGGAAACCTCTTTTACGGGTATCTTCTTTTTCCTGGCTGTTGAAATTATTGCCTTTATTGTACCTTCCGTTGATCCTTTGGCAACCATAATGGAACTTATTTCTGTCCTTGCCTTAATTGCTTCAAATACAGGATTTCTTCCTGCAATGATATTGGTTTCTTCATTCATGATATATCTCCAACGGCAGTTTCAAGTATTTCCATCAACCGCTCTTTATTATTCTTAAGGTATAGATATCCGATCAATGCTTCAAAAGCTGTAGCATATGAGTAATCAACAGGATCTGCGTTTTTAGGAATTGATGATGATTTCATATTTCTGCCTCTGGAGGCAACCCTTGCTTCAGCCTCACTTAGTTTTTCCTGTATATTTTCAAATACTGCCCGCTGTCCGGACGCCTTTGCATATTTTACTTTTGAAGAGTGCAGTTTCTTGGCACTTCTGATTCCCATGGATACGAGCTTACCTCTTATATATAGTTCATAGACTGCATCGCCTACATAAGCAAGTGCCTGGGCAGACATTTGATCCGGATTTTCATATGTCAGGTTTTCTATAAAATCAAACTGTTCCATTTTCTGAACCGTCTCTTTGCTTTCCCTTGAAACTCAGCTTGTTTTCGTTCCCTTTTATCAACCTTTTAATATTTGCACTATGTCTGAATATTGCAAGTGCTGCAAGAACCAGCATAAATATGATGAAAACCAGGTCATGTCCGAATATCAGTGCTGCTGGAGGAACCACCAGTGCACCAATAATAGAACCAAGGGATACATATCTTGTTACAAATACAATTATTACAAAAAGAACCAGCACAGTAAGACCGATTTTCCAGTCAACCATAAAAATAACCGTTGCTGTTGTAAGTATACCTTTTCCGCCCTTGAAGTTGAAGTAAACCGGCCAATTATGGCCGATGACTGCCAATGTGCCTGCAATTACCGGATAATATGCACCAAGCGTACCAGCCACCCAGCCACTGAATAAAATGCCCGCAAGAACAGCAATGACACCTTTCAATATATCTCCCGCAAGGACTAGAATGGCTGCTTTTTTGCCAAGGACTCTAAGGGTATTTGTAAGGCCTGCATTGCCGCTTCCCTTTGTCCTTATGTCAACACCGTGCATTTTGCCGACTATTACGGATGAATTGACCGAACCGAGTGCATATCCCACGACTGCACTTATTATAAGGAAAAGTATATCCACTATTTCTCTCCTTTGTTCTTTTCTCTGACAATAAACCTAACGGGTGTCCCGTAGAATCCAAAGGCTTCCCTTAGCTGATTTTCTATATATCGCAGATATGAAAAATGCAGCAGGTCCTTGCTATTGACAAAGAGAACAAATGTGGGAGGTTTTACCGAGGTTTGTGTCATATAGAATATCTTGAGCCGCTTCCCTTTGTCTGACGGGGGTTGTACCATTGCCATTGCATCATTTAGAATATCATTCAATACACCGGTGGCAACCCGAAGATTACAGCTGCTGTAAACTTCCTCTATCATTTTATACAAGCCTGTTACCCTTTGTCCGGTCTTGGCTGAAATAGTTGTGACTGGAGCATATCTCATAAACGGCAGCTTAGCCTTTGTTTCATCTGTGTATTGTTTAAATGTACTGTTTTCCTTCTCTATCAGATCCCATTTGTTGACAGCTACAATAATACCCTTACCCTCTTCATGAGCATATCCGGCAATTCTGGTATCCTGTTCAGTGACTCCATCTGCTGCATCAATTAGCAAAAGGCAGACATCCGCTCTTTCAACCGCTGTCCAGGATCGCAAAATACTATATTTTTCAACATTATCATATATTTTGCTCTTTCTTCTTATTCCCGCTGTATCTATGAAGATATATTTTTGCCCATCGTGTTCAATCGGAGTGTCCAGGGCATCCCTGGTGGTCCCTGGCTTATCGCTGACAATTGCCCTTTCTTCTCCCAGGAATTTATTCAAAAGAGACGACTTTCCTGCATTAGGTTTTCCGATTATTGCAACATGGATGACATCATCGTCCTCTTCCTGGTTTGTACCATCATCAAATTTGCTGTAGATGGCATCGAGCAACTCCCCTATCCCAAGCCCGTGAAGGGAAGATATCGTAAATATTTCACCAAGACCCAGATTATAGAATTCATAGGCTTCAGCAGGCATGACACCAACATTGTCCACTTTGTTTACTGCAACAATTGAAGGTTTCCCTGATTTATAAAGCATCTGTGCAACTTCAATATCTGCGGCAGTAACCCCATCCTTGATATCTGTGATAAGTATTATAACATCAGCTGTTTCAATTGCTATTTCTGCCTGGGCCCTCATTTGCTTCAATATCAAATCATTGGAGAATGGTTCTATACCACCTGTATCAATGACCGTGAACTCCCTGCCCCGCCATTCTGATTTTGCATATATTCTGTCCCTGGTAACTCCAGGAGTATCTTCAACGATAGAAATCCGTTTGCCAACTATATAATTGAAAAAAGCTGATTTTCCCACATTGGGACGACCGACTATGGCTACTATTGGATTACTCATCTGTGGCCTCCCCTATTATTTTATCGATCAGATCCGTACCTGACACATAAACCTGTGTTACTTTTGTACCCAGGACATCCGCCATGTATTCCGGAGTAATATTATCAAGGAAGACATCTTCATCTGCCTTCAGCATGACCGTTGGGAAAAATAATTCCTCTCCCAGGTCTTTTCCAACCAGGGCATTGATTATATCACTTCCGGTCAACAAACCCGCAACTGTAACTGACTCGCCGAAAAACCTGTTTTCAACACTGAAGACATTTATCTTGATTCCCTTGAATTTCTTCTCTATCCTCGAAGCAATATCCTTCATTACCCAAAAGGCGGCAGTGCCTGTAACAATGCTTACAGTTCTTCCCCTTATTTCTTCATATTCTTCAAGCAATGCTTTTTCAACTTCATCAATGAATGAGGCTACAAGACCAACGCCGTTTTCAATCTGAGGGTATCCATCATAATACTCAGGTGATGGCATGTTTCTTTTGGCCATGATATAGAATTCATCTGCTGCATATACAAAACCTTTTCCGCTTTTTTCCCTGAATTCTTTATGATACCTGTCAATGAGGTCAATTGCCTCAGTAGAAGTTTCTCTGTCATATGGAGTTAATTCACATAAATTCTTTCTGTGCTTTGTCAATCCAACGGGAACAATTGAAAGACTGTTGACTGCCGGATGGTATTCATACAGCGTCCTTATGGTTTTTTCAAGTTCCCCACCATCATTGTATCCTCTTACAAGAACAACCTGACAATTCATTGTAATGTTCTTTTTTGAAAGAAAAGCAATTTTTTCCATGATGTCACCGGCAAAACGGTTTGTCATCATTTTGATTCTCAATTGCGGATTCACTGTATGGACAGAAATATTTATGGGTGATATGTTGCGTTTTGCCAGCCTCTTCAGTTCTGACATAGTGGTGTTTGTAAGTGTGACATAATTACCATGCAGCATGGAAAGCCGTGCATCATCATCCTTATAATAGACAGAGGTTCTCATACCGGAAGGAAGCTGGTCTATGAAACAGAAAATACACTTATTTGTGCAGCTTTTTTCATTGCCCATAAGTTCATCATGGAAAACAAGGCCGATATCCTCATACTTGTCCTTTATGATTTTTATGCGTTCAAAGTGACCGTTCTGTTTTTTCACCCTAAGCCTGACCTTTGATGAATCCATAAGAAATTGGTAATCAAAAATATCCTTGATGCTTTTTCCGTTCATGGACAGAATGTAATCACCAGGTTCAAGTCCTGCTTCCCAGGCTATGCTCTCAAATTCAACATCCTGTATTCTTTTTTCATCCTTCACTGCAAACACATCCCGATTCAAATGAATTAAAATCCAACTGCAATCATTTTTCAAGAAATAAAAAGACAGCCTTGCGCTGTCTTTTTTATCAGCTATTCAGCAGCTTTTGCTACAACTTCTTTTCCCTTATAATAACCGCATTCCTTGCATACCTTGTGCTGTTCTTTCAAAGTATTGCACTGTGGACATCTTACCAGATCAGGAGCTTCAAGCTTGTAATGAGCCCTTCTTGTATCTCTTCTGGTTTTTGACGTTTTTCTTTTTGGTACTGCCATTTATAACACCTCCCGTCTTATTAGTCGAAAAAATCCTTCAATTTCTCCATCTGTAAATTTATACCATGGTCACTGAGGTCACATGAACAATCTCCATCGTTCAGGTTTTTCCCACAGCTGATGCACAATCCCCTGCAGTCTTCCCGGCACAACATCACACTTGGTAAATCAAGCAGTATATTGTCAATCAGCGGGGAAGCAAGATCTATGTGCCAACCTTCGTAATTATAATCATCACTGTCATTATTGGTATCTGATGCATGCATGAAATTTTCATGTAACTCAATATTGAATTTCTCATCAATATCTGCAAGGCATCTGCCGCAAACAGCATGGTATGTTCCGGATACAACTCCGGAAACGATAATCATTCCTTCAATATATTCAATTTTCAAATCGATGTGTATACTTTCACCAAGTGTCACATCGCTTTTACCGGATATTAGTTCGGATGAAGGAATATCCTTCTCAACACTTATATACGCACCGTTCATTCCGGCAATTTCGGTGATATCGATACGCATATCGTTGTCTCCTTTCCAAAACCGTCAAATGATATTATACGATTGCCATATATCTATGTCAAGAAATTAAAAGAGTCTCCAAAAAGCTTGTCAGGATGTTAACTGAAAAGTAGTTCAATGGAAATCCGAGCTCTTGCTAAGCCCTTTGCGTGGTTTTGTTTTCAGTAAGCACCCTCTCTACTTCAAGTGCAATTTCCATTTCTTCATTGGTAGGGATAACAAGTATTTTCACCGGTGAATCATCCGTACTTATATCCATTTCTTTTCCTGTATCAGATATATTCTTCGCCGGATCACATTTTATGCCTGCATAATCCATATTGTCTGTAACAAGCTTTCTTACCAGACTGTTGTTCTCACCGATACCTGCCGTGAATATTATTGCATCAACACCATTCATGATTCCGATATACTCTGCAACGTATTTTTTTACCCTGTATGCGAATACATCGATGGCAAGTTTTGCCCTTACATTACCATTGCCTGAAGCCTTGAGCAAGTCACGGAAATCACTGCTTATGCCTGATATACCAAGGACACCTGACTTCCTGTTCAAATATGTATTGGTTTCTTCAATGGTCATTCCTTCCTTGTCCATAATGAAGGATATCAGAGCCGGATCTATTGTTCCGCTTCTGGTCCCCATGGCAAGTCCGGACAATGGAGTAAATCCCATGCTGGTGTCAATTGATTTACCGTATTCAATTGCACATATACTGGCTCCGTTTCCAAGATGACACGACACAAGTTTTAGTTCTTCAACAGGTCTGCCAAGCATAGCAGCAGCACGTTTCATTACATATTTATGACTAGTACCATGGAATCCGTATTTTCTGATTCCGTGCTTTTTATACATTTCATATGGAATAGCATATATAAAAGCCTTGGGCTCCATTGTTTGATGAAAAGCAGTATCAAATACTCCAACCATAGGGATATCAGGCATTTCCTGCCGGCAGGCCTCTATCCCCATGATGTTTGCGGGATTGTGGATGGGTGCCAGGTCTATGCATTGACGCAGTACTTCAAGAACCTCATTGTCAATCAACATGGACTGGTTGAATGCTTCACCGCCATGCACTATTCTATGCCCGATTGCTTTTATTTCATTCATTGATGAAATAACACCTTTTTCAGGGTCTGTAAGCATTTTAAGCATGGCATCAATTGACTCAACCTGATTGTGGAGTGCCAAAACGGTTTCTTCACGGAACCCATCAGCCTTGGAATATGTGTGGATGCTATCTTCAAACCCTATGCGTTCACACATTCCCTTGGCCAGCAGTTTTTGCTGTGAAATATCAATCAGCTGATACTTCAATGATGAACTGCCAGCATTGATAACCAATACCATCATTTATTATTTCCCCAAATTCTGCGCCTGAACAGCTGTAATGGCAACCACACCTGTTATATCTTCTGCGCTGCATCCCCTTGAAAGGTCATTTACCGGGCTTGCTATTCCCTGAAGCAATGGTCCATAGGCTTCAGCCTTGGCCAGCCGCTGTGTAAGTTTATACCCAATGTTACCGGCATTCAAGTCCGGGAATATGAGAACATTCGCTTTGCCTGCATATTTGCTGCCGGGAGCTTTGCTTTTACCCACAGACTCAACAATTGCAGCATCGAGCTGGAACTCTCCGTCAATTGCAAGTGATGGAGCTTTTTCCTTTGCCAGCTTTGTGGCAGTTACCACTTTGTCAGTCAGTTCACTCTGTGCACTTCCATAGGTGGAGTATGACAGCATACCAACAACCGGTTCTGTTCCCACCAGGCTTTTGAATGATGCGGCTGTTGATATGGCTATTTCGGCCAGTTGTTCTGTATCGGGATTTTCAATCAATCCACAGTCACCGAATGCAAAGGTTCCTTTGTCACCATATTCACAGTCAGGAACCACCATTATAAAGAAAGAAGAAACCAGTTTTGTACCGGGAGCGGTCTTAAGAATCTGAAGAGCCGGTCTCAGTGTATTGGCAGTTGAATTGATTGCACCGGCAACCATACCATCAGCCATTTTCATCTTCACCAGCATGATACCGAATACCAGGGGATTCTTCATGAGTTCAATTGCCATTTCCTCAGTCATTCCCTTGTGCTTTCTGAGTTCAACAAGCTTATCTACAAATTCATTGAATTTTTCAAATTTATTTATTTCTATTATCCGGGATTTTGAAATATCCAGTCCGTTTGCCTTTGCATCCGCGGTTATCTGCTGACCGTCACCTATAAGAATTATATCCGCAATGTTCTTTTCATTGACATCAGCTGCTGCCTTGATGATTCTTAAATCCGTTGTCTCAGGCAGTACTATTATCTTCCTGTCGGCTTTCGCCTTTTCAATCATATTCTCTAGAAAACCCATTGTTCTATCTCCATTTCCGCAAAACGCCTAATCATTATATATAAACATTATTTTATTAACAAGAAAAGATATGTTACATTATGGTTACATATTTTTCAATGCTTCGAGTTTTTTCCTTATTATTCCGTTGATCATCTGAGGATTTGCCTTGCCCTTGGTTTCCTTCATTACCTGGCCCATTATAAAACCAACTGCCTTTTCTTTTCCTGCAAGAAAATCAGCAACGGATTTAGGATTTTCATCTATTACTTTTTCCACTATTTCTTCAAGGGCACTTTCATCACTGACAATCTCAAGCCCCTTTTCCCTGACTATATCACCGGCAGCTTTTCCGGTTCTGAACATTTCCTCAAAAACAGTCTTACCTATATTATTACTTATTATTCCTTTTTCTATCAATGCTATCAGCTCAGAAAGACCGCTCCCGTCGAAGGGTATTTCTTCTGTGTCAATTTCCTTCATAAGCTTCATCAAGTCGCCCATGATCCAGTTTGAGGCTGTTTTTGGGTCTGCTCCTGATTCCACAGCCCTGTCAAAGAAATCTGCCGTCTTTACTGAAACAGTAATCAATGATGCGTCATAACCGGGTATGCCCAGCTCTTCTGTGTATCTCCTGAATCTATCCCATGGCATTTCAGGCAATGATTTTTTGTACTCTTCTATAATACTGTCAGATAACTCGATTGGCACAAGATCAGGTTCCGGAAAATATCTGTAGTCGTGTGCTTCTTCCTTGCTTCTCATTGAATAACTTTTACCTGCATCATCATCCCATCGTCTTGTTTCCTGTACAACTATCCCACCGGATTCAATGAGATCGATCTGTCTTTTTGCTTCTGATTCTGCTGCGCGGAGAATTGACCTGAATGAATTCAAGTTTTTCATTTCAGTTCTCGTCCCCAATACACTGCTTCCTGTGGGTCTGACCGACAGGTTTACATCTGCGCGAAGTGATCCCTCCTGCATCTTGCAGTCTGATACACCTACATATTGAAGGATAGACCTTACTTTTTCAGCAAAATCTTTTGCTTCCTGAGGTGAGCGCATATCCGGCTCACTGACTATCTCTATAAGAGGGACACCGCATCTGTTGTAGTCAACCAATGTTCCTTTGCCCCACTGGTCATGCAGAAGCTTTCCGGCATCCTCTTCCATATGTATTCTGGTTATACCTATTCTTTTTGAAATGCCTTCGGTTTCTATGTCAACATAACCTCTCTTGCATATAGGAAGGTCAAACTGCGATATCTGATATGCCTTTGGAAGGTCGGGATAAAAATAGTTTTTTCTGTCCATCTTGGAATAATTGGCAATACTGCAGTTCATTGCAAGGCCTGCCTTTGCCGCATATTCCACTGCCTTTTTGTTCATTACCGGGAGTGTTCCGGGCATGGATGTGCATACCGGACAGCAGTGTGTGTTTATATCCCCGCCGAATTCAGTGGTACAACCGCAGAACATCTTTGATTTTGTAGAAAGTTCAACATGAATTTCAAGCCCTATGACTATTTCATAATCCATGGGTCACCTCGTCTGCCATGGGGAAAGGATTTCCCATTTCGTAGGCATTTGCCGCCTTCAGAATAGTTTTTTCGCCGCAGGCCCTTCCTATCAGCTGCATTCCGATCGGCAGCCCGCTTTCATCAAGTCCACAGGGAACCGATATTGCAGGCAATCCTGCTATATTCACGGAAACCGTAAAGACATCTCCAAGGTACATTTCAAGGGGATTCCCTGCTTTTTCTCCAAGGGGGTATGCTGTTGTGGGTGCTGTAGGACCTATGATGAAATCATATTTCTTAAAAAGTTTGTTGAACTCCTCTTTTATAAGGGTCCTGACCTTCAGGGCTTTTTTATAGTATGCATCATAATACCCGGAACTAAGTGCATATGTTCCAAGCATTATTCTTCTTTTTACTTCATCGCCGAAGCCTTCACTCCGTGAATTTTTATAAAGGTCGGAAAGGTTGTTGAAGTTTTCACTTCTATATCCATATTTGATTCCGTCATATCTTGCCAGATTGGAACTGGCTTCAGCAGAAGATATAATGTAATAGGCAGCTATTGCATAATCTGCCAGATCAAGGGAAGTTTCCTCACACTTGACCCCTATGCTTTCATAATACTCAATTGCCTTCTGCACTTTGCTGCGGACTTCAGGTGCTACTCCTTCGGACATATATTGAACCGGTATACAGGCCTTCATACCTTTGGGACTTTCACCGATTCCTTCGGTATAGTCATATATCCCTGTATCAATGCTTGTTGAATCGCGAAGGTCCCTTCCGGCAATTGCATTGAGGACAATGGCGCTGTCTTCGACTGTCTTTGTAATCGGACCTATCTGGTCAAGGCTTGATGCAAATGCCACAAGGCCATATCTTGATACAGTTCCATAGGTTGGCTTAAGACCAACGACTCCGCAAAAAGCCGCCGGTTGTCTGATTGAGCCACCGGTATCTGAACCTAGTGCGAAAATCGCCTGACCTGAAGCAACTGCTGCCGCAGAACCACCGGAAGACCCCCCGGGAACCATTTTTATGTTCCATGGGTTTTTGGTTTTTTTATAATATGAATTTTCAGTGGAGCCGCCCATTGCAAATTCGTCCAGATTTAGTTTCCCCAGCATAACCGCTCCGGCATCTTCAAGTTTCCTGACGGCTGTTGCTGTATATGGTGGTATGAAATTACCGAGTATCTTTGATCCGCATGTAGTCTTTGTACCTGCAGTGCACATATTGTCCTTGATTGCCATTGGTATACCGGCAAGAGGTGAGGTTCCATTACCAAACATTCCGGAAGCTTTAACAGCCTGTTCCATTGCCTTTTCCCTGCTCAGGGAAATGTATGCTTCGATTGTGCCGTCTGTTTCATCTATTCTTTCATAGAATTTTTTCAACAGCTCAACCGGACTGATTTCTCCGTTTTTAAGTGCCTTTGCGGCAGTCTTGATGGT
>JAFGIJ010000187.1 GCA_016929655.1 Clostridia bacterium
CTGTACAGCACAATCCATGAGGCAGGTCATGCAACATATGAACTGAATACAGCTGATGAGCTTATGTTCACCGGACTGGATGATGGTGCCTCCCTTGGGTTCCATGAATCGCAATCCCGCTTCTACGAAAATATTGTGGGTCGCTCACGTGAATTTATCACTTTCCTTTATCCCAAAATGATGGAACTCTTTCCTGAGCAGCTTGGTGATGTAAGTCTGGATGAACTATACTATGCAGTTAACAAACCCGAGGCAACGCTTATCAGGACAGAAGCAGACGAACTGACCTACAGCCTTCATGTAATGGTCCGGTACGAAATAGAAAGAATGCTATTCAACGGAGATGTAAATGTCAGTGAACTTCCAGGACTATGGAATGAAAAATACCGGGAATATCTTGGAATTACTCCTCCTGACGACACCAGAGGTGTTCTTCAGGATGTACATTGGTCCGAGGGTATGTTCGGATACTTCCCCACTTATGCCCTTGGAAGTGCACTTTCATCCCAGCTTACTGCATCCATGGCCAAGACCATTGATTATAAAGGTGATATAGAAAAAGGAGACTTAACAAGGATCAATGCATGGATGACAGAAAATGTGCATCGTCACGGAAAATTACTAAAACCAAAGGAAATCATCAGGTTTGCATGTAAAGAGGATTTTGATGCAGGCTATTACTGTGATTACCTGATCAATAAATTTTCAAGATAATTTCATCCGGGTTTCGTTTGGGAACATGAAGTACACCTTTTTCATCAAGATAGTACTTTATGTCCCCTTTTGACGGCTCTGAAATGCTCTTTTGTGCCGGATATCCGACTGCAATTGCACAAATAAGTTTATAATCATCCGGGATTTGGGCAATTACGGTAATGTCTTCATAATCTATCGCACCAAGCCAACATGTTCCAAGACCCATGGAAACCGCGGATAGCAATATATTCTGGACTGCAGCTCCTGCATCAAGCTCATACCCGCTCTTTCTGAGATTATTGTCATTGAGCACCAGTATAAAAGCATATGGTCTCTCTTCGAAAGTCGGGGACCCCTTGCCTTTCAGGTAACCTGCCCATCTGGTATGGGGAAAAATTTCATCTGCTTTTATACCTGTGGCTATGATATATTTTATAGGCTGAACATTCATCCCGCTGGCAGCCAGCCCCCCGCACCTAATAATCTCTTTTAGGGAATCCATGCTTATTTCACGTCGTGAAAATTTTCTGATTGACCTTCTTTCCTCTATAGCCGCAGTACAGTTCATGGCATGTCCCCCTTACTTGTGTTTGTTTCAATTATATCAAATTTTCAACTGATACAGTATGATATATCCCTTTTGACCAATATGTAAAATGTGTTATCATGTCAATAATTGGGTTAAGCTTTTCCCAAATAAAACACCAGGAGGACACAGTGGATAACAAATATTATCTGACACCATCTGAAATTGCAGAGGCAATCGTAACCAGCGGAGTAAAGAAAGCTTCTCTTACCATCGTGAAAATGATCGTTCTTGGATTGCTTGCAGGAGCTTTCATTGCTTTTGCAAGTGAAGGTTCAAACTATGCAGCCTACAATCTCTGGGCTGATCCCGGCACATATGGGCTTGGAAAAACACTCGCCGGGGCACTATTTGGAACGGGCCTTATGCTGGTAATAGTAGCAGGTGCCGAACTTTTCACGGGAAACAACCTAATGTTAATGGCTGTTCTTGATAGAAAAGCAAAACTGTCCGGTATGCTTAAAAACTGGCTGTTTGTATACATCGGCAATTTCATCGGTTCAGTTCTGATTGCATTTTTAATAGTTAAATCCGGTCAGCTCAATGCAAGCGGTAACCTTCTTGCAGCTACCACTATCAAGATAGCCTCATATAAAGTTGGTCTTACTTTTTCACAGGGTTTTATACTGGGCATCCTTTGTAACTGGTTGGTGTGTCTTGCAGTATGGATGGCAGCAGGTGCAAAAACAATATCCGGTAAAATTCTCGCCATATTCTTCCCTATCTGGCTTTTCATAACCTCAGGTTTTGAGCACAGTGTTGCAAATATGTATTATATTCCTGCAGGAATCATGGCCAAGGCCAATCCTGCTTACGCGCAGGCAGCCATTGATGCAGGGCTTACCCAGGCTAAACTTGATGCCCTCAACTGGGGAACCTTCATAAGCCATAATTTAATTTCAGTCACACTAGGCAACATAATTGGTGGAGCTGTCTTTGTCGGAATGATTTACTGGTTCCTTTATCTGAAAAAGACCGATAAAATATAAGATCAAACAACAAGCGGTCATGTTATCCGTAGGATGGTTTGTACGAAGCAAAAAAACCGGCTGTTTTATCAGCCGGTTTCATTTTCTTTTCAATTTTTCACTTATTCTTTTGGATCATAGCCATCAAGTTTACCTTCCCTGAAGGCTGTGAGATAATCCATGCAGAAATCATCATGCCCCATCAGGGCTTCAGCGGCATATAAAAATGTCATAAGCTTATTATCCATCGGGTCAAGGATGGCTCCGTCCATTCCGCTTGCCAC
>JAFGIJ010000188.1 GCA_016929655.1 Clostridia bacterium
CTTGCAGACATGATTACAGATTACTATATGCAGGGAATTGACAATCTTATTGCTGCAGATGTGGACTGCGTTGCCTTTGGAGATGATTTCGGTACCCAGACAGGGCTGCTGATTTCACCTGAAATATTCAAAAGATTCCTGAAACCCAGATACCTCAGGATGATAAACAAGGTAAAGGCAGCCGGGAAAAAAATTCATTTTCATTCCTGCGGAGCCAACATGGAGCTTATGGATGAAATTGCTGACATGGGAATAGACTCATACTGGCCACAGCTTACAGCTTACAATCTTCCTGAATTGGCAAACTTTCTGAAAAAGAAGAAGATAGCCATATCACTTCACTTCAGAGGAGAAACAATGAATTTCAGCTCACCTGAACAACTCAGGGAAAAAGTTATTGAAACAGCTGAAATATTCGATATAAAGAACGGCGGAGGCTGGTTCTACATAGAAGTAGATGATGGATTTCCTTACGAGAATACCAAAACACTGTTTGAAACAATAAATGAAATAAGATAACATTGATAACTATAAACGGATTTGGTTCTAATACAGAGTTGACAGATATCACCCAAGTGCTATAATTGTGGTGAAATAATAACGCTTAATCCTTAGGAGCGGGGGAACCACTAATTGGGGCGAATTTCAGAAATGAATAGGAAAACTCTTTCATTCCGAGCCCGTCAGCTAACCTCGTAGGCGTAGAAAGAGGAGACTGTGATTAATGACCACGGAAGCTCCGTGGTTTTTATTTTCACAAAAAATTATGAAAAAGAGCTTACGCTACAATCTTTTTACATCGTTTCTGCTTATTCTTGTCATATTTGCTTCCAGCAACATATGGTCAATAATCAATTTCAACAGACTTAGTGAATCTATTGACAGCATCATGGAATCCAATTACAGGAGTATTGAAGCAGCTCAGTATATGATAGTTGCAATCGAACGTCAGGACAGTGCTGAGCTGGAGCATATGTTCGCAAAAAGCGATGAAACAGTATCTGCATTCAATGAAAACAATAAGATATTCCTCGGGTGGCTTTCAAGGGCTGAAGATAATGTCACTGAAGAGGGCGAAGAAGAAATCCTTCAAAAGATCAATGAAAAATATACTGAGTATATAACAAGTTTTACCCGTTTGATAATGCTTGACAGGAATAATGACCAGGCTGAACTCTACGATTATTACTACACAGATATATTGCCTTTGTTCGAGAGTACAAAGGAAGCGTGCCGTGAATTGCTGGCTTTGAACCAAAACAGTATGGTTGAAAGAAAGGACAGTTCACTAAAAGTTGCCAAACAGGCTACCATATCCACGGCAGTTATTTCTTTTGTGGCGGTTATAATAGGACTCATGCTTGTCAATTATCTTTCAAGGAATATCGTAAGGCCTCTTTATGATTTCATAGACAGGACAAAACGCATCTCCGAAGGGAATTATAACCAACAGCTGGATATTTCAGGAGATGATGAAATTGCCCAGCTTGCAAGGGAATTCAACACCATGGCGGACAAACTGGTCAGCTATGATGAAATGAACATCAATAAGATGCTTGAGGAAAAAAATAAATCTGATGCCATTGTAAACAGCATAGGTGATGGGATTATCGTAACAGATGTTGACTACCGGGTAACCCTGATAAACAGAAGAGCTGAGATGATTTTCAAGGTCTCGGAAAAAGATACTGCAGGCAGGCATCTGCTGGAAATAATTGACAACAAGAAATTATTTGGGTTATTCAAGGATGTCAGGGAAAGAAAAGAGGGCTGGAAGGCAAAGAAATCAGAGGAAATTGAGGTCCAGGGAGAAGATGGCATTGAGTATTATGCTGTAAATGTGCGACCCATAAGAATGCCGGATTCAGATGACATAGGAGCAGTTGCCCTAATAAAAGATGTAACTGAATTCAAGGAAGTGGATGCAATGAAATCTGATTTCATTTCAACGGTGTCCCATGAATTTAGAACACCTCTTACATCCATAACAATGGGAGTCGGATTGTTGCTTGAAGAGATTCCAGGTACCCTTACTGATGAACAAAAGGAGATGGTTGAGGTCATCAAGGAAGATTCCGAAAGACTAAATAAAATGGTAGGTGAGCTTCTCGACCTTTCAAAACTTGAGTCAGGCAAGATGCAGATGGAACTTCAGGATTACAACATAAATAAACTTGCAGAATATATAGTCAACACCTTCAGGCTGCAGGCAGAGGAAATCGGAGCTGAGATAGTAAAGGACATACCTGAGAATATCAGTGATTTCAGGGTTGATGTAAACAAAGTTACCTGGGTTGTAACTAATCTTGTCGGGAACGCACTGAGATATATTCCTAAAGACGGCAGTGGCAGGATAGAAATATCAGCAAAGGAAGCATATAACAAGCTGATTATATCCGTTAAGGACAATGGGAAGGGAATCAAGGAAAACATGCAGAAAAAGATATTTGATAAATTTGTCCAGGATGGAAGCGGACAGGGGTCAGCTGGCCTGGGGTTGGCTATATCAAAGGAAATCGTCAAGGCACATGGCGGTGACATATGGGTGGAAAGCGTTCCCGGAGAGGGTTCGACATTTATTTTCACCATGAACAAGGCCTAGGGAGGAACTTATGAAAACGATTCTTGTAATAGATGATGAAAAAAATATCCGAAGATCAGTGTCAATGTACCTGAGTGGCCATGAGTACATTGTAATCGAGTCTGATGAAGGTTTGAAGGGAATTTCCATGGCGAAGGATAGAAAACCTGATCTTATTCTTTTGGATCTGATACTTCCGGATATGGATGGGTATCTGGTATGCCGGGCACTGAGGGAAAATCCTGAGACAGAGGAAATACCTATAGTTGTCTTCAGTGCAAGGTGCCGTAAGGAAGACATAGAAAAAGCCAGGGAATGCGGGGCGTTGGATTATATAACAAAACCATTCGAACCTTCTGCATTGCTTGGAACTATAAAAAAATACATTTAGGAGGTCAATGATGGACATGAAAAAAATTCTTGTGATTGATGATGAAAAAAACATCAGAACCCTTGTGAGGAATTGTCTTCAGGAGAGTGCTTATGAAGTAGACATTGCAGTAAATGGCGAAGAGGGATATTCAAAACTGAAAGAATCCGTATACGATGTTGCCCTGATTGATATTAAAATGCCTGGAATATCAGGACTTGAACTGCTTAGGATGCTGAGGGACAATGGTATACAAATCGATGTAGTAATGATGACTGCTTATGGCACGGTGGAACGTGCTGTGGAGGCCATGAAACTAGGAGCCATAGACTTTATAAGCAAACCCTTCACTCCTGACGAGATACGAAGAATTATTAAAAGCGTTCTTGATAGGAAACTGTTGGACGAATCAACCATAGAAACTTTTCCTGAAACACTGGAGTTTGCAAAGTCGTGCATACTGTCAAAGGATATTGATAAAGCAGTCATTTATTTAAAAAAGGCAATGGGATTGGATCTCGATTCACCTGAGCCACATAATCTTCTTGGAGTAATTTCTGAAATGAACGGTGATGTACTTAAAGCACAGCAGCATTACAGGGCTGCAATAGCACTGGATCCAACCCACAAAGCCGCAAACAATAATCTGACCAGAACAGTCATTGATGGATTTTCGAAGGAGGATGCTGACCTGGGAAAGACATTGACCGAAAAACCGGAAGGGAATAAAAAATGAAGAGGGAAAACAGCGAAGGTAAATACATAATAATCATTGGCTGCGGAAGGCTTGGGGCTTATCTTGCATCCACCCTTTCGGAGTCAAAACAGAACAGCGTGGTAGTCATAGACAAAAAGGAAGAAGCCTTTGACCGGCTGGGATCATCCTACAGTGGATTTACGATTGTGGCAGATGCGTCGGAAATAGAAACACTGAGAAATGCAAAGATTATGAACGCAGATGTGCTTGTAGCAACCACAAACCACGACAATACAAACATAATGATAGCGCAGATTGCCAAGAGCTTCTTCAATGTTCCCAAGGTCATAGCAAGACTGACTGAACCTGCCAAGGAAAAGGTTTATGCTGAATTGGGCATTGACACTATTTCCCCGACTGCGCTGTCTTCAATGGAATTCTACAGAATAATAATGGAGAACGGTGATTGACATGAATATATTCATTGTAGGCGGAGGCAGGGAAGTATACTTCCTTATTAAGGCATTCATATCCAAGGGATACAATCTGACGGTAATCAATCAGGATGAGGAATTCTGCAGGAAGCTTTCCCATACCTTCAAGGCAACGGTTGTAGTAGGTGATGGCTCAAAACCATTTATGCTCGAAGAGTCAGGTATAGCTTATGCAGATATGGTCATAGCATTGACAAACAATGATCCGGATAACCTGGTCATCTGCCAGATAGCAGAGAAAATCTATGGAATAAAGAAAACATTTGCCGTGGTCAATAATCCGGACAATATTGAAATATTCAAAAAACTCGGAGTAGATACAGTTATAAGTACAACCTATATTATTTCATCACTAATTGAACAAAGGGCAGTGGTTGATGATATCCAGAACCTGACATCCATCGGCAACGGAAAGGTTGCATTCATGGAAGTGGATGTAGCCGAAAATCATCCGATAAACAATAAGGAGATACACAAAATTAATTTTCCGTCGGATTCAATCATTTGCTGCATACTGCGCGGAGAGGGTGTAATTGTTCCAAAAGGCAATACTGTGATAAGAAAGAATGACCGATTGGTAATTATGAGCAAACCCGAGGTTCAGACTGAAGTTTTGATGGC
>JAFGIJ010000189.1 GCA_016929655.1 Clostridia bacterium
CCATCATGGCTTTGGTCACTTCAACTTCGCTGTAATGATGGGTTGTAATTCCTCCCGAAGCACTGATTCCATCGATTGACATAATAAGTTTGTCTGCCATGTATTTGTTCACATGATTTATTGTATCATCACCATATGTGAATTGGTATTCTCCGTCCAGCATTCCTCCAAGAAGAATAACTCTTTCAACCTTGTTCATCCGTGCTTCTCCGGCAATTACTATGGAATTTGTAACAATGGATATCCCCGCCTTTGAAAAACATCTTCGTGCCGATAAAAGACTTGTGGATCCGGCATTGAATATCATTGTATCTCCGGGAGAAACCATTTTTTCAAGACCTGCTGCAATCCTTTCCTTGGCATCAAGGTTGACATTCAGCCTGTCATTGAATGAAAGAGACAAATACGACTTATATGTACCTACTGCTCCGCCGTGAACTCTTTCAAGCAAGCCCTCTTTTTCAAGTTCAGCAAGGTCATTGCGTATAGTAACAACTGACGTTTCAAAACGTTCGCTTAGATTGGCAACCCTGGCTTTACCATCCATAGAGATTATATCAAGTATTTCTTTTCTTCTTACTGTTGTATCCATACGACCTATACCTCAACCCATGCTTCCGTCCGGGCTGAATGTGCAGTCCTGGCCATAACCTTTTGTATATATGCCCCTTCATAAAAATCAGGCGATGCAGGTTTTCCACTATAAACACTTTCAGTGAATTTATAAAGACTGTGTACATGTCCCCGAAGCCATCCTATTGAGTTCTTCGGACTTGGAAACCCTCCTGCGGGAAACTCATATTTTTGAATGCAAGCGATGTTTTTAAAACCCCTGTCTCCACCATATGGCATATCTGAATCATCATTGGAAAAATACTCAAGATAATTGGGCTGCATTAAATTGAATTTCAGGGCACCTTTGTCGCCATGTATCTCAAATCTCAGCTCATCATCTGTTCCTGTTGCAATCTTTGATGCTTCTATGATTCCTTTGCTGCCGTTTTTCATCCTAACCATCATCATGAATGAGTCCTCTGCATCAATTATAATCGTATTGCCCGATTTGTCCTTTCTTTTGGGATACAGGATTGTTGAATCAGCTATCAGGGATTGATATTCTCCAAGCAGATAATACATAAGGTCAATTACGTGTGAGCCAAGATCTACTATAACTCCGCCTCCGAACTTACCCTGCTGTTTCCAACCCGGTGCCTTGTCAGGGTCCAGAGACCCCGAGTGGAGATATTCTGTACGAAATGACAGAGGTTTTCCTATTTTACCTTCTTCGATGAGCTGTTTTGCCCTTAGCATCGGTGGAAGGAATCTATAGTTGAATGCAACCTGCGTAACAATCCCTTTTTTACCTGCAGATTCAGCAATTTCGCGGGCCTCATCTGCAGTTACAGTAAGAGGTTTGTCACAGTAAATGTGCTTACCATTTTCTATTGCCATTTTCAATTGTTCATAATGCAGGTGATTCGGTGTGCAAATGTTTACAATATCAATGGATGGATCTTCAAAAATCTCCTTCGATGTTCGAACTGCCTTGTCAAAACCTAGTTCTTCCCGGGTCTTTTGCGCATTTTCGTATGAACCGGAACATATGGATGCCAGGTTTATCCTGTAAGGAAGATCTCTGTAATACAATGGAATTGTCCTGTATCCATAAATATGTGTTTTTCCCATGAAGCCATAGCCAATTACAGCAGCATTCAGTGTTTTCATATCTTCACCTATAATAAATCTCTTTCAACTTCCCCGATTGCTTCATCGATGATGTCAAGTCCCTTGAGTGCCATCTCATCCTCCATTATCAGTGGTGGCGAAAGTCTGAGGGTTGATTTGGAAGGCACCCATGCCAGGCCTTTTTCAAAGGCTTTTTGATAAACCAATTTACCGGCTTCTTCAAAGGCTTCTTTTGTTCTCTTATCCTTGACAAGCTCTATGGCAAGCAAACAGCCTTTACCACGTACGTCCCCTACAATGGGATGGTCTGATTTAATTTTTTTCATTCTTTCAAGCATTATATTACCTAGGTGTTCAGAACGTTCACAAAGATTCTCTTCTTCAATTACCTCAAGCGATGCCAGTGCAGCGGCACAGGCCATGGGATTTCCTCCATAACTTGAGGAAGCACTTATGTTTTCAACAACACCTTTGTATTTGTCACTTATACACATCGCAGTAACCGGAAATCCATTTCCAAAACCTTTTCCTATGGTGGTTATATCCGGAACCGTGTCCCAGTGTTCCATGCAGAACATTTTCCCTGTACGGGCCATACCTGTCAGTACTTCGTCGGCAAAGAGCAGTATTCCATACTTATCGCAAAGTTTCCTGAGCCTTGGCATGAATTCATCAGGTGGAATCACAGAACCATTCCATCCCTGTATGGGTTCCAGAACTATCGCAGCCAGCTGCTGGGATGTTTCATTAGCAATTACATCCTCAATGAAGTCTACACAATGGCATTTACATTCAGGATAATTCAATTTGAAAGGACATCTGTAACAATTGGGCCTGGGTGCCTGGTAAAATCCCGGCGCTCTCATTCCCTGTGTAGAGTCAACCATTGCAAGACTTACCGAACCCATGGTCTTGCCATGGAAATCCCTCCAAAAAGAGATGAACTCAAATTTACCTGTAGCTGCACGGGCACATCTCAAGCCGGCTTCCACCGCAGTAGTACCCGAATCATAAAGCTGTATGCCGTTCAGGTCCCCCTGGGTAACTTCCGCCAGTTTCTCAAGCAGGTCCATTTTTATCTTAGTCGTAAAATCATGGCAGTTCATCAGCTTATTGGCATACAGAGCTACAGCTTCACTGATCTTGGGATGACAGTGTCCAAGGCCGGTTACATATATGCCTGATGAGAAGTCTATGTAATCATTTCCATCCACATCACTTAAAACGCACCCTTTCCCACTTTCAAAGGCTACTGGAAAAAGCCTGACCTGGCTTGAATAACCCTTCATATACTGTGAAGCCCTGTCATGGTACTCCTTTGACTTCGGTCCCGGTACTTCGGTAATTATATTCGGCACGGTATTAATATCAACCTTTGCCCAGTCTTTATTGTACATATTGCACCTCGTTCTTTGATGTAACCAATCTATCATCTTTCGTATGTATTGTCAAAATCTTTCTTTTTGCTTTCTATTTTTATAAATTAATATAAAAAAAGACCACCGGAAATCCGATGGCCCGTTACTTATTTTTTACAAATCACAGAATTTATCAACGTCTTCTTTTATGAGCTCCAGTGACTTTCTCCAAAACCCGATATCACCTGAATCGACACCGACAGTTGCCAGGACGCCCCTTATATCATTTCTTCCTGTTTCATAAAGCAGTTTATCATATTTTCCAATGAAGGAATCCCCTTCTTCCATATACATTGCATAAAGACCTTTTGCAAACAACAAACCAAATGCATATGGGAAATTGTAGAAGTTTCTGTCTGCATTGTAATAATGGGTCTTGCAAGCCCACATATACGGATGCAGGGCTTTTTCGTCAAGTCCGTCACCATAGGCTTCCTTCTGGGCCTGAATCATTGCTTCCTTTATTTCATCGACTGACAATGATCCTTCTTTCCTTTTTTCAAAGAAATCCGTCTCAAAGATATATCTGCTCAG